>JAFAOG010000398.1 GCA_019237945.1 Deltaproteobacteria bacterium | reverse complement strand
ATCGCGATGACGAGCACGGTGCCTTGGACGACCGGGTAATTGCGCTCGGCGATCGCATCGAGCAGCGTCAGGCCGAGGCCCGGCCGCGCGAACACCTTCTCGACGATGATCGATCCCGACAGCAGCGACCCGAACTGCAGGCCCGCGATCGTGATCACCGGCAGCAGCGCGTTGCGCAGCGCATGCACGAACACGACGCGCCGCTCGCCGAGACCCTTGGCGCGAGCCGTTCGCACGAAGTCCTCGCCGAGCACGTCGACCATCGACGACCGCGTCATCCGCGACAGCATCGCCATCATCTGGATGCCGAGCGCGAACGCCGGCAGCACGAGCGATGCGAGGTTCGTCTCCGTCGGTCCGGGCAGCCATCCGAGGTCGACGAAGAACCACACCAGCAGCACCTGCGCGAGCAGCATGATCGGGATCACGATGCCCGCGAGCGACACGACGGTCGCACTCGTGTCGACCCACGTCCCGCGCTTCATCGCCGCGACGACGCCGAGCGGCAGCGCGAGGATCACCGCGATCACCATCGCCGCGAACGCGAGCTCGATCGTGTACGGCATCACCTCGAGGATGCGCGCCGCGACCGTCGGCTTGCGGCCCGGATCCGGGCACTGATGCCCGAGCGTGCCGTCGGCGATGTGGCCGAGGAACGTCACGAACTGCGTCGCCATCGGCTTGTCGAGGCCCATGCAGACCTCGATCTTGTGGCGCTGCTCCGCAGTCGCCTCGCCGCCCGCCAGATGATCCACGGGATCGCCGGGCACGAGGTGCAGGAACAGGAACACCAGCACGCTGACGCCGAAGATCGCGAGCAAGCCCGAGCCGAGGCGCCTCAGCAGGAACGAGCCGATCGACACGCGAAGAACGTATCAGGTCGCCGGCTTGACCGCGCAGAACTTGGGCGCGTGCTCGTCGACAGGCACGCCGGGCGCGAGCACCGGCTCACCGCCGTGCGCCTGCATCAGCGTCAGGTCGCGGCACTCATAGCCGTCGCGGCAGTCGCTGCTGCTCGAGCACTTGCGCATGCAGTAGCGGATCTCGCTCGACCGCGCGACGCAGTGACCTTCGAGGTCGCACAGCTCGTCGAGCGAGCAATCATCCGTCGGCGTGCCGACCGTCGCGTCCTCGGTGGCCGGGTTGCAGGTCTTGTTGTTGAACTGCCCGGTGTAGAAGCGCACGCACGACGCCTCGCTCGGGCACGTGTCGTAGTCGCAGCCCTGGATCGTGCAGTACCCGCCGTTGTTGTTCGGGTCGACGCACTGACGGCGCCCGTTCGGGTCGCAGTCCGAGCTGATGATGCACGCGTCGCCGATCTCCTTGCCGCAACCAGCAGCGAGCACGACAGCGAGCACGAGAAACCGCATGGGCGGGCGCATCCTAGCGGCCGATTCGACCCCCGGCAAGGCACCTGGGTTGCCTGGTTTTCGGTAGGTTCCGACCACATGCGGGCCGTCGTCCAGCGAGTTTCGCGCGCCTCCGTGACGGTGGACACGCGCACGACCGGGGCGATCGGCCGCGGGCTGATGGTGCTGTTCGGCGCGGGCGCCGGCGATACCGCGGCGGACCTCGCGTACATCGTCGACAAGATCGTCAACCTCCGCATCTTCCCCGACGACGCGGGCAAGATGAATCGCTCCGTGCTCGACATCGGCGGAGGCGTTCTCGTCGTCTCGCAGTTCACGCTCTACGGCGACGCGCGCCAGGGCCGCCGCCCTGCATTCACCGGCGCGCTCGAACCGGCTGCCGCACGCGCACTCTACGAGCAAGCGCTCGCCGACCTCGCCCGCGCGGGGGTGCCGCACGTTGCGGCAGGCGAGTTTGCCGCCGACATGGCCGTCGAGCTGGTCAACGACGGCCCGGTCACGATCCTCTTAGATTCCCGCAAGCTGTTCTAGCGTCGGCCCGCCGCCCGGCGGTACGTTCGGACCTGGCGCGTCGATGAAGGTCAGGTTCTGGGGAGTCCGTGGCTCGATCCCCGTCCCGGGGCGGGCGACGAACCGCTACGGCGGAAATACCTCGTGCGTCGAGGTCCGCCCGCGCGCCGCCGACCCGATCATCATCGACGCCGGCACCGGCATCCGCCACCTCGGCAAGGCCTTGATGGAGGGCACGTTCGGCGACGGCCGCGGCAAGGCCTCGATCCTGATCAGCCACACGCACTGGGACCACGTCCAGGGCCTGCCGTTCTTCTCGCCGCTCTACCGCGCCGGCAACCAGGTCCACATCTTCGCCCGCCAGCGCGACATGCACCTCGAGGCCGTGTTCTCCCAGCAACACGACGCCGCGTACTTCCCGGTCCCGCTCTCCGCGATGCACGCCGACATGCACTTCCACGAGCTGGTCGAAGGCGCGCGCTTCCACATCGGCAAGGCCCACGTCACGTGCGCCCGCCTCAACCACCCGTGGGTCGCGATCGCGTATCGCGTCGACGTCGACGGCGCCTCGGTCGTCTACTGCTCCGACACCGCGCCATTCACGGACATGTTGCTCGGCCGCGACTTCATCGAGCGCCCGTCCTTCGGCACCCTGCCGCCGCCGGTCCAGAGCGAGCTCGCCGCGATGCGCGCCGGCGTCGTCGCCCTCGCGAAGAACGCCGACCTCTTGATCTACGACACCCAGTTCACGCCCGAGGAGTACCAGGCGCGCCCGCACTGGGGGCACTCGCGCCCCGACGACGCGATCGAGATCGCGCGCGAAGCCAAGGTCAAGCAGCTCTGCCTCTTCCACCACGCGCCGATGCGCAGCGACGACGACAACGACAAGATCCTCGCCGCCGCGCGCGAGCTCGTCTCCGCCGATAAGTTCACGCTCGTCAGCGCCTACGAAGGCCTCGAGATCCCGCTGGGGGACCAATGAGGATCAAGTTCTGGGGCGTGCGCGGCTCGATCCCCGCACCGGGCCCCGAGACCAACCGCTATGGCGGCAACACGTCGTGCGTCTCGGTCCACACCGCCGCCGGCAACTTGATCATCATCGACATGGGCACCGGCCTCATGCACCTCGGCAACGCGCTCCTGCGCACCGAGTTCGGCAAGGGCGCGGGCCGCGCGACGATCCTGCTCTCGCACACGCACTGGGATCACATTCAGGGCCTCGGCTTCTTCCCGCCGGTCTTCATCGGCGGCAACCAGTTCACCGTCTGGGGCCCCGGCTCGTCGCCCGACGTCCTCGAGCAGATCCTCGAGGGCCAGATGGATCCGAACTTCTCCCCGCTCCAGACGCTCAAGAACCTCTCGGCCAAGGTCGACGTGCGCGCCGCGCTGCCCGCGTTCGAGGCCGAGGGCGTCCGCATCACGACGCGCGAGCACGCGCACGGCCACACGCGCGCTCTCTCGTTCCGCGTCGAGGAAGCCGGCCGCTCGTTCGTCTACGCGAGCGATGTCGGCTATCCGGAATCCGGCCCCGAGCCCGCCGCGATCGCGCACTACGCGAACGCCGACGTTCTGCTCCACGACTCGACGTACAAGCCGGAAGACCAGGCGACGCGCCGCAACCGCGGCTTCTCGTCGTACGAGGAGGCGTGCGCCGCCGCGATCGCGGCCAAGGCCAAGCGTCTCGTCCCGTTCCACTACGACCAGGACTACTCCGACGACGCCGTCGACGGCATCGTCGCCGCGTGCACCGCGCTGCTCGCGCCGCACGGCATCGCCGTCACGCCCGCGCGCGAAGGCGACGAGCTCGAGATCTAGCGAAGCCCACCGTACGCGCGGCTGCGCATGCCGACGTAGATGCCGGCCATCCAGTCATCGTGCTCGATCACGCTCGACCCGACCGTCGCGCCGATGCTGACCCACGGGTTCACCCACACCTCGCCGCGCGCACGAACCTCGAGCACGCCGCGCGTCTCGCTCACCGACGCCGACTGCTCGCAGTCGTAATACGTGCTGTCGAACGACGTCATCACGTTGCGCACGCCGCCGACCGCCTCGACGCCAAGCGCGCCCACCTCGCCATTCGTCCACACGCCGGCGACGGCGGAGCCGCCGATGACCATCGCCTTCTGCGCCGCGAGGTCCGGGCTGCCGAACGTCCCCGTCGTCTCCATGCTCGCGCCGGTCGCGATCGGCGACACGATCCCGCCGGCCTCGCCCTCGAGCGCGACGTACAGGCCGTGGGGCAGCCCGACACCAAACCGCGCCGTCCATGTCACGGCGCTGTCGATGTGCGCGCGCGGCCCGACGACGCGAAACGCGAACGACTCGTCGCCATGCGTGACGGTGCTCGTACCGCCGGCGAGCGTCTGAAACCGCCGGAATGCCGATCCGGTCTCGATGAACACGAGCGGCAACACCATGTTGTTCGCCCACATGCCGAAACGCATGCACTCGCGGTAGCCCTCGATGTCGGTCGTCTCCTCGCAGCCGTGCGATGCGGGCTCGCTGCTGCTGCTCGAGCTGGAGCTGCTGTTGCTGGAGCTGTATCCGCCGCCGCCGCCACCGCTGTGCCCGCCGCCACCACTTCCGTGACTGCAACTGCTGCCACCGCTGTGGCCGGCGAGCGCGGTGCCGCTGATCGCAACGAGCACGAGCGCCGCCTTCACGATCCGCTCCGCGCGAAGCACACCCACTGCGCGTTCGCGTGCGTGATCGACCCCGCATCGACGCACACCTGCGCGAGCGACGCCTCGACGGGATACGCAAGCGTCTCCGAGCCGACCCATCGGCCGTCGAGCTCGAGCGCGCGGATCTCGTGCTTCGGATCGAACGGCGTCAGGATGACCTCGTTGCCATTCGCCGTGCGCCCGACGACATTCGCGTGCGCCAGATCGACGACCGCGGCCCGCGCGCAGCGATTCCCGAACACGTAGCGGATGACGGGCGTACCCCCGTCGAGGTCGCGCTCGCGCTCGACGGCCACATCGAGACAACCCGCCGTCACGCGCTCTCCGGAGAACACGACGGCATTGCTCGCAAATGACCCGGATCGGTACGCACACCCGACGAGGCACACGAGGACGGCGGCTCGCACGGCGCAGGGCCCAAGCAATTCGCGCACCGTCGCATCCGCGCGATCCGCGAGCCCGCTGCCGCATCCTGCCGTGGCACGGCTGCTACACCGTCATCGACGTGCAACAACACGACGCTTGCGACGACGCCGCGCCGCGACGAACGTCCGCGCGATGCGCACCGCCGCCCTGCTCCTCGTCGCCGCCTGTTCGACCACGCCCACCCGCAGCGCGACCGGCGAGCTCGGCGCGTGGCAGGCCGGCCCCGCCCTCCCGACGCCGCGCGCGAATCACTGCAGCGCCGCGATCGACAACTGGGTCCTCGTGATCGGCGGCAACTACCAGTCGAACGGCACGTTCGTGAAGACGGACGAGATCCATGCCGCGCCGCTCGCCGCCGACGGCACGCTCGGTTCGTGGCAGCTCGCCGGTCATACGCCATCGCCGGTCTCCGAGTGCACTGCGACCGCCGACGGCCGCCGCCTCTACGTGATCGACGGCCTCTACGACACCGACACCGACAGCCGCAAGGTCTACACCGCCGACCTCGACGCGCACGGCATGCTCTCGCCGCTCGCCTCGATGACCGACCTGCCGACGATCGCGATCTCCTCCGAGGCGACCGTGCACGGCCGCGACCTCGTCGTCATGCACAGCTCGCTCGACACCGACGCGACCGGCGAGCTCTCGACGCCCGTCACCGCGCCGACGTGGACGACGACCGACCTCGGCATCACGTTCCGCGCGCAGCCGCAGTACGCATTCACCGCGACGCACGCCTACACGCTCGGCGGCTATCACGACACCTCGGCGGTGCTTGCCGATGCGTTCGTCGCGCCGCTCGCCGGCGGCCCCGCTGTGCCGACGACGCCGCTGCCCACGCCGACGGGCTTCGGCGAGGCGGTCGCCGTCGATGACTACGTCTTCCTCGTCGGCGGGCGCACGCAGGTGTTCGGAGGCTCCGGAACGACCGCGACGTACGCCGCCCACATCGAGGCCGGCGGCGCGCTCGAGGCCTGGCAGCCGGCAACGGCGCTGCCGATGGGCCGCACGAACCACGACCTCGTGCGCGTCGGCGATTTTCTCGTGCTGACCGGCGGCGCGACGAGCGGCGGTGGCGACGCGACGGTGCTGGTCTCGCAGGTCCGCTATTGATAGCGTCGCCGCATGAAGATCGCGGTTGTCGGAACTGGCTACGTAGGCCTCGTCGCTGGAGCGGGCTTTTCCGAGTTCGGACATGACGTCACCTGCGTCGATATCGACCCGACGCGGATCGCGTCGCTCAAGCGCGGCGAGATGCCGATCCACGAGCCGGGCCTGCCGGAGCTCGTGCATCGCAACGCGAAGCTCGGCCGCCTGCAGTTCACGACCTCGATCGCGGACGCCGTGCCCGGCGCGCAGCTGTGCGTGATCGCGGTCGGTACGCCGAGCGCCGCCGACGGTTCGGCCGAGCTCAACTACGTCCTCGACGCCGCGAAGCAGATCGGCGCCGCGCTCACCGGCTACGCCGTGATCGTGACGAAGTCGACGGTTCCCGTCGGCACCGCCGACAAGGTGCGCGCTGCGATCGCCGCGTCGACAAAGCAGCCGTTCTCGGTCGCCTCGAATCCCGAGTTCCTCAAGGAAGGCGATGCGGTCAACGACTTCCTCAAGCCCGCGCGCGTGATCATCGGCACCGACGACGACCGCGCGACCGGGGTGCTGCGCGACGCGTATGCCGGCGTCATGCGCACCGGTGAGCGCATCCAGGTGATGGACATCCGCTCCGCCGAGCTGACGAAGTACGCCGCGAACGCGATGCTCGCGACGCGCATCTCGTTCATGAACGAGCTCGCCCGGCTCGCCGAGCAGGTCGGCGCCGACATCGAGAAGGTCCGCGTCGGCATCGGCTCCGACCCGCGCATCGGCAACAAGTTCTTGTTCGCCGGCTGCGGCTTCGGCGGCTCGTGCTTCCCGAAGGATCTGCGCGCGCTGCTCCACACGGCCCGCGAGGCCGACGTGCCGCTCAACGTCGTCGATGCGGTCGAGCGCGCGAACGAGCGCCAGAAGCACGTGCTCGGAGAACGCGTGGTCGCGCACTTCGGCGGCAAGCTCTCCGGCAAGCGCATCGCGATCTGGGGGCTCGCGTTCAAGCCCGAGACAGACGACATCCGCGAATCGCCCGCGCTCACACTGATCGAGCAGCTGCGCGCCGCGGGCGCCTCGCTCGTCGGCTACGACCCGGCCGCCGCCGCCAACATCCGCGCGCAGCTCGGCGATGCGATCGCGCTCGCCGACGAACCGTACGCCGCCACCGACCAGGCCGATGCGCTCGTCCTCATCACCGAGTGGCACGAGCTGCGCCACCCCGACCTCGCGAAGCTCGGCGCGCGCATGCGCGGGAAGGTGCTGTTCGACGGGCGCAACGTGTGGTCGCCCGCGGACGCGCGCAAGGCCGGTTTCGCGTACTACGGCATCGGCCGGCCGGCGAGCCAGGCCCAGTAGCGCTCGATGCCCTCGTCGGGTCGCGTCGTCGGCTGATACCCGAGCTCCGCGTTCGCGCGATCGATGTTCGCGTACGTGATCGGGACATCGCCGGGCTGATCGGGCTGCCGCTCGATCACGGCGCGCTTGCCGATGACGCGCTCGATCGTCGCGACGAGCTCCGCGAGCGAGATCGTGTGCGTGCCACCGAGGTTGTAGATCGCGTACTGCGCCGGTTGCACGCGCTCGATCGCGGCGACCGTCCCCGTGACGATGTCGTCGATATACGTGTAGTCGCGCCGCGACGTCCCATCGCCGAACAGCGTGATCGGTCGGTCGTGCCGGATCGCATCGACGAACTTCGCGATCGCCATGTCGGGCCGCTGCCGCGGGCCATACACCGTGAAGAAGCGCAGCGCCGAGACGCCGAGCCCGAACAGATCGCGATACGTCGACAGTAGCAGCTCGCCCATCCGCTTGGTCGCGGCATACGGCGACGCCGGCGTCAGACACGGATCGTCCTCGCGAAACGCCGCGACATCGGTTCCCGGCTTCGCGCCATACACCGAGCTCGAGCTCGCGAACACCAGCCGCTGCAGCCCGAGTGCGCGCATACGTTCGATGATCACGGTCGTGCCTTCGACGTTCGCGCGCATGTACCGCAACGGTTGCGCCAGCGACGGCCGCACGCCCGCGAGCGCCGCGAGATGACAGACGACATCGACGTCGCGCGTGATCACTCGTTCGATCACGGCCGCGTCGCAGATGTCGCCCTCGACGAGCGTGACGCCCTTCAGCTCCGCCGCGTTCCGCCGCTTCGGCTCCGCCGGATACAGATATCCGTCGAACGAATCGATCCCGGTCACCCGATGACCGCGCGCCACGAGCCGCTCGCACGTATGCGACCCGATGAAGCCGGCGGCGCCCGTTACGACGACGTGCACGCCCGTAGCATACGCGGCTCTGCGGTACTGTGTCGGCGACCTCGCGATGAACGTGCCCTTCTTCGACATGCGCGCCGAGACCGCAGCGCTGCGCGGCGAGCTCGATCGCGCGATCGCGCGCGTGCTCGACAGCGGAACGTTCATCGGCGGCGAGGAAGTCACCGGCTTCGAAGCCGAGCTCGCGCGCCATTGCAGCACCACGCACGCGATCGGAACGAGCTCCGGCACCGATGCGCTGCTCGTCCTCGGCATGGCGCTCGGGCTCGCGCCCGGCGACGAGGTCGTGACGACGCCGCTGACGTTCTTCGCGACCGCCGGATCGTTCGCGCGCCTCGGGGCGACGATCGTCTTCGCGGACGTGCGAGATGACGACCTCACGCTCGACGCCGATGCCGCCCTCGCCGCGTGCACCGCGAGGACGCGCGCGATCGTCCCCGTGCATCTGTTCGGTCATCCGGCGGCGATCCCGCGCGCGACCTGCCCCGTGATCGAGGACAGCGCGCAGGCGATCGCGGCGAGCCAGCTCGGCGGCATCGCAGGCGCACTCTCGTTCTTTCCGACGAAGAATCTCGGCGCGCTCGGCGATGCAGGAGCCGTGATCACCGACGATGACGAGCTCGCCGATCGCGTGCGCCTGCTACGGACGCATGGCGCGCGCCCCAAATATCACCACGTCGCGCTCGGCGGAAACTTCCGGCTCGATGCGATGCAGGCCGCCGTCTTGCGAGCCAAGCTCACGCACCTCGCGGCGTGGACGGCCCGCCGCCGTGCGCATGCGCACGCCTACCGAGCCCTGTTCCGAGCGGCCCGGGTCCCCGCCGAGCTTCGCCTGCCGGCCGAGCATCCCGGCCACATTTATCATCAGTTCGTGATCCGGGCCCCGCGTCGCGATGCCCTGCGGGCGCACCTCGCAGCGTCGGGAATCGGCACCGAGGTGTATTACCCCGAGCTGCTTGCCGGCTCGACGGGACTCGCGGGTCGTTGCGGGGCGCTCCCGGTCGCGACGCGCGTGGTGCGTGAGGTGCTCGCGTTGCCGATCTATCCCGCGATGCCCGATGTCCACCGCACGCTCGTCGTCGAGGCGGTCGAGCGGTTCTATGCGTCGTGAGTCACTCCCGCTTGAACGCCGGTCCGTTAGGTGGCGTCTGAAGCAGTTGACGCATCGGTCCAGCGCTGCGTATATTTCTCAACCTTAGGCCACAGGACCCCGAAATGAATCGTCTATTTTCGACTGCAGGTATCCTGATCGGCCTCGCGTCTGTCGCGCACGCGCAAGCGTCGTCCAACGAGACCGTCAATCCCTACGATCTCTCGATCGGCCAGTTCAACCCGGAAGCCGCTGTCGCGCCGGGATCGATCGTCGAAGGCGCCGGCATCAAGGTCGGTGAAGGTACGGTGCTGCGTCCGGTGTTCGGTCTCGAGACCGGCGTGATCTCGAACGTGTTCTACGCGAACACGCAGACGCAGGACGCCGGCGTGCTGCGGCTGATGGCGCAGATCGGCGCATCGTCGCTCGGCGGCGCGCGCATCAACACGACCACCTCGCACACGACCGAAGAGGGCACGCCCGATATGGGCAGCTTCGAGTACCGGCTCAGCCTGCGCGCCGCGTACGACCTGATGCTGTCGAGCGACGATCAGGTCTCGAAGGCCGGCGGCCTTGGCCTCGGCGCGTCGTTCCACGCGATCGCCAATCCGATGGGCCGGTTCTCGTTTGGAATCGACGACGATTTCATGCGTCTCATCCGCGCCGCGGACTTCGAGACCGATGCAAACCTCAACCGCGACATCAACAACGCGCGGCTCGTCGGCATCATTCATCCGCGCGGCAGCTCGCTGAGCGGCTACCTCTACTACCAGAACACGATCGACGTCTTCGAGCAGTCGAGCACGTATCCGGATCGTATGTCGAACACTCTCGGCCTGCACCCGATGTGGCAGTGGCTTCCGCAGACGCAGGTCTACATGGACGCGTCGCTCGGCGTCGTCAGCGCGCTCGGCACGAGCAACAAGGTCACGTCCTATCCGCTGTCGATCCTCGCGGGCATCGGCACGCTGCTGACGTACAAGACCACGCTCAACCTCTCGGCCGGCTACACGAACGGCTTCTACACCAAGGGTCCGAGCTTCAACGCGCCGCAGTTCGGCGCCACGTTCGGCTACCGCTACTCGCCGCTCGGCCGCGTGATGCTCGGCTACCAGCTGATGTACTCCGACTCGATCAACGCGAACTACTATCGCGACCACGTCTTCCTCGCGTCGCTGCAGCAGCTGTTCAACCCGTTCGTCTTGATGGTCCAGCCCGAGCTGCACCTCCGCGAGTACAACGGCGTCAACATCGCGAACCCGATGATCACGGGACCGGACACGCGCGACGACACGATCTTCGCCGTCACGGCCGGCATGAGCTACAGCTTCCGCAACTGGTTCGCGGCGACGCTGAGCTACCGGTTCTCGACGGTGCAGACGAACTACACGTACACGTTCATGGGCACGACGGCCGACCCGAGCTTCACGCGCCACGAAGCCCTCCTGGGCGTTCGCATCGCGATGTGAGCCGATGGCCCGGCTCGCCGTCATCGGGGCCGGAGCCTGGGGCATCAACCACGTCCGCGTGATCGCCGCCGAGCCGCGCTGCGAGCTCGTCGCGGTCGCCGATCCGGATCCGCGTGCTCTCGACCACGCACGCACGGCCGCTCCGCGCGCGGCGCTGCTCGCCGACAGTGAACGCGTGCTCGCGGACGCGTCGATCGATGCGGTCGTGATCGCCTCGCCCGCGGCGACGCACGCCCGGCTCGCCGTCGCGGCGCTCGAGCATGGCAAGGCGGTGCTGATCGAAAAGCCGCTCGCGATGAGCTCGACCGATGCGCAGCGCGTCGCGACCGCCGCCGGCCGCAGTGGGCGCGTCGCGATGGTCGGCCACCTGATGGTCCACCACCCGGCCGTGTTGCGGCTGCGCGAGCTGTTCAGCTCCGGTCAGCTCGGCGCGCTGCACTACCTGCATTGCACGCGCGTCAACCTGGGCCGGCTGCGGCGCGACGAGAACGCGCTGTGGAGCTTCGGCCCGCACGATCTCTCGATGATCGATCTGCTGCTCGGCTGCGCGCCGCTGACGGTCGCCGCGCGAGGCCAGTGCGTGCTGCAGCGAGACATCGAGGACGTCGTGTTCCTGACGATGCGATATCCGAGCGGCGAGCTCGCGCACGTCCACCTGTCGTGGCTGAGCCCGCGCAAGGAGCGGCGGCTGACGCTCGTGTGCTCGCAACGCATGGTCGAGTTCGATGACGTGGCCCCCGACAAGCTACGCATCTACAACAAGGGCTACGAGAGTCCGCCGTCGTTCAGCGAGTACGGCCAGTACCTCGTGCTGCGAGACGGCGACGTCCACATCCCACAGATCGCGATGGACGAGCCGCTACGCGTGCAGCTGCATCACTTCCTCGACAGCATGAAGACCGGCGTCGCGATGCGCGGCGATCTCGCGAGCGCGCTGCGAATCACGCGCACGCTCGAGGCGGCCCAGCTGTCACTCGCGAGAGACGGCGAGCCGGTCGGGGTCGATCAGAGCTTGTAGCCGGCCTTCGCCGCGTCGTCGTGGAACATCTTGACGGTCTCGAGCGAGAACTCGCCGAGGTCCTTGCCGACGTGCGCGAGCTTCGCGAGCAGATCGTTCGTCACCGTGATCACGTGGCATCCGATCGCATCGGCCTGGAAGATGTTGAGCAGCTCGCGCGGACTCGCCCAGATCAGCTCGGCCTTGGGGGCGCGCTTCGTGATCTCGAGCGCCGCGACCATGTGAGGCACCGGATCGACGCCGGTATCGGCGATCCGCCCGGCGAACACGGAGACGTACGCGGCGGTCGCGGGGTCGAGCTGGTCGACGACGGCGCGCACCTGCTCGAGCGTGAAGATCGCGGTGACATTGACCTTGATGCCCGCCTGCGAGAGACGGCCGACGAGGCGATACGCGTGCTCGCCCTGCGTGTTCGTCACCGGGATCTTGACGTAGACGTTGTCGCCCCAGCTCGCGATCTCGTTCGCCTGGCGCTCCATCTCGACAAAGTCGTCGGAGAACACCTCGAACGAGATCGGCCGGTCGGGGATCGCGACGAGCACCTCGTGGGCGAACGCGCGGTAGTCGGCCACGCCGGCCTTGCG
>JAFAOG010000016.1 GCA_019237945.1 Deltaproteobacteria bacterium | reverse complement strand
GCCCGCGATGCTCTCGCCCTTCTCGGCGCCGGTCGCGTTGCTTGCCGAGCGGATCGTCGTCGTGCCGGGCGGACCTGTCGTCACGTTGTCGACGACGCCGCCGCGGAAGCCCGCGCCGCTCGCATCGATGCCCGCGCCGCCGATCGTCATCGTGCTCTGCGCATGGATCGCGACGACACCGCCGCGCGCGCCGTCCCACGCTCTCGCGCCGATCGAGCCCGCGCCGCTGATCGTCAACGTCGTCAGCTGCGGGACACGGATCACCTCGGTCGCGCCCGCCGTCGCGTATGCGTGCGCGAGACCACCGCATCCGGTCTCGAGCGTGATGTTGTTTCCCGCGACGCTCGCGACGTGCACGAGCTCGTAGTTGCCAGCGCCGCCGAGCGCGGTGACCGCGCCGTACGTCGCCGTGCTCGTCGCCGTGATCGTCGCGCCCTGCGGCTGATAGATCAACATCAGATCGCCGCTCGCGAGCCCACTCGTGAACGGCGCGGTCGCCGTGAAGTCGCCGATGTTCGTCACCGAGATCGTCGTCGCGCCGGCGGCGGCATTCGCCGCGAGCACCGCATACTGGTTGACGATCGTGTTCGCCGTCGTGACCGTCAGCGCGCCGTTCTGACCGGTGAGCGCCGACGTCGTCGAGCTCTCGTCGGCGTCGGGCTTCGATGGCGGTGCGCCACACGTGCACAACGCCAACAAGACAAGGCTTCGCCCTGCACCCCAGAATGAACGACGACGCATGTCCGCCCATGCTCGCACGCAACACCCGCGCGGAGGTGCTCCCTCGGTTAGCTTGTGGTTAGGCCGAAATCGCGCAATCCGTGCGCGATCACCGCACGAGGTAGAAAACCCCGACGACGATCGCGAAGCTGATGACGACGACGCGCAGCACGCGTGCGGGAATTCGCGACGCGAGCGCCCCGCCGAGGACGCCGCCGGCGAGCGACGCTCCCGCCATGATCGCCGTGACCGTCCAGTCGATGCGGCCGCTGAACAGGAAGAAGGTCGCCGCGGCGATGTTGCACGCCAGCGAGATCGCCTGCTTGAGCGCGTTGAGGCGCGTCATCGAATCGTCGACGACGATCGCGAGCGCGCCGAGGATGATCACACCGAGCCCGGCGCCGAAGTAGCCGCCGTAAACACATGCGAGCAGCACCGGCACGACCGCCCACATCTCGCGGCGATGCGCGCGGCCGATCAGCGCCCGCAGCCGGTCCTGCGCGGCGAGCAGGAGCGCGGCGAACAGGATCAAGAACGGCACGACGCGCGCGAATGCCGCCTCGCCCGTGTGCAGCAGCAGCAGGCCGCCCGCGAGGCCGCCGATGACGCCGGCGGGTGCGAACAGCGCGATGCGTCGCCGCTGATCGCGGAGCTCGCGGCGCTGTGCCCAGGTCGCGCCGAGGTAGCCGGGGCACAGCGCCACCGTGTTCGTCACCGACGCCGTGATCTCCGGCAGACCGGCCGCGACGAGCGCGGGGAACGTCAGCAGGCTGCCGCCGCCAGCGATCGCGTTGACCGCACCGGCGGCGAGCGCCGCTCCGGCGACGAGCGCGGTATGCGCAGCATCCATCTACGTCGAGACTACTTCGAGGACGATTGCACGTCGACGAGCGGCGGCGTCGGGTGGCCCGGCATGCGGATCTCCTGACCGAGGTCGGGGCGCTTCGTCATGCGCACCGGCTCGATCGGCACCGAGCGGCCGAACCGCGCGCTCGACTGGATCGCCTGCAGGATGCGGATGTCGGCGAGGCCTTCCCAGCCCGACGGCTCGGGGTCGATGTTTTCGCGCACGCAGCGCGCGAAGTATTCGATCTCGGCGGCAATCTGATCGCGCTTGGGGAACGTGCGCTCCTTGAGGCCGTGCTTGCCCTGGACGCGCATCGTCATCTCGGCCGCGTACTCGTAGGCGTTGTCGAGGTAGAGCAGGCCCTCGGTGCCGATCACCTCGTAATGCGCGCGGTCGGCCGCACCAAAGCTGCACGTGAACTGCGCGACGCGCTCGTCGGGGAAGCGCAGCGTGACCGCATACGCCTCGTCGACGTTCGCGAACCGCGGATCGGGGCCGCTGGCCTTGAGCGCGAGGACCTCGGTCGGCTCGGCGCGGAACAGGTAGCGCGCCGCGTTCACGCAGTAGACGCCGAGGTCGTAGAGCGGGCCGGCGCCGCGCCGCGGCTGGATGCGCGTGTTGTTCTCGCGCACCTGCATCGCGAACGTCGAGCTGAAGATCCGCGGCTCGCCGATCTCGCCGCCGCGCGCCATCTCGACCGCGATCAGGTTCGCGGCCTCGAAGTGGAGGCGGTAGGCAATCATCAGCTTGACGCCGCGGCTCTGACACGACCGGATCATCTGCATGCACTCGGCTTCGGTCGGCGCCATCGGCTTCTCGCACAGCACGTGGACGCCGTGGCGCGCCGCGATCAGCGTCATCTCGGCGTGCAGATCGTTCGGCACCGCGATGTACACGGCGTCGACGTTGCCCTTCGCGAGCAGCGCATCGAGGTCGTCGTAGTGGTGCAGCTCGCGCACGCCGTAGCGATCGCCGAGCTCGGAGAGCTTGTGCGGCGAGCCGGAGACCAGGGCGGTCAGCTCGACGTCGTCGAGCGCTTCGATCGCGGGAAGCACCGCGGCTTGCGCGAAGTGTCCCTGGCCGATCACCGCCATCCGCAATCTCGATGGACGCGTCATGCCTACGTATTCAGCAACGAGCGTTCCAGCTCGGTGGGATCGGGCTTTGCACGAGGGCGCCCGCATGAAGGAATGCGAGTGCTGCGGGAACACCTACGACAAGGCGTTCGAGATCCAGATCGGCAATACCACCCACACCTTCGACTCGTTTCAGTGTGCGATCAACGTCCTGGCGCCGCGCTGCGCGCACTGCAAGGTGCCGATCATCGGTCACGGGATGGAAGGCAACGGTCAGACGTTTTGCTGTGCGCACTGCGCACGCAAGGCCGGTGTCGCCGAGCTAGCCGACCGTGCTCCGGATCAGGGAGCCGCAGCTGTCTGAGCGCGCGTTGGCGCGCAGCCGTGCCGATACGCTCGGTGATGAATCAGTGCCAGAACGGGGTCGCGCCCCACTGGCGATAGACGCCTGTCGCGTACTCGAGGTCGTTGAGATCGGGCCAGTGGTCCTTGTCGAAGCCCTGCATCGTCTCGAGCGCTTCCTTCGTGATGTTGACGACGAACCGCTTGTGGCCTTCGTCGACCGTCACCGCCGACCACGGCAGCGCGAAGAGCTTGTTGCCGATGCCCATGAACCCGCCGAACGACAGCACGGCGTACGCGACGCGTCCCGTGGTCACGTCGATCATCAGCTCCTCGATGTGGCCGATGTCCTCGCCGGAGAGGTTGACGACCTTGTCGTGGATCAATGTCGTTGCCCCGAGCGTCCTGCGGAAATTCATGCCTTCCAGAGCAGCAGGAAGTGCGCCAGGCACATGCTTCGCATGCCCTTTCGCATAGGAGGAACCATGGCCCGCGGAAGCAAGAAGGCATACACGAGCAAGCAGCGTCGTCAGGCGCGGCACATCGAGGAGAGCGGCGAGAAGCGTGGCATGTCGCCGAAGCGCGCCGCCGCGATGGCGTACGCGACGGTGAACAAGCAGGACGGCGGCGGCAAGAAGAGCGGCAGCGGCCGCGGTCGCAAGCGCAACACGTCGCCGAGCAAGAAGGGCGGCCGCAAGGGCGGTCGCGCGCGCAAGACCACCCGCAGCCGCGGCGGACGCAAGAGCCGCTAGCGCTAGCGGCGCCAGCGCGGCGCGACGAGCCGGCGCTTGCCGTCTTCGGCGAGCGTGACGTCAGGAGCATCGAGCTCCTCGCGATCCCACAGCTTGCACGTCACCTGCTTGTGCTGCTGATCGAGCGCCTCGCAGTAGTTCGTGAACTCGCAGCGGCGAATCTCGCTGCCGCGCCCGAGGCGCATCTTGAGGAACCAGTCGGGATCCGCGAGCGTCTGGCGCGCGGACGCGACGAGGTCCGCCTCGCCGTGCTCGAGCACCTGCTCGGCCATCGCGAAATCGGCGATGCCACCGGCGGTGACAACGGGCGTGGCGAGCCCGGCCTCGCGAACCGCGCGGCGGATCGTCGACGCGAGCGGGACGTTGCGCGCGAACGGGCCGCGCTCGTCGGAGTAGATCGTCGGCATGCATTCGTAGCCGGACTGACCGGTGTACGGGTACGCCGACCAGCCGACCTTCGGCTGCTTCGCATCCTCGAACTTTCCGCCCTTGCTGATCGAGAGGAAGTCGAGGCCCGCGCCGGCGAGCTGCACGCCGAACCACGTCGCGTCGGGCAGGTGCATGCCGCCTTCGATCACGTCGTCGCCGAGGTAGCGGCAGCCGACGACCGCACGATCGCCGACGCGCTGCTTGACCGCGCGCACGACCTCGAGCGGCAGCTTGATGCGGTTCTCGCGCGAGCCGCCGTAGCCATCGGTGCGCGTGTTGAGCGCCGACAGAAACGACGCCATCGTGTACGCGTGCGCGAAGTGCAGCTCGACGCCGTCGAAACCGGCCGCCATCGCGCGCGTCGCCGCGTCGGCGAACAGCGTCGGCAGCATGATCGGCAGCTCCGCGATCTGTGGCAGGTGCACGTCGGTGACGCGCTCGCGATAGCCGCGCTCGAGGTCCTCGAGCTCGCGTGCATCGAGCACCGAGGCGAGCTGCTTGTCCGGGACCGCCGCGAGCTTGGCGCGCAGCTCGTCGTCGGAGCAGCTCGCCGCCTCCGCGTCGCCGCGTGCAACGAGCGCATCGCGATGGCGGGGGCGCAGCGCGAGGAAGCGCGAGAAGAACTTGTCGCGCGGCGGCCGCCGACGGATCTGCAGGAAGTCGATCAGCTGGATGAACAGCAGCGACTCGCCCTCGCTCGCCTCGCGCACCGCGCGCGTCAGCTTCGTCAGGCCCTCGATGAACCGGTCGTGTCCGATCCGCAGCAGCGGCCCCGACGGCACCTCGCGAATGCCGGTCGCCTCGACGACGATCACGCCCGGCTTGCCGGCCGCGAACCGCTGGTACCAGTCGATCACATCGGGCGTGACGAAGCCTTCGTCGGTCGATCGCCACGGCACCATCGCCGGCACCCACGTGCGCTGCTTCGCGGTGCGCGGCCCGAGCTGGATCGGCTGAAACAGCCTCGCGCGTGACGCCTGTTCTGCCGACGGCCACGCGGCCGGCGGGAGCTCGTGCTTGATGCGCTCGGGCGGCTGCCACATCGCCCGGGATTGGTACCATGGCGGCGTGCTGAACGTAGGTGATCAGATGCCGGCGAGCTCGCTCGTCGGAGAGGCCGGACCGGTCGAGTTGCGCGAACGAATCGGCAAGCCGCTGGTCGTCTATTTCTATCCGAAGGACGAGACGTACGGGTGCACGAAGGAAGCGTGCGCGTTTCGCGATTCGTACGAGGACTTCGTTGGCGCGGGCGCCGAGGTGATCGGCATCTCGCGCGACGACGCCGCATCCCACGCGAGCTTCAAGCAGCACCATCGCCTGCCGTTCACGCTGCTCAGCGATCCAGGCGGCAAGGTCGGCAAGGCGTGGGGCATCGACGGCGGCCTGTTGCCGGGCCGCGTCACGTTCGTGTTCGACAAGGCCGGCGTGTGCCGCCACCGGTTCTCGAGCGCGATCCGGTTCGGCAAGCACGTCGACGAGGCGCTCGCCGTCGTTCGGAAGCTCTAGGCTTTGAGCGCGGCGACGACGTTCTCGATCGCGGCCTTCGCATCGCCGAACAGCATCTTCGTCACCGGCTTGTAGAACAGCGGGTTGTCGATGCCGGCGTAGCCAGCCGCGCGAGAGCGCTTGTTGACGACGACGAGCTTGCTCTTCCACACCTGCAGCACGGGCATGCCGGCGATCGGCGACGTCGGATCGTCCTCGGCGGCCGGGTTGACGATGTCGTTCGCGCCGATCACGATCGCGACGTCCGTTTGCGGGAAGTCGTGGTTGATCTCGTCCATCTCGAGGACGATGTCGTACGGCACGTTCGCCTCGGCGAGCAGCACGTTCATGTGTCCCGGCAGGCGGCCCGCGACCGGGTGGATCGCGAAGCGCACGTTGACGCCGGCGTTGCGCAAGACCTCGGTCAGCTCGCGCACCGCGTGCTGCGCGCGCGACACGGCCATGCCGTAGCCGGGAACGATCACGACGTTCTTGCTGTTCTTCAGCGTCGACGCGAGCGTCGCGGCGTCGATCTCCTGGACCTCGCCCGCCGGCTTCGCCTCGGACTTCTTCGCCGACGGCGCGGGCGCGGCGCCGAAGCCGCCGAAGATGACGTTCCAGATCGAACGGTTCATCGCGCGGCACATGATGTACGAGAGGATCGCGCCGGAGCTGCCGACGAGCGCGCCGGTGACGATCAGCAGATCGTTGTCGAGCATGAAGCCCGCGGCGGCCGCGGTCCATCCCGAGTAGCTGTTGAGCATCGAGACGACGACCGGCATGTCCGCGCCGCCGATCGCGGCGACGAGGTGGACGCCGAGCACGGCGGCGATCGCGGTGCCGAGCTCGAGCGTCATGTCCTTGTGCTCGCGCGCGTAGAGGATGCCGAGCACGACGATGCCGATCAGCATCGCGAGGTTCAGGAAGTGACGCGCCGGCAACAGCAGCGGCTTGCCGCTGACCGAGCCGCGCAGCTTCAAGAACGCGAGCACCGAGCCGGTCGTCGTGATCGCGCCGATGATCACGTCGACGTAGACCTCGATGTGCTCGGCGAGCGAGCCCTCGCCGTGACGGAGCTGCAGCGAGAACCCGACGAGCACGGCGGCGAGGCCGACGAAGCTGTGGAGCAGCGCGACCATCTCGGGCATCGCGGTCATGCCGACGCGCAGTGCCATGGTAGCGCCGACGACGACGGCGACCGCGATCGCGCCGAACAGGTACGGGCTAAAGTGGATGCCGTACGTCGGGCGCGAGAATGTCGCGAGGATCGCGATCGCCATGCCGACGATCCCGTACAGGTTGCCGCGCCGCGCGGTCTCCTGGCTCGACAGCCCGCGGAGCGCGAGGATGAACAGCACCGCCGCGACCAGATAGGCCGCGTTGGCGAGCAGGAGCGAATTCGGGATGAGGTGCTCCATGACTACTTCCTGAACATCGCGAGCATGCGCCGCGTGACAATGAAGCCACCGGCGATGTTGATCGTCGCGAACAGCGTCGCCGCGACGGCGACGATCACCGGCGTGTCGAGCTTGCCGATGCCGCTGAGCAGGCCGCCGACGACGATGATGCCGCTGATCGCATTCGTCACGGACATCAAGGGCGTGTGCAGCGCCGGCGTCACGTTCCACACGACCTGCATGCCGACGAAGATCGCGAGCACGAACACGGTCAGGTGCTGCAGCAGGTTGATCGTGCCGGGCGATGCAGCGACGTCGCTCTGGCCGTAGCGCAGGCCGACCCACACCGCCGCGAGCACGAGCCCGAGCAGCGACAGCGCAATGCCACTCGCGGGCGACGGCGCGCGCGGCGCGGGGCCATGCGAGCTCTTCGGCGAGGCGACGGCCGGCTTGGTCGGCGCAGCGGGCGCCGTTGCGACCGGCTTCGGCGCCTCGGCGGGCTTCGCGGCGGCCGCCGGTGCGTCCTTCTTCGCCATCGGCGGCGCGGGCCACTTCTTCTCGCCGCCCTCGAGCACGAGCGCGGGTCGCACCGCATCGTTCTCGTGATCGATCTTGTAGCCCTGCGCGCCTCCCATCTCCTCGAGGAAGTGCCACAGGTTCATGCCGTAGAGGTCGCTCGCGACCGATGCCATGCGGCTCGGCAGATCCGTGAAGCCGATGATCGTGACGCCCTTCTCGACGACCGCCTCGCCCGGCTTCGTGTACTCGCAGTTGCCGCCCTGCTCCGCCGCGAGATCGACGACGACCGAGCCCGGCTTCATCAGCTCGACCATGTCCTTGAGCCAGAGCTTGGGCGCCGGCTTGCCGGGGATCAGCGCCGTCGTGATGACGATGTCGACCTCTTTGGCCTGCGCGCGGAACAGCGCGTACTCGGCGTCGAGGAACTCCTTGCTCATCTCCTTCGCGTAGCCGCCCTGCCCTTCGCCGCTCTCCTTGATCGTGACGGTCAAGAACTCGCCGCCGAGCGACTTGATCTGCTCCTCGGCGGCCGCGCGCACGTCGAACGCGCGCACGATCGCGCCCAGGCCCTTCGCAGCGCCGAGCGCGGCGAGACCGGCGACACCCGCGCCGATGATCAGGACCTTCGCGGGCGGGACCTTGCCGGCCGCCGTGAACTGGCCGGTGAAGAAGCTGCCGAACCGGTTCGCCGCCTCGATGACCGCGCGGTAGCCGGAGATGTTCGCCATCGACGACAGCGCATCCATCTTCTGCGCGCGCGAGATGCGCGGCACCTGGTCCATCGCCAGGACGGTCACCTTGCGCATCGCGAGCTGCTGCAACAGCGCGTCGTTCTGCGCCGGGTACAGGAACGAGATCAGCGTCCCGCCCTCGCGCAGGTGGAGGACCTCGTCCTCGCCCGGAGGACGGACCTTCAGCACGACGTCCGCGTGCCAGGCCTCGAACTTGTCGACGATCGTCGCGCCCGCGGCCTCGTACTGCGCGTCTGGATAGCTCGCCCGGGCCCCTGCGTCCCGCTCGACGACCACCTGCCAGCCCGCCTTCACCCAGCGGCCGACAACGTTTGGTGATGCGGCGACACGCCTCTCATCGGGGCGCGTCTCCTGCACGATCCCTAGCTTCATGCTCGGGCCGGAACATGCCACAAATCCCAGCATGTCGGGTCGAATCGAGGTCGCAGGGTTGGCGGTGATTCCCGAAAACGTGCCGCATCCGCTGCTCGGCGAGGCCCACGCGATCGAGCACGGCGGGCGCGTGATCACGCACGTGTCCGCGATCGACTGGGACCACCCGGCGCGCATCCCCGCGATCGCCGAGCCGGGCGCGCTCCCTCCGCACTCCGGCGGCGCGCTGATGAACGAGCTTGCACGCCGCGCGACGCGACCGCTCCGCTACGCCGGCCCGTATCCGACGCCCGCGCTCTACCGCACGTTGCTCCGTAGCTTTCGCGCATCCGCCGACGAAGCCGCGTTCACGAAGGACCTCGTGCGCCGCGCCGCGACGCTCGCGACCGACGAGATTCCGATCGACTTCACGCCGGCGCCGCACACGCGCGTGCCGAACGCGCACGGTCACGCCGAGCTCCGAGATGGCCTCGAGCGCGCCGTGATCGACGGCGTCGCCTACGAAGCGGGCGCGGTCGCGCGCATCGAAGGCCGCCACGCCGAGGTGTGGTTCGGCGACGAGCCGTGGGCGCGCGTCGCGTCGTTCGATGGCGCTGGCCAGCTGGTCGATGGCCCGCACGCGATCCCGCCGCCCGCGAGCGATGTCGTCGGCAAGCCATTCCCGCCGGCGCTGCTGCACGCGCTCGCGTCGCTGGTCGGCGAGCTCGTCCCGCTCGGTCTGCCCGTCGAGCTCCCGCGCGTCACGTGGGCCGACCTCGGGGCCCGCGCCGCCCGCGCCGCGCCCGCCGGATCCGACGGTTACGAGGTCCACGCCGCGCTCTGGGAGCGACTTGCGCCACAGGGAATGGCAAGGCTCGCGCTCGCGCTCGCCGAAGCACTTGCCCCGGTCGTCACGATGCGTTTGGTGGCAAGCTTGGGGAACCGATGAAGACGCTGCTCGCCCTGCTGCTCCTGTCGACGACGGCCCTCGCCGACGTCAACGAGATCGACAACAACAAGACGCACGCCGTCGACTGCGCGAAGGACGCGACCGTGCGCGTCAGCGGCAACGGCAACACGTTCACGCTCAAGGGCACGTGCAAGAGCGTGCAGATCAGCGGCAACAAGAACACGGTCAAGGGCGACGGCGCCGCGTCGGTCGCGCTCTCGGGCAACGAGAACACGGTCACGCTGACGATCGAGAACCTCGCGGTCTCGGGCGACAAGAACACGGTCAGCTACAAGGGCAAGAAGCCGACGATCGCGGACACCGGCGACAAGAACGCCGTCAATCCGGCGAAGTGAACCCGCCCGTCCTCGCCAGCTCCGCGAGGTCGAGCTCGAACGCCCACTTCCCGCGCCGCGTCGGCTCGTCGAGCGCGCGCGCGAGCATCTGCAGATACTCGAGCCGCGGCACTTCGTACGCGCCGAACCGCTCGAGGTGCTCGGTGTGGACCTGGCAGTCGATCAACCCGATGTGCCACGCGTCGAGCTGGCGCACGCTCGCGACGAACGCGATCTTCGACGCATCGGGCGCCTTGGCGAACATCGACTCGCCGAAGAACGCCGCGCCGAGCGACACGCCATAGAGCCCGCCGACGAGCTCCTCGCCGCGCCACGCCTCGAAGCTGTGCGCGAAGCCGAGGTCGTGCAGCTTCATGTACGCGTCGACCATCTCGGGGATCAGCCAGGTGCCGTTCTGCCCGGGCCGCGGAACCTCGGCGCAGCCGCGCAGCACGTCGCGAAACGCGGTGTCGATGCGCAGGTCGTACGGCTGCTTCTTGATCGCCTTGCGCAGCGAGCGCTGGATGACGAGATCGCGCGTCGTCATCACCATCCGCGGATCCGGCGAGTGCCACAGGATCGGCAGGTTCTCCGCGTACCAGGGAAAGATCCCCTGCGTGTAGCCGAGCAGCAGCCGCTCGGGCCGCAGATCGCCGCCGAGCGCGAGCAACCCGTCCTCGGCCAGATGGACCGGCGGGAACACGAGGCGCTCGTCGAGGCGGAAGACCGGAATGACTCCAGTCTACAACTAGCGGCTGTTCGCGAGCAGCGATCCGACGTACTCGAACCGTGTCGCGCCGTTCGCACCTGCGAACAGCTCGATCTCGTACGCGCCATCACCGAGCTTGCAATGAACAAGCGTGCGACGTTCGACGTTCGCGACCTCGCACGGTGATCCCTGGCCGGCCGCGCCGTCGATCTTTTCATATGCCTCGATCGTCGCCCTCTGCGGGTTGTCGAGCGTGATCGCGATCTCGCCGCTGACGGACACCTGCGCGCGGGTCGGATCGATCAGCGTGAGGCCGTAGCGCCCGATGTCGGGAGTCATCATCGGTTGGCGCACGAACTCGCCCGTCGAGATCGGCGTGTCGACCAGCTGCCAGCGCGGCGTATCGGGCAGGTGATCGAGCAGCATCAGCTTCGGCGGCACGAACAGATACGTCGAACGCAGCGTTGCCTCGCCGCCGACCGGATCGTCCCACGTCGCATCGACGAGCTCCCAGCGGTCCCCGAGTTTCACCGCATTCCACGCGTGGCCGTACCCCTCGAGGGCAGCCTTGACGGTCTTGGCGTCGCCGTCGAATGCACGGACCTTGTTGTCGCGCGCCGAGCCGGCGATGAACGCGACCTCGAGTCCCGCCGCCTTGCCGAGCGCGACCATCAGGCGCGCGTAGCCCTCGCACACACCGGTCTTTGTGCGGAACACGGTCTCCGCATCCTGCGGTGCACCCACGCCGCGATGATGCTCGAGCTGATCGAGCGTCGCTTCGTCGTACGTCAGACGCAGAACGACGTAGTCGTGCACCGCCTTCGCGCGGTCGCGCGGTTCGGGAAAGCGCGCGCGCAGGTACGCGCCAACGCTCGCGATCGATTCCTGGGCCTCCGGCGGCATCCTCGCGACGTCGTTCTCCGCGGCGTCCGGCTGCGGCCACACGTCCGGCGGCGCGACCTCCGTCGTTCCGCTCGTGGACTGCGTGGCGACCTTCTCCGGCTCTGGCGGCGGCAGATCGCTCGTGCCGAACGACTGCGCCTGCGGATGCGTGTCCATGTGGTCGGCCATCTCGAGCAGCCAGCCGCGAAACGTCGACGCGACCGGACCGTCGTAGCCGTCGAACATCCAGTCGCCGCGCTGCGCGACCGCGTGCACCGCGATCTCGCGATCGAACAGCATCATCCCGCCGACGAACAGCGCGTTGACGATCAGCGTGCGCAGCACGAGGCGATCGATGCGCGTCAGGATCTGGTTCGGCGGAACCTTCTTCCTCGAGCGCCGCCACGCATAGAACAGCTCCCAGCCGACCGGCAGGATCGGGAACAGGCCGAGGCCGACGAGCAGCGCGAGCCATTGCGACGCGTTGTTGTACGCGGCGAGCGACGACGCGAGCCAGAAGCCGAACAGCGGGGCCGCGATCATCGCGGCGATCCAGACGAGCCTCGTGATCGTCCACAGGATCCGCAGCGCCACGCCTGATCGTGACACGCGCGACTACAGGATCAAGCGGATCGTGCGAACGACCGGCGCGAGCGCCGAACGCGCGGTCTCGCGCAATAATTCCGACGGCGCGATCGTGGCGGCGAGCGCCGGCCCGAACGTGTAGTACGCCTCGACGGCGAGCTCGCCGACGGCGGTCGTCGTCAGGTAGCGGTCGCGCGCGACGCGCAGCAGCGTCACGTCGTTCGCCATCAGCGAGCCGTATGCGGCCGTCGCGACGAAGCACGCGTCGACCTCGCCGCCGAGCGCGGGCGCGGTGCGGAAGTGATACGAGGTGATCACCGCCTTCTGGAAGCACGCGTCGCGCGGCCGCACCGCGACCGAGTAGTCGGTGCCGGGCAACAGGCCGTCGATCGCGAACGTCTGCGGCGCACCCGGCGCGACCGGATGCAGCGACACCTTCACGGACTGCGATGACTCGAAGTTGTCCGTCGTGATGTCCTCGATCGCGCGCAGCCGGATGTCGTACGTCACGGCCGGATCGCCCTCGGTCGGCTCGGCAAACGCGAGCGTCACCGTCGTCGGCGCGATCGCGGTCGCGACCAGGCCGTTCACGGGGCCCGGCGGCTCGCCGGGGACGTGCGGAAACATGTCGACGCGCACGCGGTCCATCGCCGCCCCGTCGACGAACAGCTCGAGCCGCGACGCACCGCTGCCCGGCGTATCGGTCGTGATCGACGAGTCCGGCGGATGCAGCGTGCCCGTCATGCCGTCGGGATCGCCGTAGCCGATGTAGTCCTTCGTCGTGCCGCTCTGCGGCGTGCGCGCGATCGTGAACGGCACCGCGTAGACGACCGACGGCTGCCCGCGATACGCGCGGCCGTACTCGCCGTACGACGGCAACGCCGGCGACGGAAAGCTGTACGACGCGTTCTGGTCGAACTCCTTGCTGACCTCGACATACAGCGTGTAGTTGCCGTAGTCGACGGTCGGCGGGGCCGCCCAGTGGATCGTCGTCGGGTCGCCGCCGACGGGCGTCGCCTGCGTGACCGCGTCGAACGGGTTGTCCATCGCGTACGACAGCATGTCCATCGAGTCGTAACAGACGGTCCGGCCGTTCTCGAGGACGCACTTGCGCGCGGTCATGTCGGCGCGCGGCGGATACAGCGACGTCTGGCTCGTCGAGAACTGCCCCTTGTCGGAGAAGCCTTGCGACGCGCACGTCGTCGCGTCGTACCCGCTCGACGTCGGCAGCTGCGGCGCGCAGTACGTCGGCGAACGCTCCTCGCTCGAGTTGTTGAACGGGTGGGACAGGTTGTCGTCGCGGCCGTCCTGGAACACGACGAGCGGCCACGTCATCCCGTGGCGGTGCGCCCATACCGGGAACGTCGTGATGCGGCGACCGTACGGCCAGCTGTCGTGGTTCGGGCCGTTGCTGTTGAAGTCGAAGCGCCCGGGGCGATTGCCGAGCCCGTAGCGGCCGGTCTTCGCCGTCATATAGACGGTGTCGACGTAGTGGCCCTGCGCATCCTCGATCCAGCCGACGATCTGCAGCTGATCGCTGGGCAGGAACTGCACGCCGAGATCGACGCAGACATCGCGATCCGCGTACGCCAGCGTGGGTACGAGCAACAGCAACCCGACGGCGCACTTCACGCGCCGACCTTAGCTCAGCTGCGACGTCGCCGCCGTACGAAGATCACGCCGAGCGCGAGCACCCACCCTGCCCCACCGCCGCCCGCCGCACATCCGCCGTCCATCTTGTCGCCTCCGTCACTGCTCGAGTCCCCGGTGGCCCCCGGGACGACCGTGACCGCGAGGTCGATCTCGCCGAACTTCGCCGAGCCGTCCGCGAGCTGGAACGCCTCCATCACCGGCGTCTCCGTATCCTCCGCGGGGGTCGTGACATCGAAGTCGATCGTGACGTTCGTGCCCTTGTCGACGCTCGCGCCGACCGTCGTCACCGCCGTCTGCGACGTCCAGCTCGGATCGTAGAGCGCGCTCGACGTGGCGCCCTTGAGGATCAGCTTCGTCGTCGCCGGCCACGTCACGTTGCCGGTGTTCTTCAGCGTCACGCCGTAGTGCACCTGCGTCTGCGGCGCCGCGCGATCCGGACCGTCGACCGACACGACGTCGAGGTCGAGCGTCTGCGGCGTCGTCGTCGTCCCGCACGACGGGCCGATCGCGAACCCGCCCGCCGGCGCCATCGTCAGCCGCGACTCGGTCATCGGGCCGTAGGAGCCGTCCTCGGCGATCTGGTCGTTCGGGTGGTTCTTGTTCCACAGCACCTGGAACGCATGCACGTCTTCGCCGCGGTGATCCGCCGACGCGGTGTGATCGAAGTGCACGTCGTCCCCCGGCACGTCGTGCGACCAGCCGCGCGCCGCCATCGCCGACACGCGCGACGAGTAGTTCGCGAGATCGACGGCACGCCCGCCCTCGTGGTTCGAGTTGCCGACGGTCGCCGCCGCCGTGATCCCGCAGCGTCCCTCCTGGTACCAGCGATACAAGAGATATTGCTGCGCGAGCGTGCGCAGCGCGCTGTTGACCTGCACCGGCGAATTCGCCGCCACCTTGACCAGGTCGTCGCGCGCACTCTTGTCGAGGTACGGGAGCACGGCGTTGCTCGTGATCGTGATCCCGCCGGTCGCGGTGAACGGCACGAAGTTGCCAGGATGCTCGCAGTCGGCCTCCTGCGCGATCTGCTTGGACAGCCCGATCACGACGGCCGTCGAGCAGCCACTCGACGCGTAATCCCCGACGGTGGCGGCCTGCGAGGTCTCGGAGACTGCCGGCTCCGTCGTGCAACCAGCGATGTGCACGATCGAGGTTGCAAGCAGGAGGGAGACGCCCGTCAACCCGCCGAAATCGCGTCGCGTCATCATGTCGCGGATGGCGTTCAGCAAGGCCCGGGCCGACCCCGATTGAGCCCCCAAAACGTTGATGAATCGCGGGTGTTTGTGGTGGCATCCCACCACCGTGAGTTGGGTCAGTCGTTACATCCGCTCGTCGATCGGGGCGAAGCACGTGATGGCCGTGACCGGCCTCCTGCTGCTCCTGTTCGCGATCATCCACATGCTCGGCCACCTGCAGATGTTCGGCGGGCCGTTCATGTACAACCGCTACGCGCACTTCCTTCAGGATCTGTGGGAAGTGAAGTGGCCCGCGCGCGTCGGCCTGCTCGGGCTTCTGATCGTCCACGTCGTGCTCGCGCTCGGCCTGTGGGCGAAGAACCGCGCCGCGCGCTCGACGAAGTACGCCGTGTATCGACCCGTGCGGTCGTCGTGGGTCGGCCGCTCGATGGCGCTGTCGGGGACGATCGTCCTCGCGTTTCTGATCTTCCACATCCTGCACTTCACGCTCGGCCAGGTGCAGGGCGAGCACTGGCATGTGATGGATCCGAAGCAGCCGTGGTTCGATGCGTACTCGATGTACGTGTACGGCTTCCAGAACGTCGGCATCTACGTCGCGTACCTGCTCGGCATTGGCCTCTTGTCGCTTCACCTCGGCCACGGCGCGTCGTCGTGGCTGCAGTCGCTCGGCTGGCGCCACCCGAAGTATCCCGCGGACAAGATCGGACCGGCCGTGTCGGTCTTCTTGTTCGTCGGCTACATGATTCCGCCGACGGCCGTGCTGCTCGGCATCCTCAAGCTTCCGGGGGCGTGATGTTGAACCTCGATGCTCGCATTCCATCGGGCCCGGTCCAGGAGAAGTGGGACCGCGCCAAGTTCGAGATGAAGCTGGTGAACCCAGCGAACAAGCGCAAGTACAAGGTGATCGTGATCGGGTCGGGGCTCGCCGGTGGTGCCGCCGCCGCGACGCTCTCCGAGCTCGGCTACGACGTCGCGTGCTTCTGCTTCCAGGACTCGCCGCGCCGCGCGCACTCGATCGCCGCGCAGGGCGGCATCAACGCCGCGAAGAACTACCAGAACGACGGCGACTCGATCTACCGGCTGTTCTACGACACCGTGAAGGGCGGCGACTTCCGCTCGCGCGAAGCGAACGTCTATCGCCTCGCGCAGGTCTCCGTCGACATCATCGACCAATGCACCGCGATGGGCATGCCGTTCGCGCGCGAGTACGGCGGCACGCTGGCGAACCGCAGCTTCGGCGGCGCGCAGGTGTCGCGTACGTTCTACGCGCGCGGCCAGACCGGCCAGCAGCTGCTGCTCGGCGTCTACGCGGCGATGGAGCGCCAGATCGGCGCCGGCAAGCTCAAGATGTTCCCGCGCACCGAGATGCTCGACCTCGTCGTCCAGAACGGACGCGCGGTCGGCATCGTCACGCGCAACTTGGAGAGCGGGAAGGTGATGGGCTGGGCGGCCGACGCGGTCGTGCTCGCTACCGGCGGCTACTCGAACGTCTTCTTC
>JAFAOG010000527.1 GCA_019237945.1 Deltaproteobacteria bacterium | reverse complement strand
ATCGTGTTGAACGCGTCGCCGAGCTCGGCCATCTCGTCGCCGCCGCGCAGCTCGACGCGCGCATCGACATGGCCATCGGAGACACGGCGCGCCGTCTTCACGAGCGCCTCGATGCGGCGCGTGACGAGCGTCGAGGCGACGATGCCGAACGCGACCGCGGCGAGCGCGGCGAGCGCCATCATCACGAAGAACGCGGTGCGATACCCCTCGGGCAGCGCGTTGCGGACCTGCGTGATCACCTGGCGGGCGGCATCGACCTCGGTCTTGAGCTCCTGGTAATCGCCTTGCAGCGTCGCGCTGACCTCGAACGTCAGGCGCAGCGAGGCGCCTAGCGTGCCGAGCGGCTGATCGACGATCTTGTCGCGCCACTGCGGGCCGGTCGGCGGGCGCGATGCCTCGACGACGACGCTGCCGTCGGGCCGCAGCACGGCGACGCCGCGCAGCGTATCGGTGATCAGGTCCGCGAGCTTCGCCTTCGGATCGAGTGCGAGCAGATCGGGGCGATGCGCGAGGCGATCGGCGACCTCGGCCTGGTAGTTCTTCGTCGTGACGAACAGGTCGCGATAGACGTCGAGCGCCTTGTCCATGACGACGACGTGCGTGTCCGCCTCGCCGGCCGCGAAGTTCGCCGCGACCTTGCCGATCTGATCGATCAGGAAGTACGAGACGACGAGCGGCATCATCACGATGACCACGAGGCCAACGGTCAGCTTGATCTGCAACGACGCGCTGCGCTTCGGGGTCATGGCTTCGGCTTCGGGCGGTAGAAGGGACGCGACTGCACGCGCAGCACGCGATCGGCAGGCGCGATCTTCGGGTTGACGAACGCCGACACGAAGCTACCGAAGAACACGCCGCCGCGGTCGATGCCGCCGCTCGACTGCGACAGCCAGCGCCGTACTTCGGTCAGCGTCTCCTTGCTCACCGGGTTCAGGTCGGCGCGCAGCGCGAGGTAGTAGATGTCCTCGTACGGGATGTCGGCGAGCTTCGCGACGGGGAAGTCATCGATCGTCGTCAGCAGCTTGAGCACCTCGGCGGGCGACTTGACCTTCTTCGCGGGGCACGTCTTGCACACCTTGACCGTGTAGACCTCGTCCCAGACGTCCCACACGGCGCTGCGGACGAGCGTCGTGATCGCGATCGGCTCGTGCGAGTCGCGCGGATACACCCAGATCTGGATCGCGACCGTCGACGCGAACCCGGTCGTCAGGCCCTGAAACGCGGCGAAGTCGAACAGCTTGCCGATCGACGTCGTGACGTAGAGGTCCTCGCCGCGCTCGACGAACTTCATGTCCTGGACGATCGGAGCGTCCTCGTCGTCGGCGTGCGCGACGCTCGTCACGAGCAGGATCGCGACGATCAGCGCTCTCATCGCAGGCGTCCCAGCGCGTTGCCGAGCGTCAGCTCGAACACGCCAAGCTCGGTGTCGATGCGGACGCCCGCGTCGGCGATGACGTCGATCGGCATTGCGCTCCACAGCGCCCGGTCGCGCTGGCGGAGGTCCTGCGCCTCGGCGAGCCCCCACAGGCCCGCGCCGACGAACCAGTCGCCTCCGTAGACGCGCTTCGTACCGAACCCGCGGAACAGCCGGCCGGCGTACTCGAGCGTCGCCGTGCCGCCGAGGTCGCCGTAGCTCGGCTTGTCGGAGCGCGTGCCGAGGATGTCGAGCGGCGCGGCATTCGACAGCACGAGACCCATCGCGCGTGGCGTCAGCAGCTGATCGACGTCGGAGATGTGGATGCGATCGAACCGATCGGCATCGCCGATCACCACGCCACCCGCGATCCGCATGCCGATCGTGTGGCGCTCGTCGCGCAGCGGCCACCAGTGCTCGTAGCGCGCGAACACGGTGAGGAAGTCGTAGCTGCCGCCGAGCACGCCCGAGCCGATCTCCGCGGTGGCCGTGATGCGTCCGCCGGAGTGCGGCAGGATCGGATCGGGACGCGTGTCGCGATCGAAGCCGAGCTGCGCGGTCGCGATCCGGCTCTCGCCGGGGCGCAGGTGCAGATCGACGCCGACGACCTCGCCGCCGGGCAGCGTCTGCGTCGGCGCGACGGGTAGGGCGGTGTCGACCTCCTCGAGGCGATAGCCGGCGGAGAGTCGCGCGAGCGTCGTGATGTCGTACGTGACACCCCACCGGCCGCCGAACCGGCGATACGGAAACGCGTTGAACTCGGCGGGCGTCGTGCCTTCCGTGCCGGCGACGCGATACGCCTCGCTGCCGTGAACGAGCGTGAGTGCGCCGTTGACGCCCCACCGCGTGCCGCGCAGCGCGCCGTCGGAGAGCCGCAGCTCGCCGGCCCACTGATCGCGCGAGCTCGGCACGTTTCCGTGCGACGCGTAGATCACGCCGCCGCCGATCGCGATGCCGAGGCCGAGCAGGTTGCGCTCGCCGACGTCGGCACCGGCCCAGTACGGCGTCAGCGGGTTGGTGCCGAACCACAGCCGGTTGAGCACGAACGTGCCGCGCTCGACGACGTGGATCTCGATCACGACGTGGCCGCGCTGGCTGCCCTTGTGCATCGCGAGCGTGACGTCGCGGAAGTAGCCGAGCGCGAGGACCTTGAACCGCACCTCGCGCAGCCGGCGATCGCTCGCGTGGAGGATGTCGCCGGGCTGGATCGGCAGCGCGCGCCGGATGATCTCGGTCTGCGTCGCGGTGTTGCCGGTGATGTCGATCTGCTCGATCAGGATGACCGGGCCGAACTCCTTGTCCTCGTGCAGCGGCTCGTGCGCCGGTTCGCTGGGCTCGGCGGGCTCGACGTCGCTCGGGTTGGCGTCACTCGGCGCGGCAGGCGCGGGCGCGGGTGCGGCAGGCGCGGGCGTGGCCGGCGCGGGAGCAGGCTGCGCGTGTGCAGTCGCCGCGATCAGCGCGACGATGGCCGCCACGAGTACCCGCATCTCCCCTGAACGTAGCGCACCGATCGCGCCCTCTGCTACCTTGAGGCCGTGCGGCTCGCCACGATCCTGGTGATACTCGCGGCCTGCAGCGACTTGCGCGGCTTCGAGGGCGGCTGGCACGGCGCCCGTGTCGGCGATGCGCCGGTCCTGCATGTCGGCCCGGGTAGCGACTGCGCACTCCAGATCGATCACATCGATCGGCACGGTCTGACCGGCGAGCTGACGGTCGCGGGGCTCGTCGACCACAGCCCGTTCAGCAGCGTGCCGGGCGCCGAGGCCGACGTGCTGTCGGGCATGAGCTTTGGCGGCTCGCCACTGCGCGTCTACCTCGGCTTCCTCGCGATCCCCGACGGCGGCGGCGACGCCTTCGCGATGGTCGCGCTGTACGACGATCGGCGCATCGAGGTCCGCGTGCTGCGCGGCGGCACGATCCCGCTCTACGGCATCTACGCGCTGGCGGCGGACGAAGCCCGGTGACCTGCCCGCACTGCAGAGCGCCGATCACGGCAGACGCGCGGTTCTGCGGCGCGTGCGGTAAGGCGACGGCGCCGACGGAGAGCGATCCGAGCATTCCGCTCGCGCAGGTCGCCGAGCTCGCCGGCAAGGAGATCGCCGGGCGCTATCGCATCCTGACGAAGCTCGGCGAGGGTGGCATGGGTGCCGTCTATCGCGGCGAGCAGATCTCGTTGCGGCGCGCCGTCGCCGTCAAGCTGCTTCGCCCCGAGCTGTCTGCGAACCCGACGCTGCTGCGCCGGTTCTCCGCCGAGGCCGAGGCGGTCGCCAAGCTCTCGCACCCGAACACGGTCAACGTCTACGACTTCGGTCAGGACACCGACGGCGCGCTGTTCATCGCGATGGAGTACATCGAGGGCCGCTCGCTGCGCGCGGTCGTCGCGAAGGAAGGGCCGCTGCCGCCGGCACGCGCGCTCGCGATCGCCGTCCAGGTCGCCGCGTCGCTCGCCGACGCTCACGCGCACAACATCGTCCACCGGGACCTCAAGCCCGACAACGTGATGCTCCAGGATCGCGGCCGCCAGCGCGATGTCGTGCGCGTGCTCGACTTCGGCATCGCGAAGCTGCGCGACGACTCGCGCGCCACTCAGCAAGCGATGACCCAGCAGGGCGACATGCTCGGCACGCCGCAGTACATGGCGCCCGAGCAGATCAAGGGCGACCCCGTCGACGGGCGCGTCGACATCTATGCGCTCGGCTGCATGCTCTACGAGATGGTGACGGCGCGCCTGCCGTTCGAGGCGCCGACGATCATGGCGATGCTGAGCAAGCACCTGATCGAGACGCCGGTCCCGCCGTCGCAGCGCCGCCCGGATCTCGCGATTCCGCCTGCGATCGATCAGCTCGTGATCGCCGCGATGGCGAAGGATCCGGCGCAGCGCCCGGCGAGCATGGACACCTACGGCGAGCAGCTCGCCGCGGTGCTCGCGAAGATGCCGAGCGCGCCGCTGTCCGCGCAGGTGTCGGTGCAGCAGCCCGTCGCGAGCACGCCGACGCCGGCGGTGCAGCCGATCGTCACGCCGGCGGCGTACTCGGTCGCGTCGTCGCAGGGGGCCGCGCCGCTCGCGGCGCCGACGCCGGCGGCTTATGTTCCGCCCGCGATCCCACCGACGACGCGCGTTCCGGATCGCGCGTCCGCCGCGGCGATCGCCGCTCCACCGTCGACAAACGCGCAGACGAAGAGCCGCACGCCGCTGTTCCTCGCGCTCGCCGTGCTGCTCGCGGCCGGCGGCGGCATCGCCGCGTACTTCGTCACGCTCGACAAGCACACGGACGGGCAGGGCAGCGCATCTCCGGCGCCGACGCCCACGCCCACGCTCGCACCACCGACGCCGTCGAATGCGCCCGATCCGTGGAACGGGGCCACCGCGACGCGCGGACCGGATCCCTGGGCCGGCGAGGCCGAGCCGAACACCGAGCCCGACGTCGGCACGTTCGAGACGCCGGTGCCGCCGGGCCTCGAGCTGCACGTGCCGTCGACGTGGAAGCTGATCCATCCCGACGCGAAGAGCTTCGGCTACCTCGACTCGACGCGCGGCGTGTTCGTCGGCGTCGGCCCGCTATTTCCCGGCAGCAACGATCCGAAGGTGCAGGCCAAGGACTGGTCGAAGACGACGGGCGCGCGGCTGCGGGGCACGTCCAAGGTGATGAGCGCGGGCGAGCTGCGCGATGCGATGGCGTTCACGTCGAAGGTGAACAACGTCGAGGTCGGGCAGGTGATCGTGCTGTATCCCGAGCCCGCGTATCGCATCGGCATCATCTACCAGGCGCCGATCACGCTATTCGGCAACCAGCAGTTCCTCGCCGAGATGACGGCGTTCTACGCGAACAGCGTCGAGCTCCCCTGATCTGGGGACGCTTTCTCACTTCGCAACCCACGCTAGTGAACGATCGCGCGTACTTGGATGCGGGCGCTTTCAACGTTCGAGCATCGACTTCGGCTCGGCGCGCCGGTCGCAGCCCGATCGCGCGTCGAAGGTTGCGAAGTGAGAAAGCGTCCCCAGGTAAGTACCCGGAACCTCCGGATCTGACGGGTTGATAAGTGAGAAAGCGTCCCCGTCAGTAGCGGAGCTTCGCGGCCCACGCACGAAACGCGCGCTCGTCGATCGTGCTCCCGAGGATCTGCTGCTGCTTGGCGACATCGCCGCTTGCGTCGCGCAGCGCCGCGTACAGCGCCGGCAGCTTGCCGTGCTGGTCGGCGTACAGCAGCACGTAGCGGCTCATCGCGTAGTAGACGGGCGCACGATCGCTGCGCTCGACCTGCTCGGCGGTGGTGGCGGCGAGCTCGGCGAGCGTCGGCAGGTCGCCGGCGGCGAGCGCGCGCTGGAGGTCGCGCAGCCGGTAGTTGACGAGGAAGACGAAGCCGCGCTTCGTCGGGCGGGCCGTGCCGTAGAGCGACGCGGTGCCTTCGTTGAGCCACGCGGGGATGTCGGGCCAGTCGTCGCCGAGCAGCGGGTGGACCAGCTCGTGGCGCAGGTTGCCGATGCTCTGGCCGACGTTCGCGATCGCGATCCGCAGGTCGGGGCGATAGAAGCCCCAGCCCGACGGCACGTCGCCGAACGCGGCCGCCTCGCGCTGATAGCCGGCCTCGGTGCCCATCAGGCACAGCGTGAGCGGTTGCTTGGCGCCGCCGCCGAAGCGCGCCGCGACATCGCGCGTGACACCGTCGACGAGCTCGAGCGCTTGCTTCGTCTGCGCCTTCGACAGCGCGCCGCGCACGACGATCTCGCCGACGCGCGCGATCACCGGCTCGTCATCGCACGGCGCCGCCGCGGCCACCGACGACACGCACACGACGAGCGCGACCAGCCTCACGCGTCGAGCATGACACGGTGCTACGCTCGCGCCATGACGCCTGAAGCAAAGGCCGCCATCCGTCTGACCGCGTACGCGCGCGGCGGTGGTTGAGCCGCCAAGCTCCGGCTCGGTGAGCTGGCCCACGTCCTCGATCACCTCGGCAAGGGGACGGGAGAGGTGCGTCCGGATATCGTCGTCGATCACGCGTACTCGGACGACGCGGCGGTCGTGAAGGTGGCCGGCGGGCGCGACCTCGTGCTCACGGCGGATGTGATCGCGCCGCTCGTCGACGATCCGGGGGCGT
>JAFAOG010000447.1 GCA_019237945.1 Deltaproteobacteria bacterium | reverse complement strand
GGCGACTGGATGTGCACGCCCGACGATGCGGCGGTGATCGCGCGGCGGCTGCGCAACGCGCAGGTCAGGATCGTCGGCACCGCGCATGGCGATCCGATCGATCCGGATCACTTCCAGCTGTTCACGCGGCCCGAGCTGACCGCGTTGCGCGACGAGATCGCGCGGTTCGTCACCAGCTGACGGTCGCGTCGAACAGCACCGGCTTGTTCGGCGCTTCCTGCGTGCGCGTCACCTTGACGTGAACTCCCGCGACGTCCTCGGTTTCGGTCGGCCACGCCGTCGCGAGGTGCTTGATCACCGCGTCGACGGCGGCGGGCGGCGCGATGCCCGTGAGCGCGTTGCGGAAGCGGACCGGCGGCTCGTCCGCCATGCGTGTGAAGTCGGTCACCTGGATCGAGACGAGGTGCTTGGTGTCGTCGAGCGTGACCTTGGCGGACGCGTTGTCGCCGTGGCACTCCCACACGTTGGCTTTTTGCTCGCAGTCGGGCGTCAGCGCGTGGAGCGGCTTGAACATCGACGGCGACCACAGCGGGCCCGCGGACTTCGGCGGCTCCGACGACGACGAACGACAGCCGACGATCACGAGCACGGCGAGCCAGCGCATGCGTGCATTGTAGCTCTTCCGATCGCCGACGACGTGCGCTAGAACGGCGCGGTGGTTGCGAAAGGCAGCAAGGGGAAGCCGCCGAAGGCGCCGAAGCCTCCCAAGGCGGACGATGCCGCGTCGCGCGGAGATCGCAGCAAGCGTCTCCTCGACGTGGTGATGATCCTGCTGCGCGCGCGCACGCCGGTGACGTATCGCGAGATCCGCGACCAGTTCCCGGCGTACCAGACGCTCAACATCGAGGCGGGGCTGCGCGCGTTCGAGCGCGACAAGGCCGACCTGCTCGATCTCGGCGTGCCGATCCGCTACGTCACTCCCGACGAGGATGACTCGCTCGAGGACGGCGGCTACGTGATCGACCTCAAGCGATTCAAGATGCCCGAGGTCCGGCTGACGCCCGACGAGATCTCGGCGCTCGTGCTCGCGGCGAGCGTCGCGCATGCGATGCCGGGTGGTACGTATCCGAAGATCGTCGACCTCGCGCTCAAGAAGCTCGCGTTCGACCTCCCCGAGCTGCCCGACACGCCCACGGAGTTCCCGCGGCCGCAAACGAACGCGCCGACCGTCGTCGTGCACTTCCCGGAGAAGGTCACGCGGCCCGAGCTGGGCGAGATCTACGCGACGCTCGAAGCGGCCACCCGCCTGCGCAAGCGCGTGACGATGGTCTACCAGGCCGCGACGAACGGCCTGACGACGAAGCGCGACCTCGATCCGTACGCGCTCGTGTATCGCGAGGGTGCGTGGCTCGTCGTCGGCTGGTGTCACCTGCGCAAGGACATCCGGTCGTTCCGCGTCGATCGCATTCGCGAGGCGCAGATGGCGCCCAAGCCGAAGTCGCCGGATTTCGAGCGGCCCGCGGACTTCGACGTCAAGGCGTTCGCGACGCGCTCGCCGTGGACGTTCGCCGCCGAGCCTCCCGAGGAGGTGCAGCTCGTGATCGCCGCCGAAGCCGCCGAGGTCGCGAACGAGGACTTCGGCCCGACGGCCGTGAAGCGCCACGACGGCGATCGCACGCTCGTCACGTTCGACTGCACGAACCCCGAGTTCGCGGTCGGCAAGGTGCTCGCGGCGAAGGGCGCGATCCACATCGCACGCGGCGATCGGCTGCGCGCGCGGATCCTCGAGGAGCTCGACGCGGTCGCCGACGGTTATCCGGAGGCGCACGATGTCCCGTGACGTCGCGCAGCGGCTGCGCCGCCTGCTCTACCTCGTGCCGTACGTCGCGAAGCATCCCGAGGGCGTGCCCGTCGATGATCTCGCGAAGAAGCTCGGTGCCGATCGCGACGAGATGCTCGCCGATCTCGATCTGCTCTCCCAGGTCGGCCCGCCCGACGGCGATCCCGGCGAGTACCTGCTCGTCTCCGTCGAGGAAGGTCGCGTGTTCGTCGACCTCGCGCACCGGCTCACGCGGCCGCTGCGGCTGACTCCGGCCGAGGGCTGCTCGCTACTGCTCGGCATCCGTGCACTGCGCGAGAGCGGCATCGCCCCGTTCGATCAGGCGATGCAGTCGGCGGAGAAGAAGCTGCTCACCGCGCTCGGCCGCGACGCGAACGAGGCGCAGAGTCTCGCCACCTCGACGGTCGTCGCGGAGCCGGATGCGGCGGTCGCCACGCACCTGCGCACGCTCGTCACCGCAGCGAAGAAGCGCGAGCGCGTCGAGCTGACGTACGCGTCGGCGTCGCGCCACCAGGCCGAGACGCGGCCGGTCGATCCGTACGGGATCGTGCACCACGCCGGCGAGTGGTACGTCGTCGGGTTCTGTCACAAGCGCGGCGACGTGCGGACGTTCCGCATCGATCGCATCGCGTCGCTCAAGCCGATGGGCGAGCGCTTCGAGCGGCCGCGCGACTTCGACCTCGAGGCGTATCGTCGCGAGCGGCTCTACGTGCCGAGCGCCGATGCGATCACGGTCCGCATCGAGCTCGATCCGCTCGCGGTGACGCGCATCGGGGCGAACTGGCCCGTCGGCGAGGTCACCCCGCGCGACGACGGCTCCGCCGAGCTGCTGATCGACTGCGAAGGTTTCGAATGGGTCACCGGCTGGGTGCTCGGTTTGGGACGCCACGCGCACATCGTGCACCCAGAAGAAGCCCGAGCCGCGATGCGCGAACGAATCCAGCGGCTGCGAAGCGACATCGCTTCGGCGTAAGATTCGCGCCCTATGGCGCTACAGGGGCATCGCTGGCAGTTCTTCCGTGCGGGTGCAGTCGATCAGGTGAGCCTGCGCGATGGCTTCGATCTACTCGCGCTGCCGGATCTCGATCAGAAGCTGTGGGTCGCGCTCGCGATGCCGACGCACGATGTCGATGTCGACGCCAAGACGCTCGAGCTGCTCGACGTCAACAAGGACGGCCGCATCCGCGTGCAGGACATCCTCGACGCCGTCGCCGAGATCAAGCGCTGCTTCAAGAACCCGAGCGAGGTCCTCCGGTCGGCCGATGCCGTCGCGCTCGATCAGATCGCCGACGCCAAGGTGCTCGCCGCGATCAAGCGCATGCTCGCCGACCTCGGCAAGAAGACCGAGACGCAGATCTCGATCGCGGACACCGACGCGGTGACGAAGGCGTTCGAGACGACCGTGCTCAACGGCGACGCCATCATCATCCCGGCGAGCGCCGACGAAGGCCCGGTGCGCGAGGCGATCGAGGCCGCGATCGCGAGCGTCGGCAGCGTGACCGATCGCAGCGGCAAGCCCGGCATCGACAAGGCGCTGTGCGATGCGTTCTTCGATCAGGTCGAGCAGCACAACGCGTGGTTCGCGAGCGGCAAGGACCTCGTCGCGAACGAGGCGGCCGCCGACGCGTACCTCGCGATCAAGGACAAGCTCGAGGACTACTTCACGCGCTGCCGGCTCGCCGCGTACGACAACCGCGCGCAGACCGCGCTCGCCGCCGCCGATGCCGAGCTCGCCGCGCTGACGACGAAGCAGCTCACCCACGGCGATGCCGCGATCGAGGCGCTGCCACTCGCGAAGGTCGATGCGGCCGCGCGCCTGCCGCTGCGCAGCGCTGTCAACCCGGCGTGGGCCGATCGGCTCGCCGCGTTCACCGACAAGACCGTCGTGCCGCTGCTCGGGGCACGCGAGCTGCTGACGCCCGCCGACCTCGCGCAGATCGCCGACAAGCTCGCCGCGCTGCTCGCCTGGCGCGCCGCGAAGCCGGTCACCAAGGTCGCGGGCCTCGCGAAGCTCCCCGATGCGTCGCTGCGCAGCAAGGTCCACGATCTGATCGCCGCCGACGCCGCGCTCGCCGACGAGTACGCGCAGCTGACGACCGTCCAGCGCGTCGTGCACTACCAGCGCGACTTCGGCCGCATCCTGCGCAACTTCGTCAACTTCAGCGACTTCTACTCGAAGAAGGACGGCGTGTTCCAGGCGGGCACGCTCTACATCGACGGCCGCGCGCTCCACCTGTGCATCCCGGTCAGCGATGCGGGCAAGCACGGCGCGCTCGCCGGCAGCTCCGCGGCGTGCCTCATCTACTGCGACATCAAGCGCGACGGCGTGATGAAGCAGATCGCGGCCGCGCTGACGAACGGCGACGACGACAACATCTTCGTCGGCCGCAACGGCATCTTCTACGACCGCGACGGCAAGGACTGGGACGCGACGGTCGCGAAGATCGTCACGAACCCGATCAGCGTGCGCCAGGCGTTCTGGTCGCCGTACAAGCGTCTCGTCAAGGCGATCGAGGACAACTTCACGAAGCGCGCGCAGGCCGCCGAGACGGCGTCGAACGCGAAGCTCGATGCGGCCGCCGCATCGGTCGACACCGCGGCCGACGTCGGCAAGCAGACCGCCGCGAATGGCGGCACGCCGCCCGAGCCCGTCGCGAAGAAGATCGACCTCGGCACCATCGCGGCGATCGGCGTCGCGATCGGCGGCATCGGCACGCTGTTCGGCGCACTGCTTTCGACGATGTTCGGCCTCGGCGCGTGGCTGCCGCTCGGGCTGATCGCGCTGATGCTGCTGATCAGCGGCCCCGCGATGCTGCTCGCGTGGCTCAAGCTGCGCCGCCGCAACCTCGGCCCGATCCTCGACGCGAACGGGTGGGCGATCAACGGCCGCGCGCGCATCAACGTCAGCTTCGGCGCCGCGATGACGGAGCTCGCGAAGATTCCGCAAGGCTCGCAGCGCGTGCTCAGCGATCCATTCGCCGACAAGCACCCGCCGTGGAAGCTCTACCTGACCGGCGTCACGCTCGTCGTGCTCGCCGGCACCTGGTATGTCGGCCGCCTCGACAAGTACCTGCCGGAGTCGATCCGCTCGGTCAGCGTGCTCGGCACGAGCGCGCCGGCGTACAAGGCTCCGACTCCGGCGCCCGCGGCGGCTACTTCTGCGCCGACGGTCCCGGCGCCGGCGCCGACGCCGGCGAAGTGACGTTCGTGCCCTGCGTCAGCTCGAACTTGATCGCGACGTCCTTCGCCGCCTGACCATCGCCGGCCGGCACGTGGGCCGTCGCGGTGAAGCTCGTGTTGAGCGTCGACTTGTTCGCCGGCGCGAGCTTGCCGTCGGAGATCGTCGCGTCGATCGAGCCCGAGCCCGCGATGCCCGACACCTTCGCCGACTGGCCGCCCGGCGCGCCCATGTCCTGATCCTTGCCCGACAACTTCGTCGTCCCCTTGATCACCCACTCGTTGCCCTTGTGCGACACGAGCTCGTAGTCGGTCGTCTGCGTGACATCGAGCTGGTCGGCGAACTTGTAGTTGCTTGTCGCCGTCCACTTCGCGCCCGCGCCGATCGGCTCGGTCGGCAGCACCGGCCACATCGGCAGCAGCGCGAGGTGCACGACCTCGAGCGCGTCCTTGGTGTGCGCGTCGGGCTTGTCGATGTGGATCGTCAGGTCGGTCGTCGAGCCGTTCGGGTTGACGCTGCCGGCGATCGTCGCGCCCGCGAGCGAGCCCAGCGCGCTCTTGAACTCGGTCGCGCTCGGCTTGCTGCCCGTGATGTCCTTCGCGTCGACCTTGGCGATCGCGACCTGGAACTTCGTCGTGCCGTCCGCGCCGACGTCCTGGTTCTCGAGCGTGCCGCTCGCGATCACCTGCGGGGCGATCTGCTCCTGCGGACCGCCGAGCTCGGGCGGCATCCCGGTCTTGCCGGTGAAGTCGAGCGCGATCTCGACCGGCACCTTGTCGCCGGCCTTCGGCGTCAGCTTGAGCTGCGCCTTCTTGCCCTTGCCGGCATTGACGAGCTTGACCGTCGGCTGCTGCGCCTTGAGCGGGATCTCGACCGGACCCGGCGGCGGCTCCGGAGCCTTCGCCGTCTCGGGCGGCTTGTCGGCATCCGGCTTCGCCGGCGTGGCGGCACTGCCTTCGGCCTTGGTCTCGGGAAGCGGCGGCGGAGGAGTGGTGGACTTGTGCGAGCCGCCACCGCAGGCCGCCGCAACCAGGAGAGCAAGGAGGACGTGACGCATTTCGCGGGGACACTAACAGCAGGATCCACACGTGTCGAATGGGCGGCCCCGCCCGGCGTGCTCAGGTGCGCGCTCCCGGGTGTGCTCGCGACGTAATTCCGCACGTTTTGGTGGCATGCGCACTGCACCGCGGTGTCAGGTGGCGCGGCGCTATCCGATCGGAGCGGAGCTCGCAGATGGGGGCGTCCACTTCCGCGTGTGGGCTCCCGCGGCGAAGCGCCTGACGCTCGTGCTCGACTCGCCACCCCGCGAGGTCGCGATGGAGCCGGAGCCAGGCGGCTACTTCAACACGTTCGTCCGCGGGCTCGCGGCCGGTGCGCTGTACCAGCTGCGCATCGATGATGGTCCGGAGCTTCACGCCGATCCGATGTCGCGCTTTCAGCCCGCGGGTCCGTTCGGGCCGTCGCAGGTGATCGATCCGCGCGACAGCGCGTGGACCGACAGCGCGTGGCACGGCATCCCCGATCCGGGCGCGCAGGTGATCTACGAGCTGCACGTCGGCACGTTCACGCGCGCGGGCACGTACGCGGCCGCCGCCGAGCACCTGCCGTTTCTCGCCGACCTCGGCGTGACGACGATCGAGATGATGCCGGTCAACGACTACGCCGGCGCGTACGGCTGGGGCTACGACGGCGTCAATCTGTTCGCACCGACGCGCAACCACGGCACGCCGCAGGAGCTGCGAGCGTTCATCGATCGCGCGCACGCCCTCGGCGTCGCCGTGATCCTCGACGTCGTCTACAACCACTTCGGCCCCGCCGGCAACTCGCACTTCGCGTTCGCGCCGGAGTTCCGCGCGCCGGCCGGAGCGAACGAGTGGGGCGATGCACTCGACTACAGGCCGGCAGGCGTCCGCGAATTCTTCGTCACGAACGCCGCGTACTGGATCGACGAGTTCCACTTCGACGGCCTGCGCATCGACGCGACGCAGGCGATCCTCGACGACCACAACCCGCACATCCTCGCCGACCTCGTGCGCCACGCGCGCGCGGCCGCCGGCACGCGGAAGATCTTCGTCGTCGGCGAGAACGAGCCACAAGATGCGTCGCTCTTGACCGAGCACGGCCTCGACGCGCTGTGGAACGACGACTTCCACCACTCGGCGCGCGTCGCGATGACCGGCGCGACCGACGGCTATTTCCACGACTATCGCGGCACGGCGCAGGAGCTCGTCTCCGCGATCAAGCACGGCTTCCTGTACCAGGGCCAGATCTACGCGTGGCAACGCAACACGCGCGGCACGCCGACGCGCGGACTGCCGCGCCGCTCGCTCGTCCACTTCCTCGAGAACCACGACCAGGTCGCGAACGCGGGCTTTGGCGATCGCCTCGTCGACATGACCGATGCTGCGAAGCTGCGTGCGATGACCGCGCTGCTGCTGCTGTCGCCCGAGATCCCGATGCTGTTCCAGGGCCAGGAGAGCGGCTCGCACCAGCGCTGGACGTTCTTCTGCGATCACGATCCCGAGCTCTCGAAGCTCGTGCGCAAGGGCCGCGCCGATTTCATGCGCCAGTTCGCACGGCTCGCGACGCACGAGGCGCAGGCCGCGCTCCCCGACCCGACCGCAAAGGCGACGTTCCAGGCGTGCATCCTCGACGAGACACAGCGCACGCTCGACAACCCGTGGGTCCGCCTGCATCGCGATCTGCTCGCGCTGCGCAAGCAGCTGCGGCTCGGCGACGACGTCGACGGCGCGGTGCTCGGTCCCGACGTGTTCTGCCTGCGCTGGCCCGAGCGCCTGCTGATCGTCAACCTCGGCCGCTGCTTCCGCGAGAACGTGCTCCCCGAGCCGCTGCTCGCGCCGCCGCTGCGGCAGGGCTGGCGCGTCCAGTGGTCGAGCGAGCATCCCGCGTATGGCGGCCTCGGCACGCCGGATCCGTTCACGCCGGCGCGCCTCGCGATCCCCGCGCACGCTGCCGTGCTGCTCGCTCCCGATCCCGCCGCGTACCTTCGTCAGGACCCGCCGCCGGTGAGCGGCGAGAAACAACCCGTCGAACCATGAACGAAACCGCCGCCGATCCCGTCCGTCACGTCAACGCGCAACCGCTGCAGGAGTGGCTCGTCTGCAACGGCCTCGGCGGCTACGCGTCGGGCACGATCTCGGGCGTCCCGACGCGGCGCTACCACGGCTACCTGATCGCGGCGCTGCCCAACCCGGCTGGTCGCGTGATGATGCTGAACTCGCTCGCGGTGCAGCTCAAGCTGCGCGATCGCCGCGTCGACGTCGGCTGGGTCCCGCCGAACATGTCCAATGGCGCGGCGCTCGATCTCGTCGAGTTCGAGCTCCAGCTCGGCCTTCCGGTCTCCCGCTATCGCGGGTTCGGCGTGCTGCTCGAGAAGCGCGTCGTCGTCTCGCACGCCCACAACACGGTGATGGTGCAGTGGCGTCTGCTCGAAGGCGGCCCGACGCGACTCGAGGTGCGACCGTCGCTGCAGTTCCGCGGTCACGACGACCTCGTCTCCGCGCAGGTCCCGGACGCCTACCCGCTCACCGCATTCGGCGCGCGCATCGAGCTCGCTGCGCCGACGCCACTGCCCGCGGTCAAGCTACACCTCGACGGCAGCCGCACGTCGTTCGTGATCGAGCCGCTCTCGGTGCCCGACCTCGGCTACGCGATCGAGGAGAGCCGCGGCTACGCGTCGCGCGGCAACCTCTACTCGCCCGGCCGCTTCCGCGCCGACCTCCAGGCCGGCGGATCGGCCGCGCTGTTCGCATCGACGGAGCCGTGGGACACGCTCTTGACGATGAGCCCGCCCGAGATGCTCTCCGCCGAGGTCGAGCGTCGCCGCCGCCTGCTCGATGCCGCGGTCCCCGCCGCGCGCAGCGGAGCCGCCGCCGAGCTCGTGCTCGCCGCGGATCAGTTCGTGATTCGCCCGGCGGGCCGCAAGGAAGATCACGTGCGCGCGCGCGCCGCCGGCGACGAGGCGTGGACGGTGATCGCCGGCTACCACTGGTTCACGGACTGGGGCCGCGACACGATGATCTCGCTCGAGGGCCTCACGCTGTGCACCGGCCGCCACGCCGAGGCCGGCTCGATCCTCCGCATGTTCGCGCATCACGTCCGCGACGGCCTGGTGCCGAACATGTTCCCCGAGGGCGCGAACGAGGGCCTCTATCACACCGCCGACGCGACGCTGTGGTTCTTTCACGCGATCGATCGCTACCTGCGCGTCACCGGCGATCGCCGCACGCTGATCGCGCTGCTGCCGCTGCTGCGCGACATCATCGATCATCACATGCGCGGCACGCGGTTCGGCATCCACGTCGATCCGCACGACGGCCTGTTGTCGCAAGGCGCGCAGGGCTACCAGCTGACGTGGATGGACGCGAAGGCCGGCGACTGGGTCGTCACCCCGCGGCGCGGCAAGGCCGTCGAGATCAACGCGCTCTGGTACAACGCGCTGCGCCTGTGCTCGGACTGGCTCGCGCGCACCAACGATCGCGATGGCGCGGAGGACCTGCGGCGCGTCGCCGATCGCACGCACGACTCGTTCAACCGCCGGTTCTGGAACGAGCGCACCGGCTGCCTGTACGACGTGATCGACGGCGAGCACGGCGACGATCCGTCGATCCGACCGAACCAGCTGTTCGCGATCTCGCTGCCGCATGCGGTGCTCGATCACACCCGCTGGGCACCGGTCCTCGAGACGTGCGAGCGCGAGCTTCTGACTCCAGCCGGCCTGCGCTCGCTGTCGCCGGGCAGCCCCGACTTCAAGCCGACGTACCGCGGCGATCTGCTCACGCGCGACGCCGCCTATCACCAGGGCACCGTGTGGTCGTGGCTGATCGGGCCGTACGTCGATGCCCTCATGCGCGTGCGGCGGGATCCGGCGGCCGCGCGACGCGCGCTCGATGGGCTGATCGCGCACCTCGGGCAGAACTGCATCGGCTATGTCTCCGAGGTGTTCGACGCGCAGCCGCCGTACACGCCGGGCGGTTGCGTCGCGCAGGCGTGGGGCGTCGCGGAGCTGCTGCGCTGCCTCGTCAACCTCGGCTCCTAGCGCGGCAAGAAGTCGACGCCGAGGAACGGGACGATCGGCAGGCCCGGCGTGTCGAGGTCGGCGCCCATCGGGTGCGCGTCGTCGTAGCCGTACTCGCGTCCCTCGACGTTGCGGCGGTTCGTGACGTTCTGGATGTCGATGAAGAAATTGATGTCGCCCCACGCGCGGTGCCACGTGCGATCGGCGCGCACGTCGAGCTGGAAGAACACCGGCAGCGTGCCCGCCCACGGCAGCTGCTCCGGCGGGTTGTTGGGGTTCGTCGGCGAGTACGGATTGCCGGAGACGAGCTGCACGCGCGCGCCGAGCCGCCAGTGCGTCAGCATGACGGAGCCGAGCGCGTTGAGGTTGTGGCGCTGGTCGAGCTCGAACGGGCGCCAGCCGTTGTCGAAGCGTGGATCGTCGGTGCGCTGCGCCCACGACAGCGTGTACGCGAGCATGCCGAACCACGGCCCCACGTGGCGCTTCACCAGCAGCTCGAGCCCTGTGTTGCGCGCGCGGCCGATGTCGTCGCGATAGATCGCGAAGCCGAGCTGCTTCTCGAGCAGCAATTCGAACGTCGGGCCGAGGCCGCCCACGTTGGGCTCCGCGATCTCCGTCGGGCGCGGCTCCTTGATGCCGAGGTGCTGGCCGTACTCGTAGAAACCGGTCAGTGACCCGAACCAGCCGTCGCGGTCGAGCTCGATGCCGAGCGATGCTTGATCGAACCACGACGAGTCGAGCGCGGGATTGCCGTCGTGGCGATCGACGTCGCCCGGCGTCGGCGGCTGATGAAAGCGACCGATCGCCTGGCGCAACGTGAGCGTGTCGGTCAGGCGCTGGTGGATGTTGAGGCGCGGATCGACGACGACCTCGCCGGTCAGGCCGTATGCCTCGACGCGCAGGCCGGGCTTGAGCGCGAACCGCTCGCCGTCGAGCTTGAGCCGCGCCTCGGTCCACGCCGCGAGGTCGCTCCACGCGATCGTCGAGCTCCCGTTCGTCTGCATCGGGCCTTCGCCGCGCCCCGTGAAGCCGACCTGCGTGTGCGAGAGGTAGCCGCCGTCGAGATCGAGGCCGGCGCGCAGGTCGCCCCACGGTTCGTCGCGCGTGAGGTCGCCGCGCACGCCGTACGGATAGACGGGCCGCGAGAACGTCTCGGTGCGGCCGTCCTGGATGTCCTCGAACGTCAGCCGGTTCGTGCCGACCCACGGCACGACGCGCAGCGTGAGCGGTCCCCACGTCCGCAGATAGGGCGCGGCCGCGCGCACGAACATCGACGTCAGCGAGATGCCCTCGGGCTGCCCGGGCGCGCCGCTCGTGTGGTTCGCGACGCGATCGATCGACAGGAAGATCATCGGCGAGATGCGGCCGCGGTGGGCCGGTTCGCCGAAGCTCAGGCGCAGCTGCGCGTCCCAGTACGATGGCAGCGGGATGTCGCTCGCGACGAACGGCGACACGACCGTATCGAAGTAGCTGCGCCGCACGCCGACGACGAACCCACCGCCGTGCCACGGCCCCTCGGCGGTCGCGCCCGAGTCGAGCAGGCCGATCGAGCCGCCGATGCGATAGGCGTCGGTGCGCGGCTCGCGCGTCGTCAGCGTGACGATGCCGCCCTGCGCGCGTCCGTACTCGACGCCGAAGCCGCCCGACGTCAGCTGCAGATCGGCGAGCATGCCGCTCGGATAGAACGACGTGATGCCGCCGAAGTGAAACGCGATCGGGACCTCGATGCCGTCGAGGTACACCGCGGTGTCGCGCGGCGACGTCCCGCGCAGCACGAGCCCGCCGAAGCCGAACGGGATGCGCGCGACACCGGGCAACGCCTGCGCGGCGCGTAGGATGTCGTTGCCGGCGCCCGGCATCGAGCGGATCTCGTCGACGCTGAGCGAGTACGAGAGCGGCTTCGTCTCCTCGGGCGCCTTGCCCGAGACTTCGATGATCTCACCGCCGTCGTCGTCGTCCGCGTGGGCGACGCGACCAAGGAGCATCAGCGCGACGAGCGCGCGGATTCGGACCGGGTGGTCGCTGCGCTCCCCCCGTCCCGCGAGCACACCCTACCCCAACACCCCGCTCGCTTCGCTCGCTCTCCTTACATCCCCTGGATCGTGACCTTGTTCATCTTCACCGGCGTCTTCGGGCGGTCGCCCGGGCCGGTCGGCGTCGTCTCGATCTTCTTCACGACGTCCATGCCGCTCGTGATCTTTCCGAACACCGGGTGCTTCGACGGGCCCGGCGTGAACCAGTCGAGGTACGCGTTGTGGACCGTGTTGATGAAGAACTGCGCGCCACCCGAGTTCGGACGGCCGGTATTCGCCATCGACAGCGTGCCCGGCTCGTTGCTGATCTTCGCGTTCGCAGGGTGCTCGTCCTGCACGTTGCCGAACGGCGAGTTGCCGGTGCCGGCGCGCGGGCTGTTCGCGTCCTTCGAGTACTCGCAGCCGAACTGGATCATGAAGTCTTTGATCACGCGGTGAAAGTGCAACCCATCGTAGAAGCCGCTCTTCGCGAGCTTGATGAAGTTGCCGGCGGTGATCGGCATCTTGTCGAGATAGATCTCGGCAGTGAACGAGCCGAGCGTGGTGTCGAAGGTAGCGGTCGGGTTCGCCATGACCCGAGTCTTACCACTACGGCCTAGGCGGTGGCGTCGATCGCGAGCGCGATCATCGCGACGAGCTTCTGCGCCTCTTCGTTCTCGATGTTCGCCTTGATGAACTCGTGGAGCGGGAGTTGCGCCTTCTCGAGCCGGACCAGCGGCTCACCACGCGCTGCGGCATCGAGGTCCTCGTAGCTGAGCGTACGGATCCGGCCACCGTTGCGCTGGAACGCCGTCGCCACCAGGGCGCAGTGAAAGATCACGTTGACGATCGCCTCCGCCCCACCGAGGTCCCGCTCGTGCGCGCTGATGAACTGCGCGACCGGCGTCTGCGACTGCACGAACCCACCGACCATCACGGCCGAGTAGTTCGGATCGCTCATCTTCTGCGATGCCTCGGTGACGACCGCGGCGACCTGTTCCTTCGTCAGCTTCATGTGATCTCCGGGCGACTCGCCCCGAAGCGACACAGCGCCTCGGCGGTGAGCGCCGCAACATCCGCGGCGAGGTTCGTACAGAACTGCTTGCGCGCCGGCCCCATGAAGTCGCCGTGCGGGCGCACCAGGTTGTCGCACACGATGTCGGGGTTGTCGTGGCGTAGGCGATGCAGCCAGGCATCCTGGTACCAGGTGATCGCGCCGCGCAGCTGCGGCGTCACCGCGCCGCCCGGATCCGGATCGCCGAGCAGCTCGCCGAGCACCTGCTCGCCCGCGCGAATCGCGCCGCACGCGCCCTTCCCCGTGATCCCGCCGCGCCGCAGCGACTGATACGCCGGCGTGGGCAGCCCGAACGTCTCCGCAAGCGCGATCCCGCAACTGCGATGCGCGACCTTCACGCCCTCGTACAGCGTGAACGCCTTCGCGCGCGCCGCCGTGATGTAGGCCTGTTCCTCCGGCGTCAGCTCGCGGGTGGACTCGGCCATGTCGGGATGCTACTGCGCATGGGGTCGCCCGTCGAGAAACTCGTGGCCCAAGCCCCTGATAGACGACTCTCGCGCGCCGTGCTCGTCTCGGCGCTGCTGCACGTCGTGCTTGCGGTCGCGCTGTGGCTGATTGCGCGCCCCGCGGCACCGGCTCCCGAGGTCGTCGACATCGAGCTCGCACCGCCACCTCCGAAAGCGGAGGCGCTGCCGCAGGAGGTGGCGAGGCCCCCCGTGACGGACCCGGGTGCCGGCGCGCAGCTGCCGGCGGTGAGCGAGCCGACCGCGACGCACGAGGACGAAGGTGCGCCGGTCGATGCGGGCGTCGATGCGCCGGTGGATGCGCCGGTCGATGCGGCTCGTCGCAAGCGGCCCGATGCGACGGTCGATGCGGCGATCGATGCGGAGCTGGCGGCGGCGATCGACGCGCGGAGCGATGCGCCGGTCGATGCGGATCTGCTCGCCGGTTCGAACGCCGGTTCGAACGCGATCGCGATGGGGTCCGGCGGATCCGATACGAATGGGGATACGAATGGTGATTCGTATCGGGACGCCGGCGCGGACCTCCACGCGGGCTCCGACCAGCTGGGCCGGGCGAACGCCGGTTCGAACGCCGGTTCGAACGCACTCGCGCTCGGGGCAGGCTCGCCCGGGTCCAGCGTCGGCGCGGGCGCGCGCGGCTCCGGCGCGGGCAGCGGCTCGAACCACTTCGCAACCGCGGCGGGCGCCGCGGGCTCGGGCGCGGGCTCCGGCTCCGGCGTCGCAGCAGCGGTCGCGATGGGCAGCGGCTCCGGGGTTGCCGGCATGGACAACCAGCCCGCCGTCGACGGCGCCGCGACGAGCGCGGGCACCGCCGCCAACTTGCTCGCGTACTTCCCGCCGGGCCACCTCGTCACCGCGCTCGTCCGCTTCGATCGGCTGCGCGGCACCGAGTGGGCGAAGCC
>JAFAOG010000436.1 GCA_019237945.1 Deltaproteobacteria bacterium | reverse complement strand
TCGTCGCCGTGGCGCGGCTCGAGGAGCTGGTTGTTCGCCGCGCCTGCGACGATCCGCGCGTGGAGGTTCGGGATCGTGTTGTCGTTGAGGCCGGCGCCGAGCGCGCACGGTGCGAACACGTCGCACTGCACGGCCGCGACATCGTCGATGCCGACGACCGACGCACCGAACTCGCGCTGCGCGCGCTCGCTCTTGAGCTTGTCGACATCGGCGACGGTGAGCTTCGCGCCCGCGGCGTGGAGCTCCTTGCACAGGTAGTAGCCGACGTGGCCGACGCCCTGGACCGCGACGTGGACGCCCTCGAGCGAGTTGCGGCCGAGCTTGAACTTCACGGCCGCCTCGATACCGCGGCGCACGCCGAGCGCGGTGAACGGCGACGGATCTCCCGAGCCACCGTGCGACGGATCGATGCCCGTCACGTGCTTGGTCTGCGTGCGGATGATCTCCATGTCCTCGAGGCCGGTGCCCGAGTCCTCGGCGGTGATGTAGTGACCGCGCAGGTTCTCGATGAAGCGGCCGAACGCGCGGAACAACGCGACTCGATCGAAGTGCTTCTTGGGCCGGATGATGACCGACTTGCCGCCGCCGTGCGCCAGGCCGGCAAGCGCGGCCTTGTACGTCATGCCGCGCGCGAGGCGAAGCGCGTCGATGTACGCGGCCTCGTCGGTGTCGTACTCGATGAAGCGGCAGCCGCCGAGCGCGGGGCCGAGGCGCGAGTCGTGGATCGCGACGATCGCCTTGAGGCCGGTCGATTTATCGAGACAGAAGTGAACTTCGCCGAAGTCGTACTGCGAGAGCTTGCCGAAGACGTCCATGAGCAGGGTCGTACACCGAAATCGTCACGGCGCCCATCCCTCCAGGCGTCCACGAATCGCGAGCATCTCTTCGGTCACCGAGGACCAGATCAGATCGTCGATGCGGTCACCCGCACTGCGCTCCATGACCTTGACGCAGCTCGCCAGGTCCCCCGAAACGAGCAGGCCGATGCGGTCGCCGGCGCGGTCGGTCGCGGCCAGCCAGCCGGCGGCGGCGGTCATCGGGTGGAGCTGGCGGTCGCGGATGCGCTCGCCGAGCGTCTTGATCGTCTCGAGCTCGACCGGATGCAGCGATGTCTCGAGCCAGCGCGCGGCCGTGGTTCCGCCGCCGGTCGCGAGCTCGATGATCTGGGCCAGCTCGCCGGCGCGCGGGCAGAGCAGGCGGGCCATGCGGTCGGTGCGCAGGTCGGCGAGCTCGCGCGCGAGCAAGAACGTCAGCGCGTGCTCGTTGACGGCCTTGTCGAGCGCCTGCTTGCCGATCAGCAGCACCGGCGCGAGCGTGCCCGACTTCGTGCGCATGACGACCTTCCACGCGCCGGGCGAGTCCTTGTCGACATACACCGGCGGCCGCGGGATGCCGAACGCGGTGAGCACGCGGGCGAGCACCGGGCCGAGGTGCTCGGGAACCGGCGACTCCTTCGACGGCGCGTTGATCGGCGGCCGCATGCGCGCGCGTTCGACGGCGAACGGCGGTGCGACGACCGCGAACAGCGCCGAGAGCTGGAGGTCGACGTCGATCCGCGCGAGCGTCATCCAGTCCTCGTTCGTCAGCGGTGCGAGCGTCCGCGCGGGATGCTCGGTGATCAGGTCGTCGATGCCACCCTTGAGCAGATCGCGGCCGAGCGCGGCGAGCGCATCGTCGACCGCCTTCGCCTTCTCGGTGCGGTGGCCGCGTTCGTAGAGCGTGCGCAGCGCGATGTACGACTCGGTGCGCGCGCGGCGATCGCGCAGGACGGACTGATGCGCGGCGATCGCCTCGGCGTCGTGCTTGCCGGTCGTGTACGCGAGGTCGGCGAGCTTGATCCGGCGGTCGACGTCGTCGGGCGCGAGGCTCTGCGCGACCTCGAGCGCGGCGATCGCATCGTCGATCTGCCCGAGCTCGAGGCACAGCGTCGCGAGCCGATCCCACAGGCGCAGGCGCTCGCCGGGGCGGCCCTCCTCGTTGCGCACGTGCTCGAGCCGCTTCGCGTAGAACGCGGGCAGCTCGTCGCGGCGGTGCAGCTGCTCGAGCTCGTCGGCGACCGCGAACGCGAGCGGATTCTCGTCGAGCGCGTGCGTCATCAGCTCCTTCGCGCGCTCGGGATCGTCGAGCTCGTCGCGCGCGATCTGGCCGGCGAGGTGGCGATAGCGGGCGCGCACGCGCGTGTCCTTCTCGGTCTCGATCAGCTTGTTGACGACGTCGAGGCTGTACGACCAGTCGCCATCCGATGCGACGAGCTCGAGGAACTTCGTCAGCAGCAGGTGGTCGCCGGGGCGATAGCTGATCGCCTCGCGATACATCTCGCGCGCGGCGGCGCGGTCGCCGAGCTCGCTGTAGCGATCGCCGAGCGCGGCAAAGCGGGTCGCACGCTCTTCGGGCGGCGCGAGGTTCGCGGCGGTGAGCTGCGCGCTCGGATCGTCCGTCGCGAGCTCGGCGTGGAGCATCAGTGCCTCGCGAAGATCGGGCTGCAACGCGAGCGTGATGCCGACGTGCTTCTTCGCCGCTTCGAGGTCGCCGAGCGCGTAGGCACAGCGCGCGACGCGCAGGTGGAGATCGGGCGCGACGCCCGGAGGCAGCATGTCCTCGTCGACGAGCAGGCCCTCGTAGAGCGGGCGCGCCTTGACCCAGTGCTGCGCCGCGTAGTGCATGTCGGCGAGCTCGCGACGCGGCGCGAACGCCTCGGGATCGATCTCGACCGCCCGCGATAGCGCGACGCGCGCGCCGGTCTGATCACCGAGCTCGGCCGCGACCTTGCTGCGCTGGAGCAGATAGCCGCGCAAGCGTGCCGGATCGTCGGTCGTGCGGCACAGCTCGTCGAGGATCGGCGCCAGCTCGGTGAGGTCGCCCGCGCCCTCGGCCAGCTCGACGAGCGCCGCGCCCGCGCGCTGGTTGCCCGGATCGGCCGAGCGCGCATCGCGGTAGAGCTGGCGCGCCCAGTCGGTGTCGCCGAGCGCGACGCAGAAGTCGCCCGCATCGACGAGCCAGCGCGCTCGTTCGCCTTCGATGTCCTCCGCCGCCTTGACGAGCAGCGAGATCGCATCGGCGAGCTGGCCGCGGTCGCGCAGCAGCGACACGTAGCCGTCGACGGCGGGCACGTACTGCGGATCGTCCTTGCGCGCGCGCTCGTACAGCAGCTGCGCCTTGTCCCAGCTCGACAGCTTCGCGAGCTCCGCGGCGCGCGTCAGCTGGCGCGCACGCTCCTTCGGATCGGCGATGACGTCGCAGCTGCGCTCGAGCGCGGCGAGCGCCTCGTCCTCCGGAATGCCCGACACGCGCACGCTGAGCCGCGCGAGCCCTGCGACCGTCTCCGGGTTGTTTCGCTCGAGCCGGTCGGCTTCTTCGTACGCGTCGAGCGCAGCCGCGTCGTCGTCGAGCTCGCGCTCGTAGAGCACCGCCATCTCGCGGAACAGCTCCGCGCGATCGCGATCGCTGTCGACCTGCACCGCGCGCCGCGCGAGCAAGTCGATCAACACCGGCCACTCCGCCGTCGAGCGATAGAAGACCTCGAGCGCCTCGAACGCCGGACCGTGCTTCGGCTCGACGAGCAGCACGCGCTCGAGACAGTCCGCCGCCTGATACGCGCGCCCGACCTCGCGCCACGCCGTCGCGAGCCCCTCGAGCTGCTTCGCGGCGCCCGCGCTCTGCAGATCGACCATCGCGGTCAGCTTCTCGAGCGGCAGCTCGTCCCACCGCTCGGTGACCTTCGCCATTCGCACGAGCGGGTCGATGTCATCCGTCGAAGGCACCTCGCCGAACGCGGCAAGCCGCGTCACGAGGCCGCGATCCGCATCGCCGCGCTCCTCGAGCGTCGCCGACAGCTCGCGGAGGATCTTCGCCCGCTCGGTCGCTTCCTCGGTCGCCTCGACGCGCTGGAGGTGAAGGTTGACGACCTGGTAGCCCTCGGTATCGAGCGAGCTCGCCTGTGCCTTCGCGATCGCGCGCTGCACCGCCGCCTTGACGCGCTCGCGATCGAGCTCGGGGAACTCGGCGCACAACGCCCGCGCGAGCAGGTCGATCGACCCTGGCCCCGACAGGTTCATGCCGCGAGCGTAACGCGGGTGGCGTACTACTTGGGCGCGTCGGGGTAGCGAATCGCCGTGAACGTGCCGTGGTGCAGCACGGTGATCGACGTCATGTCGATCGTGACGTCCGCGGTGAACTCGCGCGCGTACGGCTCGGTCGAGCTGCAGCCAGGCTCTTCCATGAACGTCGCGCGCGTGCCCGGCGTCTCCCAGCCGACGAACAGCATCATGTGCGTGCTGTTGTTGACGGCGTCGCCCGGCGCGAGGTCCGCCGCATTGATCACCGACGTGATGTCCATCTTGAACGGCGCGAACGTGCTCGTCACGCGGCCCGGTGCGGGCAGGTTCCACGCCCACGACACGAAGCCGGAGCAGTCGCTGCGATACGGATCCCACTCGGCCACATCGGGACGCGTGCACGTGCTCGCGCACGCCGTGTCGTGGTCCGGCTGGTGGTTTGGCGCCTGGCAGTACGGCACCTTCGCGTCGACCCACAGCTGGCCGCGCGCGACCGACTCGACGACCGTCGGACCGGCATCGGGGCCCATGCCCTGCGGGTCACCACCGCCACCGCCGCCGCCGCCCGTCGTGCCGCCGACCGAGCCGGTGCAACCGGCCGCGACGAGGAGGGCGAGCACGCGCTTCATGGCCGCGGAACATACCTGAACCTGCCTCGCGCGTGCAGGGAAACTTTCGTAGGCTGTCCCACGATGACCCCGCGGCTCGTCACGATCCCGTTCTCTCATTACTGCGAGAAGGCCCGGTGGGCGCTCGACCGCGCGGGGGTCCACTATCGCGAGGAGGCGCACCTGCCGCTGTTCCACTACACGGGCAGCTTTCGCGCCGGCGGCGGCCGCACCGTGCCCGTGCTCGTCACCGACGACGGCGTGCTCCGCGACTCGACGGACATCGTCGCCTGGGCCGACGCGCAGCGCCCCGGCTCGCTGCTCCCTGATGACCCGGCGGCAGCGGTCGCGCTCGAGGACGACTTCGATCGCCAGCTCGGCCCCGCGACGCGGCGCTGGGGCTACTTCCACATGCTGCCGCATGCCGAGCTGATCCCGAAGTTCGCGACGGGTGTGCCGCGCTGGGAGCTCGCGATGCTGCGCGTGACGCGTCCGCTCGCGGTCGGCATGCTCAAGCGCGGGCTGAAGATCGATGCGGACGGCGTCGAGCGCTCGCGCAAGAAGATCGACGAGTCGTTCGCGCGCGTCGGCGATCTGCTGCGCGATGGCCGTCGCTACCTCGCCGGCGAGCGCTTCACGGTGGCCGACCTGACGTTCGCGTCGCTCGCGACCCCGGTCCTGTTTCCCGCCGAACATCCACAGCCGCAGCCGCCGCTCGACGTGCTCGCGCCCGAGGCGCGCGGCCAGATCGACGCGTGGCGCAGCTCACCGGCCGGCAAGTTCGCGCTGCGGATGTACGCCGATCATCGCCGGCTCGCCTGAGCCTGGGCCTGGCGCAACCGGCCCACGGCGACCGCGATCGCCGCCGCGAGCCCGACGACCGATGCGACCGCCATCACGAGCGGACCCGGGCCGGCGCCGACGATCGTCTTGCCGATCTCGTCGTTGACCTCGAACGCGGCCTCCTTGCACACGACGTAGAGGCCGACGCCGATCGCCGCGTTGACGAGCGCGATGCCGACGATCGCGAGCAGGCGCCGCCGCCGCCATACGTCGCCGACGAGCTGGCCGAGCACGAGCAGGCCGGCGAGCGCCTCCAGCACGATGAACAACCAGATCACGACGACGAGCCCGGTGCCCGCGTGCGCGATGTCCTGGTCGCTGACGTCGTCGAGCGTCGTCATCGCATCGTGCGCGTCGCCGAGATACTCGTTCTTGACGTGCGCGAGCGCCTTGCCGGTGAACAGCTCGGCGAGCGCGCGGCTGTGGCTCTTGTGATACGCGGCGATCACGCGCGCGGCGATCGCACGATGCGAGCCGGCGTCATAGAGCGACAGCGAGCCGTGCTTCGTCTTGATCGCCGTCACTTCGAGGCACGGCATGAACACGCCCGTCGCGCCGGCGAGCGCGCACAGAACGAACAGCCAGCTGACGACACGCACGCCGCTATCATATATAGAAGGCAGCGATGGACGAGCGCCGCACACAGCTCGGAGTGGCCGCGCCGGAGCCGCCGCAGGACCCGGGCGACCCGAATGCGGCGTACCAGGCGGTCGTGCCCGTCACGAAGGCACCCGCGGAGACGTTCTCGCGGCACTTCCTCGGCATCTCGCTGCGCCGCGCGTACCGCCTCGACATCCAGACCGACGAGGTCTTGCCGGCCGAGCGCGCCCACCTCGAAGCGCAGGCGCGGCACATCCGCAATCCCGAGCACCAGGCATTCCTCGCGTGGCGCCGCAGCGTGCTGCTGCTCGTCGCGATCATGTTCGTACCGCTGACGATCTCGCGGTTCATCGAGACGTGGCACGGGCTCAAGGTCCCCGGCACCGGGCGCATCTTCACGTTCTTCCCGGTGATCGCCGAGGCTGGCTTCTGCATCGTGATGTTCGACCAGCTGCGCAACTGGGCGCAGTGGAAGAAGCAGCGGCGGATCCTGTTCTTCGCGTGGGCGATCTACTTCATCGCGCCGTTCGCGATGTACCTCTATCCGTATCGCGAGGCCTACGACGGCACGGCCGGCTACTACATGGCGCGCGCGATGCTCAACAGCGACGCGCTTCCGTTCAAGCTCACCGCCGGCCGCTTTCACATGGTCGTCGGCATGCGCTTCGGCATCGCGGCGCTGCTCCTGCTCGGCCCCAAGATCATCTCGCTGATGCCCGGCCTGATCCGCGCCTCGATCGTGACGAAGCTGCAGTTCCCCGGATCGACGGCGCCCGGCTGGCTGATGATGCTCGCGGCACCGCTCTACGCCCTGTTCGCGTACATCATCGTGCTGCTGCCGTATCAGATCACCGGCAGCTGGCAGTTCCTCGCCGGCAACGCCGGCATCCTGCTCGCGCAGGTGTTCATCGCGTCGGCGGGCCGCAAGCTCACGGTGCCGATGACGAACGACGACGCGAACCACCGCATCCATCGCAGCTGGCTCGCGTACATCGGCATCATCGTGGTCTCGGCCGTGTTCATGGTCTACGGCGTCGCCGACTTCATCCACGAGATGCAGCTCGGTGCGTGGAGCGTCGTGTCGGGCGTGATCACGGTCGTCAGCAACGTGCTGCTCGACACGCTGGTCGGCACCGACGCGATCATCACCGGCATGGCCTACCTGCGGCGCAACGCCGTGCCCGACCCGGCGCACGAGCAGCTGCTGCGCGACGCCGAGACGAAGCTGCAGATCTTCACCGCCGAGGGCGAGGCTACTTCTTCGCCGGCTGCTTCGCGATCACCAGGTCTTTGATCTTCGCGTACGTCGCGGCCGGGACGATCTTCTTGCTCACGAGCTGATCCTTCTTCGCGTACGGGCGTCCCGCGATGATCTTCTTCGAGTACGCGTCGCCGATGCCGGGCAGCGCCTTGAGCTGATCTTCGGTCGCCGTGTTGAGGTCGACCAGCTCGGCCTTCGCCGCCGCGCTGCCCGCACCCGCACCCGCCTTCTTGTCGGTGACCGTCGCGCTGCCGGCGCCGCTTCCCGCGGTCTTCTGCGCGAACGCAGGCACGAACATTCCGACGACGAGGGCGACGATCAGCATCAGCTTCTTGGTCATGGGCGAATGCATACCGCACGCGGTAGGGTCGCTGCATGCTCGTGAAGCTCGGATCACGAACGGTGACCGAAGACGTCGTCGATCTCCTGATCGCCTGCCACGAGCGGATTCGAACGTTCATCGCGATGGCGACGCGGATCACGGCGGACGCGGGGCCCGACGCGCGCGAGGCGGCCGGGCAGGTGCGGCGCTACTTCGCGGAGGCGTTTCCGCTGCACGTCGCCGACGAGGAAGAGCTGCTGCCGATCCCGCCGCGCATCCACGACGATCACGTCGCGCATGCGCCGGCGATCGATCGGCTCGTCGCGATGTGTGCAGCGGTCGAGCAGGGCGGGCCCGTGCCGGCGGAGCTGGCGCCACTCGCCGAGCAGCTCGAGCGCGAGCTGACCGAGCACCTGGCGATCGAAGAGCGCGACGTGTTCCCGGCGCTGCGCGCGCTGCCCGAGGCCGAGCGCACGCGGATCCGCGATGCGATCAGAGCGCGCCGAGCGAGATGAAGAACTGCGGCGGGCCGTCGAGCGGATACGCGACGTCGGCGTGGATCGGTCCGATCGGTGACTTCCACACGAGGCCGTAGCCGGCGCTCAGCGCGTGCATCTGGCCGAGCTGCGCGGCATCGCCGAATCCTTCCAGCGAGACCTCGTGCGAGATCGGTAGCTCGATCGACGCGTGCCCGACCGCCTTCCACGTCGCGAGGCCGAGCGCGCCCGGGACGTAGCCGCGGACGTCGGCGCCACCGTCGAGCATCAGCCATTCCGAGAGCGGCGCGTTCGGCGTGACGGCGGTGACATTGCCGCCCGCGTGGAGCACGAACGGGCCGACTGGCTGGCGCAGCATCGCCCAGCCGCCGACGCGCCCGAAGCCGTGCGTCGATCCGAACATCCGATCCGCATCCTCCGCCCACGCGCCGAGCTGCAGGCGCTGCGTCGTGTACGCCATGCCGACCGAGAACGCCGACACGGTGCCGGCCGCACTGTCGACCGGCGCGCCCTTGCCGAGCGTCGCGCCGTCGGTCGACACGCTCGCGATCCGGTAGCCGACCCACGCCGTGACGTGCTCGGAGAGCGCGCGCGACTGGCGCATCGACAGGCCGGTGTCCTGGCGCGTGAAGCCGGGCATCTGCTTGACGTCGTTGTAGAGGTCGAGCGTGAGCGTGCCACCGAGAACGTGCGGATCGCGAAACAGCGCGTCGAACCGCTGGTGGCGCTCGCTCATCCGCGCGAACAGGCCGAGCTCGTTGCCGGTGTGAAACAGATCCGGTTGATCGACGGCGGCCGTCGCGAGGAAGCCCTCGTCGGTCGAGTAGCCGGCGCCGATCTGAAAATAGCCGCGCCCATCGCCGCCCGGATCCGCAGTCGCGAGTCCACCGAGCAGGACGAGGAGCGAGGCAGCCATCGCGGTCTGCTTCGCGAACATTTCGCACCGTACGACCGGGCTGTCGGGCGGTGGGTTGCCTATGCTGCCGGCATGCGCTTCGTCGTCTACGGAACCGGCGCGATCGGCGGAGTTACGGCGGCGATGCTCGTGCGCGCCGGGCACGACGTGATCGCGATCGCACGCGGTGCGCACGGCCAGGCGATCGCGGAGCGCGGCCTCACCGTCGAGACGCCCGACGAGACGCTATCGATCGCGCTGCGCGTCGTCGATCACCCGGCGAAGGTCGACTGGCGCGCCGGCGACATCGCGCTGCTCGCGGT
>JAFAOG010000389.1 GCA_019237945.1 Deltaproteobacteria bacterium | reverse complement strand
TGGCAGACGATCCAGACCGTCGAGCACGATCCGGCGATCGCGCCCGACAAGCGCGGGGCCGAGATCAAGAAGCAGCTCGCCGACCGCAGCGACTGGACGCCGCGCGATATCGCGTTCGTCGCGACCGATCCGATCGACTACGCGAAGAAGGTCCGTGCGCCGACGCTGATCCTGCAAGGCGCCGCCGACCTCCACGTACCGCCGCGCTCCGCCGAGCGCCTGCAGGCCGCGATGCGCGCTGCCGGCAACCACGATGTCACGGTGCGCATCCTGCCGAACGTCAGCCACACGCTGTCGCCCGATGCGATCGGCAGCCTGCAAGGCTTCGGCTGGCTGCCGAGCCGCCGGCTCAGCAACCAGCTGCTCGTCTCGCTGCGCGAGTTCCTGGTCGCGAAGCTCAAGCCCTGAGCTCGTGCGGCTCAGAGCGGGCGCGCGTGAAACGCGGTGCCGTCGCGCTCGACGACAAACGTCGCGCCGTTCGCGATGTTCGGCAGCAGGTGTCCCGCGAGGTCGGAGAGCCACAGGCGCATGATGCCGCCGTGCGAGATCACGAGCGCGGGGCCCGTCGCCTGCGCCCACACGCGCTCGAGCGCGGCGCGCATGCGGCCGACCGACGACTCGACCGGCTCGCCGCCTTCCGGCATGTGCGTGCGGCCGGTCCACGCGCGCCACTCGTCGGGATAGCGGGCGTGGATCTCGTCGCGCGTGAGGCCCTCGAAGATGCCGAAGCGGCGCTCGCGCAGATCGCAATCGACGGCCGGCGCGGCGAGGCCCAGCTGCTCGGCGATGATCGCGCCGGTCTCCTGCGAGCGCATCAGATCACTCGTGAAGACGTGCGCGATGCCGAGCCGCGCGAACGCGGCCGCGAGCGTGCGGGCCTGGGCGCGGCCGGTGTCGTTGAGCGGGACGTCGGTCGAGCCTTGCAGGCGGCCTTCGGCGTTCCAGCCGGTCTCGCCGTGCCGAACGAGGTACAGCCGCCGCATGCTCTAGTGTACGTCGCGCCAGAGAACCTGCACGTGCGCGTCGTCGGGCCAGGTCTCTTTCGCGAGCCACGGATCGAAGCCGGCGTCGCGGATCGCGATGAGCATTGGCTTGGTCACTTGCTTCGCGGGACCGAGCGTCGCGTCGTAGGACACGAAGATCGACTCGTTCGGCAGGTCGAAGCCGAGCTCGTAGACGTCCTTGTTGCCCTGCAGCGCGTAGCGGACGCGCATCGGGCACGACTCCTCGCACGTCATGCCGAGCGCCTTGATCGTCACGTGGGCGAGCTGCGCGGGCGCGGGCGGCGGCGCGACGGGCTGCGCGACTCCGGATCCGTGCGCGATCGGCTTCGCGGCGGGAGCGGGATCGCGGCCGCACGCGCCGAGCGCGAGCAGCAGCACGACCTTCATCGGCCCTTTTTCTTCGGCGGCGCCTTCGCGGGACCGGTGGGCTTCGCGGGCGCGCCCTCGGGAGCGGGCTTCGGCAGGCCGAGCTTCTCGGGCAGCTTCGGATCGATCAGCGCCGCGACGCGCGACGCCTCCTCGGGCGGGACCTTGTCCTTGATCGCCTCGAGGATCTTTTGCGCGTCGTCCTTGTCCTGCTGCTTGGCGCCCTTGTGCGTGATCAGCGCCTCGGCGAGCGTCAGCTCCGTCGAGGGCGGCAGCTCGGTCTCCTTGAGCATCGGCTCGAGCAGCTCGAGCGCGCCGTCGGGGTTGCCGCCGCGCAGCACGACCTTCGCCTGCAGCGCGCGCGTCGGGAAGTAGCCGGAGTTGCGCTCGAGCGCCTTGTTGAGGTCGGTCTCGGCGGTCTTCAGATCGTTGTTCGCGATCGCGATCTCGGCGAGCGCGGTGTACGTGCGATACGCGAGCGGGTTCGGCGCGTCGTCGGTGAGGTCCGCGACTGCCTGCTCGAGCTGCGGCTGCGCGTCCTTCGCGTTGCCGACGAGGAACAGCGCCATGCCGAGCGCGTGGCGGCCGATCTTGCTCTTCGCCTTGCGCGCGAGGTGCTCGAGCGCATCGGCAGCCGCCGCCCGTTCCTTATCATTCGTCGCCGCGACCACTCGCGCCTCTTCGCGGACGATCTGCGCCTCGAGGTTCTCGGGCGCCTTCGCGAGGACCTTGTCGGCATCGTCGAGCGCGTCCTTCGCCTTGCCGAGATCGATCTCGGCGTACGCGCGGATCAGGCCCGGGCGAACGCCCTGGAGCTTGCTCGCGACATCGAGCGCCTTGTCGGGCAGGCCCGACGCGAGCAGCAGACCCGCATCGACGAGCTGCACCGCCGGATCGTCCTCCGCCTTGCCCTTGCCGTACCACGCGATCTTGCCGCGCGCCTCGGCGGCCTGCTTCAGCTCGCCGCGCGTGTAGTGCGCCCATGCGATGCGCGCCCAGAACCGCGGCTCGGTCGGCGGATGGCTGCCGACGGCCTTCTTGAGGTCGTCGCCCGAACGCACGTAGTCCTCGATGCCCGCCTCGGCGAGCGCGAGCGCGAGGTTGCGATACGCGGTGACCCGCGACCCGAAGTTCTTGTCGAGCTTGACGTTGAGATCGTCGATCGCGTCGTTCGCCTGCACGCTCGATTCGGCGCGCGCGAGCGACTTGCCGAGCACGGCGAGCGGATGGTCCTTCGACTTCGCGAGCGCCTTGTCGTAGAGCGCGAGGCCTTCGTCGAGCGAGCCCTCGTCGACGAGCAGGTCCGCCTGATCGATCATCGCGACCGGGACGCCGTCGTCGCCGTCGGCCGCCGCCTTGAGCGTGGCCTTCGCGGCCTTGAACTCGCCGCCCGCGAGCTGCGCGCGCGCCTTGAGCCAGCGCACCCACTTGTCGCTGTCGTTCTTCGCGAGGTAGTCGTCGAGCTGCTTGGTGACCTCGGCGAGCGTCGACGCCGGCGCCTCGAGCGTGCCGAGCCGCGACAGCTCGACGGCCGCCTTGCCGATCAGCAGCTCGCGCGCGCCGGGCTGGCCCGGCTTGACGTCGGGCGCGGCGGCCTTGATCGCGCGATCGACGCGCTCGGTCTCGGTGCCGTAGAGCAGCGACTCGAGACCGCCCGCCTCGGCCGCGAGCGTGAACGTCAGCAGATTGCCCGGATCCTTCTCGAGCGCCTGCTTGAGCTTGGTCAGGCTGGTCTCGAGGCCGTTGAAGTCGCCGGCGCCGATCGCGGTCTTCGCATCCTTCTGCAGCTTCGCGACCGCCTCGGACTTCTGCTTCTCGCTCCACCAGTACCAGGTGCCGCCGCCGCCGATGCCGAGCACGAGCACGACGAACAGGAAGATGAACGCGCGGCGCGTCGAGCGACCCCACCGGCGATCCGGGCGCAGATCGAACTCGCTGTCGGGCACGCGCACGCCGGCGACATCGAGCAGGCCGCCGGTCAGCAGATCGTTGAGGTAGTTCTCGCCGACGGCGGCCGACTGACGCAGCGACGCGGCGGCGGCGTTCTGCGGCCTCGCCGCGTTGACGATGCGCGGGCGCACGCCCTCGACCGGCTGCTGCGGCGGAGGCGGCGCGGTCGGCTTGTGCGCGCGCGGCGGCGGCGGCTCGGGATCGGGGCGCAGCGCCATCGTCGGCGCGACCGGCGAGCTCGCGGGCACCGGCATCGCGGCGCTGCGCGGCGGTGTCGGCGCGGGACGCGGCTTCTCGATCGCGATGTTGTAGTTCGTCTCGCCGCGCGGCGGGACGGGCTGCGGAATCGGCGGCGGCGGATCGAGCGGCTGGCTCGCGCGCGCACGCTTGAGCATCGACAGGATCTGCGGGCTCGTCGGATCGAGGTTCTGCGCGTGCTGCAGCACCGGCACCGCGCGCTCGTAGTCGTTGCGGCGCAGCAGCACCTCGCCGAGCAGCGCGAAGCCCAGGCGGTTGCTGCGATCGATCTTCACGACGCGCAGCAGCTCGCCCTGCGCCTCTTTCCACTGATGGAGCGCGGCGTGGGCACGCGCGAGCATCACGCGGCCTTCGAGGTTATCGGGCGAGACCTCGAGGCCTTGGTTGCAGACGGTGATCGAGTCCTTCGGCCGGCCGAGATTCAGGTACGCCTCGGCGAGGTCGATGAACGCCGGCGACGACGGATCGCGCCGAACGAGATCGATCAACTCCTCGATTTCTTGGGCCGATGGACGGCGATCAGCAGCCATGCAGAGCCACCGTCAGGGTAACACAGATCGCTCGGAGCATCGCCAGAACCGCCCCCTCCGCATTTCCCGTATGCTGCGCCCGTGGGCTCGAGCTTCGGCACGCTGTTCCGGATCACGACGTTCGGCGAATCGCACGGGCCCGCGCTCGGCGTCGTCGTCGACGGATGCCCGCCGAAGCTGCCGCTCGACCTCGCGCAGATCCAGCACGAGCTCGATCGCCGCCGCCCCGGCCAGTCGCGCCTCGTCAGCCAGCGCAAGGAAGACGATCGCGTCGAGATCCTCTCGGGCGTCCTCGACGGCGTCACGCTCGGCACGCCGATCGCGATGACGATCCGCAACGCCGACGCGCGCAGCAAGGACTACGACGCGATCGCCCGCGCCTATCGCCCGTCGCACGCCGACTACACGTACGA
>JAFAOG010000099.1 GCA_019237945.1 Deltaproteobacteria bacterium | reverse complement strand
CTCGTTCGCGTCGTCCCATGCGGCGCGCAGGTGCGCGAGGTAGCGCGCCGATGCATTGACCGGCGACACGCGCTCGCCGCCCTGCATCGCCTCGTCGAGCTCGCGGTTCGCGCCGCGGAACGGCAGCACCTGCGCCGTGCGATCGATCGACGGGTTGCACAGCCACGACTTCGCCGACGACACCAGCCGGTGCGGCAGCTCGGCGCCGCGCTCGCGCGCGAACGTGCCGACGGAGTAGCGCAGCGGGCCCGACCACGGCAGCTGGAGCTGCGCGGGCGCGACCTCGTGCTCGGTCGGGAGCAGCAGGAACGAGGGCAGGGTCGGGCGCTCGGCGATCTCGCCCGGGCCGACGACCTGGGTGATGCCGACCGAGTGCGCGGGAGCGTCGTCGCCGGCGACGGCGAGCGCGGAGTTCGTGGTTCCGAGATCGATGCCGATGATCTTCATGCGGGCAGCTCCACCTCGGCGGGCGCGATCACGGTGCGATCGATGCCCTCGGCGAGGCTGGGGAGCTTGGCGTCTACCACGCGCCAGCCGTGGTGGCGAAGCGTGCCCTTGTACGGCGGCTCGCCCTTCGCTTCACCGATCAGCCGGATCTCCGCGGGGTCGAAGCCCTTGGGCACGGCGACCTTCGCCTCTTCTTCGCCCGGCATCACCGGCTCGAACGTCAGGTGCTGATCGAGCACCTTGCGACAGCCGCGATGGACCTCGCGCGCGGCCGCGCCGATATCGGCATCGCTCGCGCCGTCGACCGAGTCGCGCACGAAGTCGACGAACCGCCCCTCGCGCTGGAGCAACGCGAGCAACGCGAGGGCGCCGTCGCGGTGCGCCTGGGCGACGCTGGTCTTCGGCTTCTCGACGACGACCTTCTCGACCACTCGTTCGATCACGCGCTCCTTCACCTCCGGCTCGCCCGCCGGTAGCTGCTTGGGCGCGATCGACTCGGGCAGCGGCCGCCCGAACAGGACCCGGAAGAAGGCGATGAACGCGAGCACGGGGTGCATCGGGGCGGATCTAATGAGGTGGTGCGCTGCGTCGCAAGCCCCAGATCCGCCGAAAACCCGAGTCGCGACGTCAGTTTTTCGAGATCGAGGCTCGCAACCTCGCGCACTTGCACTGGCGTGCGCCTTGCTGAACGCCCGCGTATGCGCCTTTGCCTCGCATTCCTCGTCCTCCTCGGCGGTTGCAGCCTGTACTGGGGCGACGGCCACGGCGATGACGTCTGCAACTACGCGGCGAAGGAGCCGGCGCAGGGCTTCATCGATCCGTCGACCGGCCAGTGCAGCTACTACGGCGGCGGCGGCGGCGGATGCGGCGGTTGTGGCCCGTGCGCGGAGACCGGCGGTGCGGCGATCGCGCAGCCGAACTGGGCGAGCTGCTCGTCGCAGTGCACCGGTCTCGCGGAAACGGCGTGCCTCGCAAACGTGGCCTGCCACGCCGACTACACCGTTCAGCTGACCCCCGGCGGCGGCCCGGTGGACACGTTCTGGCAGTGCGTCGATCTCCCGGTCGGCGGCGGGATCGTCGGCGGCGGTTCCGGGTGCACGAACCTCGACGCGCAGGCCTGCTCGGAGCGCTTCGACTGCGCGAGCGACTACCTGCAGGACGCGAGCGGCAACACGACCTACTACAGCTGCGATCCCGAGTCCGAGGCAACGTGCAACGGCGTCGCCTGCGGGCCCGGCTATCACTGCGAGGAAGAGTGCTACGCCAGCGGCACCGGCGGCGGCAGCGGCTCCGGCGGCGGTAGCGGCTCGGGCGGTGGCGGCATGTGCTCGCCGACGTGCGTGCCCGACCAGACGTGCGCGACCGTCGATTGCGCGCCCGGCTACACCTGCGCGATGGAGTGCAGCACCGGCACCTGCTACCCGACGTGCGTGCCGACCGGCACCGGCCCGGGCGACTGCACCGGCGCGATCACGTGCAACAGCGCGCCGCCTGCGTGCCCGGCCAACACCGTGCCCGGCATCGCGAACGGCTGCTACACCGGCTACTGCATCCCGACGAGCGCGTGCGGCCCCAGCGACCCCGGCCTCTGCTACGCGCAGGTCACGTGCAACAGCGCTCCGCCGCACTGCCCGATGGGCACGCTGCCCGGCGTCAACAACGGCTGCTACTCGGGCTTCTGCATCCCGACGAGCCAGTGCGAGCTTGCCGCCTGCGAGACGATCTCCGACCAGACGACCTGCGAGGCGCGCGGCGACTGCATCCCGGTCTACAACGGGACAGATTGCACCTGCACGCCGTCGGGCTGCACGTGTGCCACCTGGACCTGGGAACGCTGCGAATCTGGTGTCATGCCGCTGTAGCGGTATGCTTGTCGAGTGATCTCGGGGGAGGACGATCGTCCGACCGTCGATCTGGGCCCGCGCCCGGCGACGGAAGAGCCCCCTGCATCCAGCGACCTCGGCGATGACACGCAGGCGGTGTCGCCGGATCCGGTCCACGGCCTGCCGACGCAGGCGCTCTCGCCGCGCAAGAAGTCGGCGACCGACTCGCACCACACGCGGATCACGACGACGACCTCGCCCGTCGAGGCGATGAAGCTCGAGGAGATCGCGCGCAGCCAGGTGTTCCTGCGCGTCGCGATCCTGACGTGCTTCGCCGGCGTGATCGTCGCGCTCGCGACCGGCGGCGATCCGATCGCGTTTCGCGTCGTCATGGGCGGCTGCATCCTGACGACGGCCGGCGCACTGTGGATGCTCGCCTCGATCCGCGACCCCGCGACGTACACGCCGCGCCGGCTGCTCGGCCCCGCACTCGTGATCGCGTTCGGTGCGTTCGGCGGCGTCTACTACTGGGGGCCCGCGTCGCCGGTGTCGGCGATGATCGCGTACGGCATCTACTTCTTCGCGCTCGGCTCGGGGGCGCGTCTGGTGACCGCGATGTACGTGCTCGAGTCGGTGATGCACGGCGGCCTGATCATCGCGATCATGCTCGGCATCGTCGACGACCGCGGCATCGTCAACATGCAGCACCTGCGGAGGATCGATCAGATCGGCATCTTGTCGGTCGTCGAGTTCCTCTACTTCATCACGTTCTACACGGCGCGCGTCAGCCAGCGCGTCACGCTCGATCACGTCACCAAGCTCGAGCAGGCGGTGCGCGGCGTCGCACAGCGCGAGGCCCTGCTCGCCGAGGCACGCGCCGAGCTCGATCGCGCGATCGCGGTCGGCGGCCCGGGCCGGTTCACCGATCAGCAGGTCGGCAACTTCCGGCTCGGCGTGCTGATCGGCCGCGGCGGCATGGGCGAGGTGTACGAGGCCGCGAGCGTCAGCGATCGCGGCGAGGCGGCCGTCAAGCTGCTCCACCCCGGCACGCTCGCCGACCCGACGCACGTCGCGCGGTTCGTCCGCGAGGCGCAGACCGCCGCGAAGCTCGACTGCCCCAACGTCGTGCGCGTGCTCGAGGTCGGCACGACCGCCGGCGAGGTCCCGTTCCTCGCGATGGAGCGGCTGCGCGGCCACGACCTCGCGCACCAGCTGCGCCGCCAGCGCCGGATCTCGCTCGCGCAGGCAGTCACGCTCGTCGATCACGTCGCGGTCGGGCTCGAAGCGGCGCGGGCGTCCGGAATCGTTCACCGCGACCTCAAGCCGCACAACGTGTTCCTTGCCGAGCAGGGCGGCGCGCATCGCTGGAAGATCCTCGACTTCGGCGTCAGCAAGCAGGGCGGCTCGGGCACGCTGACGCAAGGCCATGTCGTCGGCACACCGGCGTACATGGCGCCCGAGCAGGCCAAGGGCGAGGACGTCGATCACCGCGCCGACGTCTACTCGCTCGCCGCGATCCTCTACCGTGCGGTGACGGGACACCCCGCGTTCACCGGCAAGGACGTACCGACGACGCTCTACGAGGTCGTCTACCGCGTGCCGACGCAACCCTCGATGCTCGCGCCGGTTCCCGGCGACGTCGATCGCGTGCTCATGATCGGTCTCGCGAAGAGCCCGCGCGATCGCTTCCAGACCGCGACCGAGCTCGCCGAATGGTTCGCCGCCGCGGTGAGCGATGCCCTGACGAGCGAGCAACGACAGCGCGCCGACGACCTCGCATCGCGTCAGCCGTGGGGAACCCGCACGACGTAGGGGATCACATCTGCATCGACATCGGGAGCACGGGATGGTACCTGTGTAGAAGCAGCGGTTTGCATGTCGCGTGCACGAGTACTGATCCTCTGGAACCAGGTCGACGAAGATGTCGTCGAGCTCTGGCGGCGCGACGGACGTCGTAGCCCCGACTGGGATCCCACGCGCATCGTCGAGGAATGGGACACCGTCGCCGAGGAAGTGCAGCTCCTCGAGAAGTGCGTCCGCGAAGGCGGCCACGACGTCGTCGCCGTCAACATCCGCGACAGCTTCGAGACGCTGTTCCAGACGATCACGACCGAGCGCCCCGACGTCATCGTCAACCTGGTCGAGTGGTTCCACGATGACATCGAGAACGAGATGCACGTCGCGGCGCTGTTCGAGCTGCTCGGCGTCTCGTATACCGGCAACCGGCCGATCGCGCTCTCGCTGTGCCAGAAGAAACCGCACGCCAAGGCGCTGCTCGCGGCCGCCGGCCTGCCGGTCCCGCGCGGCATCGTGGTCGAGAAGGGCGCCGCGCCCGCCGACCTCGCGCTGCGCTATCCGCTGATCGTCAAGCCCGCGTACGACGATGCCTCCGGCGGCATCGATGCCGGCTCGGTCGTCCGCGATCGCGAGGCGCTCGATAAACGCGTCCAGCTGATCGTCGGCGATCACAAGATGCCGGCGCTGATCGAGGAGTTCATCGAGGGCCGCGAGATCCACTGCGCGATCCTCGGCGATGCGGCGCTGCCGCTCTACGAGATGCAGTTCAAGCCGGGCGGCGTCGACAACGAAGGTCGCCCGCTCCCCGGCATCATCACGTACCGCGCGAAGTGGGATCCGTACTCGCGCGACTACTACGCGATGGAGTCGAAGTGTCCGCCGGATGATCTCGAGCCCGAGGTCGTCGCGCATATCCAGGCGATCGCACTGCGCGCCTACAAGCACCTCGGCTGCCGCGACTACGCGCGCGTCGACATGCGCCTCGATCCCAAGACGGGCGACCCGTACATCCTCGAGGTCAACCCGAACCCCGACCTCGCCGATGGCTGCGCATTCGCACAGTGCGTGCGTGCCAGCGGGCGTACCTACGAGCAAGCAGTTCAGGAGATCGTCGGCTTCGCGCTCGCACGCGCTAGAAACCGGCAAAAAGGGGAACCGCTCCCCTCCGAGACGCTTTTGCGCGAATACCTCGCGCAGCGTCGACGTCAGACGCGCTAATCGTTTGCCGTCTGGCCGTCCGTCGAAATTTGCGCGACCGATCCCTCCCGGAGGGCTCGCTGTCACGCAGGCCTGCGAAAACTTGCGGGGCACAACGCCCGCGTCCGACAATTCGCAGCAGCCTTTTAAAGGAGCTCGTGATGCATCAAGGTTTGAAGACTCTCCTCATCGGGTCATCTCTATTGTTGGCCGCTCCGGCCGCGTTCGCCCAGGGTGACGACGCGTCGGGCGGTGGTGGTGGAAGCGCGACCGTCGGCGCCGGCGCCGAGGTCAACGCGGGTGGTGCAGGCGCGAGCGCCGGAGCGGGCGCGACGGTGGCCGCCGGCGGTGACGCCGCGGTCGGCTGGCCGGCCGAGATGGGCTCGCGTCCGTACACGCTGCTCAAGGGCGGTCTCGCGGCGTACGGCGACTTTGACATCATGCACGCGTCGATCACCGCGGGCACGACCACGTCATCGTTCACGCAGGAGCAGTTTCATCTTGGTGCGGGCTACGGCGTCAGCGACAAGCTGACCGTTGGCGGCGAGTTCTCGTTCCCGCTCGCGGGTGACGGCACCGACAACACGAAGCTCAAGGGCCCGCTGCGCTTCTACGGCATGTTCGGCCTGTCGCACTCCGACAAGATGACGGTCGCGGCCGAGGCTCACTTCGAGCTGAATCTCTGCGGCGGCGTCGACACGATGGGCGGCTGCGCGACGACGAAGGCGATCGGAGCCGGCCTCGACGCGCGGTACGTGCTCGCCCCGAAGATCGCCCTGTTCACGGGCTCCGCCTTCGGACCGGGCGTCCCTGGTGCGATGGGCGCGGTCAGTCTTCCTGGCTTTGGCGGTGCGTCCGTTGGTCAGCACCTGAACATCAGCCTCGAGAGCAGCGGCCCGATCACGTTCGACGTCCCGGTCGGCGTCTCGCTGCAGGCGACTCCGCAGCTGCTCGCGTGGGTCGCGTTCGATCTCATGCGCTTCAACCTCGCGAACAAGGCGATGGGCGCGGACACGGTGCAGGTGATCTTCAGTGACGCGCAGGGCGCGCCGATGAACCTCGGCGGCTTCTTTGGCGTCAACAAGAACCTCGACGTCGGCGTGTCGGTCACGGACGATCTCAAGCACGCGGGTGATCTGTACGTGATCGCTCTCGGCGCGCGCTGGACGAAATAGTCAAGAACGGGCAACCCTCTGCGTTGCCCATGAAATCGTTGCTCGTCGTGATCCTCGCCGCCTCGACAGCGGCGTTTGCCGACGACGGGCCTGACGGCACCGTGACGCTTCCGCAAGGAGCGATCGCGGTTGCCGGTGTCGTGGGCGTGAAGGTCGAGGACGTTCCGGCGGCTCCGCCGCTGACGTCCGCCTCGCGCGTCACCAGCGAGTCGCTGTCCGTCGCCGCCGCGTTTGGCATCACGAGCGATGTGACGGGCGGCGTGACCTACGCGGCCGAGCTGCACGACGCGGAAGGCTCGTTTCCGTCGAACGGCCGCTGGAAAGGCCCGCTCCTCGTGCACGGCGAGATGAGGCTTCACGCGGAGCCGCTCGTCGTCGTGACGGTCGGCGGCGACGTCGTCGTCCATCTGGAAAACTCCGAGGACCGCGCGATCCATCTCGGCGTCGCGGCCGCCGTCCGCCTGTCGCCAATGCTCGCGCTGTACACCGGTGCGCCGTTGCCGAACGGACCGGCGGGGCAGCAGCTGACGATCGAGAGCTCGACGAACACGGCGACGAGCCTCACGGTTCCGGTCGGCCTGCTCGTCCACCCGGCGCTGCCCGTCTACGGATTCGTCGAGACAAAGCTCGCGCAGCTGTCGATCTCGAATTCGACCAACCGCTTCCTGTTCGACGACTTCATTCCCGTCGAGATGGGCGCGTTCTACCGCGCGAGCGACGAGCTCGACGTCGGCCTCACGTTCTCCGACGACCTGCAGCACCCGGGCGACCGGTACACGTTCGGCCTGGCCGCGCGCTACGCCAGCCACTAGGGCGCCGGCTGAAACAGCTCGAGCAGCGTGCCCTCGGGATCGACGACGTACCGAAACTTTCCGAACTCGCTGTCTTCAACCCGGTCGAGCACCCGATCCCCGCGCGCCTTGAGCTGCGCGATCAGCCCGTCCACGTCGTCGACCCGCAGGTTGATCATGAACGGGCGCTCGGAGGGCGCGAAGTAATCGGACTTCTCGGCGAACGCGCTCCACACGCCATACGTGCGCGCGCCCTCCGGAACGTCATTCCAGAGCTGCGCGCCACCCCAGTCCTGAACGTCCATTCCGAGCGCGTCGCGGTACCAGGCCGCCAGCGCCTTCGGATCCCGAGCCTTGACGAACACTCCGCCGATTCCGGTGACACGAGGCATGCCACGAGCTTACGCCGCGTCTTGACAGCCCCGGGGGCTGTACGTCATCAATAGCTCCCTCCCATTCCGAAGTAGCTCAGTGGTAGAGCAGGCGGCTGTTAACCGCCGGGTCGGGGGTTCGAAACCCTCCTTCGGAGCCAACAAGTAGCGGCGATCTCGACAGAAGTCGCCGCATGTAACTGCGACCGTAACTGGTCCCCGTTACTGGCCGCCAGGCGGCGGGAGGCACATGTTGACGGATCGTGAAGCGGTAAAGCTACGTGCGGAGCAGGTGGCGTCGGAGATCGCCGCCCGGGTGCATCGAGCTATCCGGGCAACACCGTCCGACGAGATGTTGTTTCGCAAGCAGCTATCTGAGGGCGCCACCGAGATGCTTCGGCGCCTGTGCGAGGTCTACGCGCCGCTCGAAGGCGCTGGGGAGCCCCCGCTCGTGGACGAGCTGACTGCCGAGCTTTCGCAGCGGGTGCTCGCGTTCATTCAGTCGACGGCTGCTGGCGTACGCGGCCGCAACATCGGCGCGGTGCAGAAGCTTGTCGCGAACCTTGAGAAGAACGTTCGCTTGAGCGCGGCCCGTACCTTCAAGCTCGCGGCGTACGACGCACACAAGGACGACACCAAGCCCGCGCCGCCGCCAGCGCTGCCGAAGGCCGACGAGGACGCGCGAGCCGCCTTTGAGCGCCTACCGCTGCATCCCGATACCCGTGCCGCGTGCGCGAAGCAGTTCGCCGACGGCCACTACCGCGAGTCGATCCTCAATGCCGGCATTGAGCTCGTCCAATACGTGAAGAAGCGCGCTGCTCACCCGACCGACAAGAAGAATGGCAACGCCCTCGACAACACGCCCTTGATGCAGCGGGTCTTCGGAGGCAACGCCCCGATCCTCAAGGTCAACGAGATGCAGACCTCGAGTGACCAGGACGAGCAGCAAGGGATGATGTTCCTGTTCGCCGGCGCCACCATGGGCCTCCGCAACCCGCGTGCCCACTCGCTCGACCCGGACACCCCCGAGTATGCGGTCGAAGCGATCGCCTTCCTCAGCTTCCTGCGGAAGGTCGCCGAGGCATCGAAAGAGTAGGGGCTCTACCGCTCGTCGATGCTCGCCACGATTGCCAGGCGGCGCGGGCTGCGGCGGATGTTCAGCTTGCTCAGCTCCGTGCACGTCTCGACCCAGCGCTTGCCGCGGGCGTACCCGTCGAACGCGTTCCGCTTCGACTTCGTGTGCGTCACGCGGTCCCTGATCACGTCGCGATCGGCGCCGTCCTCGTCGCACGCGAGCGTGATGAACGTGGCGCGGCAGTCGTACAGCGATCGCTCGCGCCAGCCGAGCATCGGCAGATCGATCTCGCGCCACCGGCGGCTGCTGTAGTTGTACCCGCGGTACGGATCGCCGAGGCGCTTGGTCCGACGCGCTATCGTCGCCGGCGGCAGCGGCACGATCAAGTCGTCGTCCGTCGGCGCGCGCCCCATCATCTTCTCCCAGCCCGACAGCTTCCACTCGGCGAGCATCGCTGCGAGGGTCGGGTGCACGGGGATGATCTTCACCGCGTCGGTCTTGGTGCCCTTCAAGATGTGGCGCTTGGCGTTGTAGCTCTTGGCGACGGTCAACCTGCCGAGCGGTTCGGCGCTCGGGTCGTAGTGGCGGAACCTGAGCGCGCTCGCCTCGCCGGGGCGCAAACCAGCAAGCAACCCGAAGCCGTACACCAGCTGGCGGTCGAGCGGGATCCGAGCGTCCGAGATCATGATCTCGGCTTCGTCGCGCGTGAACAGCGCGCCGTCGCGCCACTCGGGATCAGAATCGACGACGGGACCAAGCTGCTCGGTGGTCAGGATGCACGGGGTCGCGTCGACCACACCGGCGATCGCGGCGTCGCGGAACAGTGCGGCGACGACCGTGTAGATGTTGCGGACGGTGCGCGGTGCGAGCTTGGGGTCGGACTTGAACCGCAGCCGGTGCACGAGATCGGCGATGTGCTTGGTTCGGACCTCGGCGATCTTCATGTCACCGATCACTGGCAGCACGTGCAGGTCGAGCCTGCCGCGGTCCGCCTTGTAGTCGTGCCCGGCTTCGCGCCGCTGCACGAGCCAGCCCGCGACGTACGCGCGGACCGTCATCTCACCGGTCGGCGCGGCGCCGCCGATCGCGCGCTGCGCGTCGACCTGCTGCTGCTTACGCTTGGCGAGCCGGGTTGCGTTGCGCTTGCCGCTCGGATCGCTGACCTTGAACTCGGTCGGCTTCGCGGCGCGCTTGCCGTCGACCTGGTAGGCGATCCACCACACGTTGCCGCGGGCGTACGCGAAGGCCATTACCGGCCCCCCGCGCTGGCGATCGCGGCGGCGAGCGCGTGGACGACCCAACTCGAGGGCGTGCGGTGGTCGGCGGCGGCGGCGCGATCGATCGCGGCGCGCAGCTCTGCGGGGATCTGAACGGAGAGGCGGGTGCGTGGCTTCTTGCTCTTGGGCATGCGTAACCTCATGTGTCAGACATTTGCTCCATAATGTCGGACAGTCCAGGCCGAAGCGGATCAGCCGATCCGGCGGGCGATCGCGTCGAGTTCGTCGTCGGACAATTCACCGGACCCGCCGCGGAGCATCGCGTCGAGATCGGCACGATGGACCCGGAGCAGCTTGCCGGCGCCGCTCGCGGCGAGCCGCCCGGATCGGATCCACCGGCGCACGCAGCCGGGCGTGACCCGCGCGAGCTCGGCAGCCTCGGCGACGGTCAGGCGCTCGCCGGGCTCGGGGTGCGCGACTGTGTGGTTCGCAAGGGCGATCGCGACGCGCTCGTCCACGATGCGCTCGATGAGCTCGCGGAGAGGGGCAAGGTCGAGGGACTTCACGGCGCAACCTCTGCGACCGGCACACCGTCGCGGATTAGCGCCTTGCCGGTCTCGGTGACCTCGTAGCCCTGCGAGTGCTTCCCGTGAAACCTCTGAGCGATCCACCCCTCGTTGCTGGCGATGACGACCGCGCGCTCGAAGATCGCGCTGCTTCCGCCGATCTTCTTCTTGAGAGCATCACGCGTCAGTGGCGCGCCCTGATCGAAGAGCTTCTTCACGACGTCGAGAGCTCGCTCGCTCGCGAGGTCCGTCGGGATCGTGTCGTCGCCTGGTTCGGATGCGCTGAACGTTGCGCGTTCCGCGTTGCCCTTCTCACTATCCTGGATCTTCAGCGTCCGATCGAACGTACCCGCCGAACGCGCCGCCTTCATCTCGGACTCGACGCGGGCGATGAACTCGGTCTTCATGTCGCCGCGGAGGTGCGAGAGGTACAGCCCGAAGTCGACCGCGCCGTGGATCGCCGACGAGCCGCGCATCTTCTGCCCGCCGCGCTTGCGTCCCTTGGTGTCCGCGTTCTCCTTGCCGCTGTGGTGGATGAACAGGATCGCGAGCCCCAGGTACTGCTCGAGGGCGTGCAGGCGCGCCATCACCTTGACCATGGAGTCGCGCTTGTCTTCCTCGCCGCTGTGGATGTTCGAGAGCGGGTCGAGGATGAGCAGGGCGAACTTCTGCCCGGTGATCTGCGAGTAGCGGTTCACGCTCGCCGCGAGCACGCAGAGCTGCGCCGTGTTCATCACGTCGAGCGGTCGACCGCGCGGCTGCATGACCAGCCGGTCGACCCAGTCGCCATCGGGGTCGAGTCCGAGCTCGGCGGCGATGGCCAGGACGCGCGTCTTCACCGCCGCCTCGGTGTCCTCGGCGTAGTAGTAGAAGACCGGCGCCGGGCAGTGGACGGCGAACTTGTCGAACGGGCTGCGACCGGCGGCGACGCACACCGCGTAGTAGGTCGCGTCCCAGGACTTCGCCGCCTTCGGCTCGCCGGACAGCGCGCCCACGCCCTCCTTGGGGATTAGGTTCTGGACGAGGTACTCGGGCGGCGGTGCGTCGCGCCGGATGATCTGCCTGAACGTGATCCCGACGATCTTCGGATTGACCGTCGACGACTTGGACTCCTGCTCGAGGATGATCGGCGGCAGCTTGTCCGCCACATGGTCGAGCAGTGCGTGGTAGCCGGCGTCGCCGCCCATCTCCGCACACGCCTCCGCGAGCTGCTGCTTGAGCGTCGGCTCCGCCGGCTTCTTCCGGCGCCGCTTGGACGCGGCTGTAACGGTTGCCTTGAACTCGTCGGTCACTTGACCCTCCGCGCGTGCCAGGTCGGGCGCGCCAGGTCCTTCTTGATCGCTTCGATCTCCGTGCGCAGCTTGGCAAGCCGCGCCTTCCCCTCGGGGGAGGTCTCGGGCGGCGGCGTCTCGATCCATTCGAGGGGCACCAATGCTCGGTCGACGATCGTCCAGCCGTTCTCGGCGACCACCTTCTCGATCCTCGCATCGGTGAGCGGCAGCAGTTCGCCCCTGGCGACTGCGTACACCTCGGCGGTGAAGCCGTAGGCATCCGCGACCGCGTACTGGAGCATCGAGCTCGCGGCGTCAGCGTCGGGTCGTGCGCCGGCGTTCGCCTGTAGCGCGCGGCTCAGCTCGAGGTCGAGCATCGACACGTCGCCGACCTGCAATGGCTTCGGCATCGCGCCGAGCATGGTGAGCAGGTGGGTGTAGAGCCCGGCGAGCAGCTCGGGGTCGGGCTTGCTGGCGACGAACGCACGCACCTCCTCGGGGGTGCTGATGCGCGGCCGCGGCTCGGGCTTGGCGGGTGCGAGCAGCGCCGCGAGGTCGGGCGCGCTACCGGTCGGAGGCATGGTCAACCCCGGCGGCATCGCGCGTGGCGCGAAGAACGGGGGTTGATGGGAACTGCGGCGGAGCTAGATTCGTACTGGTCACTGTTACTCGTTCGCCCCGAGGTCTCGCCCTGCCAGGCTCCTCGGGGCTTTGTCCTTCTGGCGATGCGCCAGACGGGGCAAGGCGTTTACTAGGATCGTCGCGCCGCGCGCTCGGCGGCGAGGACGTCGACGACGTCGGGGTCATAGAGGCGGACGCCGCGCGCGGTGCGCGAAGGCGCGAGCCTCGGGTCCAGCTTGGCGAGGTACTGCACGGACACGCCGAGGCGCCGCGCGGTCTCACCGCTCGTGATCGGCGGGCGTGAGGTGCTCATGGTCGCCACCATCGCTGAGTACATTGCTCGTTATCAACTCCTTCTTGAAAGACGAACGAGCACGCGCGGACGTTCCCGGGCCCGTCCTCGTTCGTCCTCGAAAAAAGAGGACGGACCTCGGATCGACTAAGTTGCGGCTTCTCCTCGAACGACTGCGCGCGTGCTGTGGAGACACTTAGGGGGACGGAGGACGGACCTACCTAAGTACACGTTCCATATTCTCTTCCTGTCGTCCTCTCCTCTTAGGACGGATGAGGACGAACATAGGTCCGTCCTCTTTATTCAGAGTACATAGGGACGTTCGTCCTCTCATCGGGACGATGATGCTCGTCGCGCGCTCGCGAGGCGGTACTGAGCGCAGAGCGGGATTACAGAATTCCCCGACGAAGAAACGAGCACGCGAGCCCCGGGTCATCAGGATGATGATGAACGCACCCCGCGCGCCGCCCACGAACATCGCGCTCGACCTCGAGCACGCTGCGGAGCGACGGTAGGTAACAGGAGACAACTACCGATGACGTTCAAGCCGGGCGATCCCCGCATCAACCGAGCCGGTAGGCCTCGCGGCTTCGCTGGCGTGGCGCGCATGATCGCCGAGGCGACGGGCGACGGGCGCGAGCTCGTCGATTGGGCTCTGCGCGTCTGGCGCGACCCGGACAACGTCCACACGCACTCGGAACGCGCCGCGGCACACGACTGGCTCTCTTCGCGCTACCTTGGGCGTCCTTTGCAGCAGAGTGAAATCCTCGCCCTCGCGCGCGTCGAGCACGTGGGTCTTCCGGCCGGGTGGTCAGGGCTCGACCCCACGTCGAAGCGAGCATTTCTGGACGACCTCGAGCGGCGCCGCGTGATCGACGTGGGTCAGCCCGCGCTCGCTGCCGCGTCGACCGACGACGATGCCTAGCGTCGAACGTCCGACATTCGCCTCCGGACGTGGGTGTCATACCCGCGTTCGATTCGCCGAACCTTTGGATCTCGCGAACTAATTCGACCGGCGTCACTGATCGCGTTCAGTGACAGTTAAGGAATTCAAGCACATGGGTATGTCCGACTATCGACGCCGCGAGGTCGCTGTTCTCGAGCAGCTCGCCTTCGGTGTCCTGAGCGATCCGAAGACGACGCCCGAGGACCGTGCCGCTGCACGAGCTCGCCTCGAAGGTCGCGGCGAGCCTGACTACTCGAGGCTGAGCGCGGCCGAACTCGCGGTGCTCGAGGTCCTGACGCGTAAGGCGACGCCCGGCGCCGAGCCGCGCCCGCCGAGCTGGAACGCGTACGTCGCTGGGCAGTACGTCGGCCACGCGCGTGCGTTCGCGGACGAGCTCGCGCGAGAGGCGGAGACGCTCGCACACGCCGACGAGTCGACGAAGCGCAGCACGTAACCCGGCGCGCTCATCGGCTTGATGACTCGCACGTCATCACGCTGATGATGGTGCGCGAGGCCTCGCAGAAACTTCGAGACTTCTGCGCGCCACGGAGCAATTGCTGGGGATGTGCCAACCCCGAAGCCCCAGTACCTGCTGACGAGCGACGCCGCGCTCCGCCTTGGGGTCACGGACGAGCGTGTCCGCCAGCTCGTCGCCGAGCGTCGCCTCCGGGTCGCCGCCGTCGCGGGCGAGCGCAAGCCGATCGCGCTGTTCAACGCGGACGAGGTCGACGCGCTCGCGGGCTGGCGCGATGGGAGCCGCTCGTGATCCGCGAGGACCGCGACAAGCTGCGCGCTCGTTCGGGGTGGACGCTGCTGCGCCGCCTCGACGAAGCCCGCCGTTACGGCGACGAGCGCCTCGCACTCGAGATCTTCGCCCTGCTCGCCGCGCGCGAAGCGTTTGGAAAGGTCACGCCGCGATGAGCGACCGCCTCGAAGCGATCCGCGCCGCGAGGGAACGGCTCCGCATGGACCTCGATATCGCGCGCGACCTCGGGATCCCGCTCGCGGACGCACCGGTCGAGGTCGTGCGTTGTCCCCACGGTTCGGGACCGTCGGCGCGTTGTAGCCAGTGTCTGGGCGCGAAGCCGACCGTCACCGCGAAGGTCGGCGACGAATGCCGGGACACGCTCGGCATCAGGGCGACCGAATGGGCGCGCAAGCGCGCGATGCGCAAGAACCCCACGCGGGGTTCCGTTCGTCGCAACGCCACCACGACCGAGACCACCGCCACCGACGCGCCTAAGGTCGATCCGTGATCGTCGTCCCCGACGACGGGATCCCCCCGTACGGATGCGTGCTCTCAAGCCGCGCCTCCGAGATGCTCGGTGTGTCGCGCGAGGCGGTGCGCCTCTGGATCCACGCCGGCAAGCTCGACGCGATCAAGCAGGGGCACCACTACTGGGTCCGCATCGAGGACGTTCACGAGCTCGCGGCGGCGCCCAAGAAGCGCGGCGGGCGATGCCGCAAGGTGGCACCGTGAGGCTCTCGCCAGATCAGTTGCGCCTCGTGATCTCGCTTCTTGTGGGACGCCACGAGCGCGCGTCGAAGGGAACTCGGATGGTGCTCGCGGCGTGGCTCGACGGGCTCGGGCTCGAGGCTCGCGACCTCGGGCTCCGCGACCTCGCCGGCTACGCGTGGGGGCGCGCAGATGGTCTTCGTCGCGAGAGCCGGGCGCGGACCGAGCGCCCGCAGGTGGTGCACTGATGGGCGATCGTTCACAGCTACGCAACGTGTGCCGAGTCCCGAGCGGTGGGATTGCCGCTGACCACTGCGACGCCAGCACGCACTCGACCAGCACCCGCGCCGACTACGGCGACCTGGCGCCCGAGGTCGTGCTTCGCGCGATCGAGCACGCGTTCGCTGCGCAGGAACGCGGCGGCAACTACCAGGAAGCCTTCCACGCCTACGTCGACCCGCTCGTTGACGAGCTCAACCGCCGGCGCGACCGCTGCGCCGATCAGGAGACCGAGATGTACGACGACGATGACGAGGACGGGACCTGCGCCTGCCGCGTCGATGCCGACCAGCCGCGCGACGAGCGCGGACGCTTCGCCGCGTCGCAGAGCTCGGCAGCAACCGAGGCGAGCGCGAAGGCGAACGAGAAGGGCTCGCGCGCCGCGAATCAGCGCGCCGCCGACCTTCATCAGTCTGCGGCTGCAGCCCACGCCCGAGCTGCGAACGATCACCCGGCTGGCTCGCCCGAGCACGCCGAGCACAAGGCGAAGGTCGCCGAGCACCTCGCGGCCGCGCGCGATCATCAGATCGCCGTGCGCGAGTCCAAGGGCGCCGCGAAGGCTGCGAGTGCTGAGAAGCCGACGACCGCGACGCCGACGAACATCTCCGCCCTCGCCGAGCACGTCGCGCAGCACGGCGGGCACCCCGAGTTCACGAACAAGGTCGAGGCGACGAGCGTCTCGCACATCCAGCGGACCGTGAAGGCGGGCCTGGTCGAGCACGCGAGCCCGTCGACGCTGCGCCTGACAGCAGCCGGTCACGCGGCGGTCCTCGGTCACCTCAAGAAGGAGGCGACCCGCCTGACGCACCCGGCGTACAACCGTCCCGAGGACGACGCGAAGCGCGAGCGGATCGCCAGCGCGATCACGAACCTGGCGGCGAACCCGGCGAAGCTCGACGCCGCCGACTTCCTGGACGCGAACGAGTACGGGCGCCTCGCCATGCGCGCTGCCGCGCGCTCGATGCTCGAGCAGCCGGGCGCGAACGGACGCGTGATCGAGCGCCCGACGCCGCGCGCCGACCACAAGACCTACGGAACTGACGAACGCGCCGCCGCCGAGATGATGCGGCGCGCGTCCGAGAACGCCTGGAAGGGAAAGTAGATATGTCGACTCTCAAGCGACTGCACGAAGCGGCGCGACACTGCCTCGCGGACACGCGAACCCTCGAGCGCTCCGACCGCGGCGCCATGATCGCGGCGATCCGCGCGGACGGCGCGACGATCGACGACGCCGGCAAGGGCGACTGCTACGTCGCGACGTTCTACGAGGCGCGCTTTCGCGACCGCTTCGACGCGCCGTACGACGGCAACCCAGAACCCGACGACCACGCGCACCGCGGCGCTCGAGGCGCGAACAGCGCCGTGCGCGACCCGGGGTCGATGCCCGACGTGGCGAGCATGAACCTGCGCGCCGTGAAGGGCGTCGCGCTGTCGATCGGATCGTATCGGTCCGAGATCCGGCGCGAGCTGGCGACCGCGACCCTCGCGCGCCTGCGCGAGCTCGGCGCGCAGCAGCTCGCCGACAAGTACGAGTCCGCCTGGGAGGACGTGCTCGACGCGCCGAGCGACCAGGAAGCGAACGAGTCTGGCGACGCGCATAGCGACTGGGACGACGAGGCGGAGACGAAGAAGGCGCTCGCCCGCGCGAACCGGCAGCTGTGGAACCAGCCGAGCCGCCGTACGAAGGCGGACGCGATCGCGGCGAGCAACCCGATCGCCACCCGGCGCCGGACCAAGTAGATGCCCGCGCGGTTCGACGATCCGAACCTCGACCTGGTCGAGGTCGCTCGCGCAGTGCTGCGCGGCGAAGCCAATCTAACCCCCGACGCCCGCGCCGACATGGTGCGCGCGATCGGCATCAAGCCCGAACCCGGCGCGTCCTCGATCGTCGTCGCACGGGCATTTCTCGCGGCGCGCGGCGCGCGCCCCTAAGGAGACACGATGGACTTCGACCAGTTTTACAAGGCGACGCGCGAGGAGCGGTACCTCATGCTTCGCGCAATCTTCGCCGACCCCGACACCGCACCGCAGCAGATGTCTGCGCTGCGCGCGTCTCTCGAAGCGTACGTCGCCACCCCGGCGACCCGCTGCGAGAGCTGCCGGCATCCCGAGCCGAAGTGGCAGGACACCCGGGTCGCCGGGCGTCCGTCGCACGGTGACGTGTACCGCTGCGGTCACTGCGGCACGCCGACGAAGGGCGAGCCGCACAACGGCTACGCACATCGCGGCGCCGTCCTCGGTCAGGCGCTCACCGATCTGCACGTCATGACGAGCGGGTCGCCGTCGCACGAGACCGCGAAGCGCGAGCTCGAACAGGACTTCGCGCCGCATCGCACCGCGCGCACGCACGAGCTCGCCCGCGAAGCGGAGCGCCTCGAGAAGGAACGCCGCGTCCGCGAGCTGCGCGCTCAGCTCAACCGCCTCGAAGACGCGGCGACCTCGGAGAAGTAGATCCAATGAACGACACCACCATCACCCCGGAGCAGATCGCGATCGCGATTCCACCCGGGCCGGCGCGCGAGCGCGCGATGAAGCGCATCCACGAGCACGAGGTCGCGCTGCGAGCCCGTGCGTTCCGCGCCGCGGTACTCGCCGGCGACTACAAGCGTGCTGGCGAGCTTCTTCTCGCTGAGGTCGGCGGGCTCGAACGTCGAGCCCTCGTGCTCGAGCTAGAGGGCGACGAGCCCGTCCAGCTCGCCAAGAACTCGACCCGCCGCGTCCTCGAGGTGCTGTGCGGCGTGCACGGCAACCCTGCCGTCCTCAAGCGGGCGCTGGTCCCCGACGAGAAGATCGCGCCGTGGGTCGTCGTGACGAGCTCGGTCTCGATGATGCCGCAGCGGCGCCGCCTCGAACCGCGCGAGGTCGCGCTGCTCGAGCGCGCCGGCGCCGGTGAGTACGTTCAGGATCCCGAGCGCGAGACGATGCCGACGCCCGAGCTGAGCCGCTACCGCGGCGTCGCATTCCACCAGGGCGAGTCGATCGCGTGGAAGCGCGAGACGTGGGACGCGATCGTCGCCGTCGACACCGCGATCGCCGAGGCGGTCGCGAACGGACAGATCGTCGTCGAGGCGATGAGCATCGAAGAGTGCCGCGCGCGCATGCCGGTGCAGCCGTGAACCGCGACAAGCGCGTCGACTACCTCTCGATCGCGATGCAGAAGGTGCTCTTCTTGGAGCACCGGATGGAGGAGAGCGGCGACCCGCGCGGTCACCTGGCACGCGAGGTCGCGACGCTGACCTGGCTGATCGAAACGGCGCGCGATTCGGATCCCGACATCGCGGCGATGATCCCGCAGGCGGAAGCGCTCGCGGACGCCCGCTTCGAGCGCTCAGTCGCGAACCGCCCGCCGCGCGACTAGTTCTCTTCGAACTGCTCGTCGTCGGCGACGAGCCCGAGCTTCTTCGCGAGTTCGAAGAGCCCCTTGTCGCCGCTCGGGAAGAAGCCGGGCTTGACGACGCGCTCGACGAGGCCGGGCTCGGTCCCGTCCTTCAACAGCCGGTGACGCACCCGCGCCACGAGTTCGACGCGGTCGATCCGCTTCACGACCACCTCGGATAGATCTCGCCGACCGGGCAGTCGCACGCGCACGCCGCCGCCTCGGTCGCGGGCATCTCGTGCTCGGTGACGACGTGCGCGCACCGCCAGCACGTCATCATCGCGGTCTCGCCGACTGGCAGGACGACCTCGGCAAGCTGACCGCATCCGCATTCGCACGGCATGTCCGGCGGCGGATCCGAGTCGACGAGTTCCTCGACCTGTTCGGGGGTCACGAGCGCACCGTCCTCGCGAGCAACGACACGTCGCGCGTCGACCGCACGCGGTATGGCACCCACTCGCACTTCACGCGGACGAACAGGTACGCGATGCGCTCGCCCGCCGGAAGCGCGACGAGCGCGATAGGCGAGCCCGGCTGGGCACCGAAGATCTCGGTGCCCTTGCCGATGTGCATAAAGCTCAGGCGGTGCATGCCCGCCTCGGCAAGCGCGCAGGTCACCTCGTCGCGGGTCATCCCAAGCTCGCGCTTCGCACGCACGATCGCGCGGACGATCTCGATCGTCGCGGGCTCGCAAAGCGAAGCGGTCATCGCGAGCCGCGCCGCGATCCCAAGGTCGCCGCGCTCGTGGACGCCGCGCGCGGGCGTGTCCGACGCGTACCTGATGTCGCGCGTGCGCGTCCTCGGCACCGCGACCTCGAAGTTGGTCGGTCGAAACGCGACGGGCTCGGCGTGGACCATCACGTCGGGCTCGTCGCTCGTGGGCAGGTCGTCGGACATGGCAAGTCTCCGGATAGGGCTCCGCCAAGCCGGCTCGCGCCGGAGACTTGCCAGAACCCGACCCGAGGTCGGCCTGGCGGAGCGATTCGATCGTTGTCGTGTCGGCGATCGGTCGGGTTCTGGCTCCATCAGCCATCTCTCCGCGTCGACGGAGTACGAAGCGAAAACGCGACTCCGATGGGGCCTCGCTGGGGTAGCGATCGTTCCGAGCCGGTCGCATCGGGCTGCGCGCGCGCCCAAACGACCTTCCCGCCGTTCATGTATGCGAGATCGGCGAACTTGCGCGTACTCCGCTGGCGTCCCGCCTAGAAACCTGTAAGAAAGTCGAGCCCCGCCCAAAATCCTGTTACCGTGCAGGAAGTTGCGCTAGCGGCGCGGGATTCTATGGCGAAGGCCCCCACGACCACCAAGAAGGAGCTTGTCCAGCTCGATCCAACGAGCTTGGCGCTCGATCTCGAGAACCCGCGCCTCGCTCAAGCCGACCTCGAAGGCAGGATCGTCGAGAAGGACGTGATCGAGCATCTCGCGCTGCGCGAGGACCTCGGCGAACTTGTGCAGTCGATCGCCCTCAACGGGTACCTGGACTTCGAGCCGCTCGTCGTCTGGATGCACCCGAAGAAGAAGGTCCGCGTCGTGATCGAGGGCAATCGCCGCGTCGCGGCGATCAAGCTGATCAAGGCCCCCGACCTCGCGAGCGAACTCGGGGTACCTGTACCCGAACTGGCGAACGGTGTCCTGGCGACGCTCGAGAAGGCGACGATCATTGAGGTCGACGACCGCGACGACGCACGGCAATACATCGGCTTCAAGCACATCAACGGGCCGCACAAGTGGGACTCGTTTGCGAAGGCAAAGTTCGCGGCCGACTGGTACAAGGCCGAGTCCAAGGACGGCGTCACGCTGCGGGACATCGCCCGGAAGCTCGGCGATCGGCACGACACTGTGCTGCGCCTTGTCCAGGCGATCTTTGTGATCGATCAAGCTGCGAAGAAGGGCTTGTTTGAGGTCGAGGACCGTTACCAAAAGAAGCCGTTCGCGTTCTCGCACCTCTATACGGCGTTGACGCGGACGCAGTACCGCGAGTACCTCGGACTGCCCACGAACTGGCGCCAGGTCGAGCCGACGCCGAACCCCGTTCCGGCCGATAAGCTCAAGCGTCTCGAGAAGGTGTTGAAGTGGCTGTACGGTTCCGATAGCGACTCGATTCCGCCGGTGGTCACATCGCAGAACCCGCACGTCAAGCAGCTCGGGGAAGTCCTCGCGAATCCGCAGGGTCTTAGAAAGCTCGAGCAGACGAACGACCTCGCTAAGGCGCACGCAGAGGTCGACACGCGCTCGAAAAAGTTCTCCGACAATCTGCTGAAGGCGGTCGAGTACGCGCAATCGGCGCAGGGCTATATCGAGGCGTACGACGGCGAGGCCGCGCTGGTTGAGTTCGGCGAGCGATTGGCGCGGATCGGAAAGCTCGTACACGCCGCGATGCTGGCGACTGCCGAAGAGGTCGGGGCGAAAGCCGCCGAGCGCACGAAGTCCGCCGACACCCGCAAATGATGGTCGGCGCTGCACCGCAAGACGGCGATTCGAATCAGCTGTGCGACTGGCTCGAACTCGCCGTGCTCGCATCCCGGACGCAGAAGGCGCTGCTCAGCAGCGTGAATCTGGGCCTCGAGATGGAAGAGGACTTCGAGGATGAGGACTTCATAGCGCAGGACGAGATCCGCGAGCGGCGGATCCAGTGCGTGGTCGCAGCGATCGATGAGCGCACCAAGTCGATGGGCGCCTCGTATCCCTTCGAGTTCGACGACACGCGCGGCTTTCTCAAGCTCAAGGAGAACCCGTCCCCGGGTGGGTACGCGTATCTGTTCTGCCTGATCGTGTCGAACGCGGCGAAGGATGGCCTGCTGCACGACAACGGACCGTGGAAGCCCGATCTCAAGAAAGCGCGCGACTTGTTCCAGGTCTGCGCGACGGTCGCCAGCGCGGGGTTCGTTCGCGGCCCAGCGTTCTCCGTCGGCTATCCGCGCCCCGACCACAGCAAGTTCCTCGAGAAGCTTCACCAGATCTATCCGTCGTACTGCGACGGTCGCCCGCACCCAGTTCGGCCGAGCTGGGCGAACCCAAACGCGAATGATGACGAGATCGACGTCGTGGCGTTCCGGCACGAGCCGGACGGACTCCACGGCAGCCAGTATCTTGTGGCCCAGGCGGCCTCCGGCGCGAACTACCCCGACAAGAGCATCAAGAACGCGGTCGGTGTTTTTCACCAGACGTGGTTCGTGCAGCAGCCTGCGACACCGGCCACGCCGGGACTCTTGTTCCCCTTCGTGCTCAGGAATCCGAAGGACGGCGAGGACCACGTTTCTCAGCAGCAGATCGAGGGTGAGCACTGGCGGACCATCTCCGTGATGGGCGTCCTACTCTTCCGAGGACGCCTGGCGCGCTATATCGACGTCGCCGTCGAGCTCGCTGCCGAAGACGGCATCAAGCCGATCGAGCGACTCGGCGAGCTGAGTAAGGTCGCCGAGTGGGTCGCGGCGTATGTGCCTCAGCTCATAGAGGCGGTCGAGGAGCTGGCGTGAGGCACCGCTTTCACTCGATCTGCCCGTACTTCGCGATGTTCCCAGAGCAGTTCGTGCAGAAGCACCTGATCTGGTCGAAGCCCGGCGACGTGGTGCTCGATCCCTTCGTCGGGCGCGGCACGACCGTGTTCCAGGCGCTGCTCGAGGACCGCGAGGCGATCGGCGGCGATGTGAACCCGGTCGCAGTGTGTGTGTCGCGCGCGAAGGCGAGCGCACCGCCGTTGAGCCGCGTGCTGCGTCGGATCCACGAGCTAGAGGACGCGTTCGACCCGCGCCGCGCCGCACCGTACCCCGGGCTGCGCGACTTCTTCGCGACGTGCTTCCACACCGCCACGTGGAAGCAGATCCGATACCTCCAGGCGAACCTGGGCTGGCGGCAGACCGCGACCGACGCCTTCATTACGGCGCTGCTGCTCGGCGCGCTCCACGGCGAGAGCCACAAGACCGAGTGGTGCCTGAGCAACCGGATGCCGCGTACGATCAGCACGAAGCCCGCCTACTCGGTGCGCTGGTGGCGCGCTGGCGAGCACATCGCTCCGAAGCGCGACGCGTTCGAGATCCTCCGCGAGCTCGCCGTGTACCGCTACGCGTCGCAGGCGCCGACCCGCAAAGGCGTGGTGGTCCAGAGCGACGCGCGGAAGCTCGGCAAGCGCCTACCCGAGTACGCTGGTCGCGTGACGTTGATGGTCACGTCGCCGCCGTACCTCGACACCACGAACTACCGCGAGGATCAGTGGCTTCGGCTCTGGTTTCTCGAGGACCGGCTTCCCGAGACCTCGCGGCGCTCGCGCGATGACCGCCACCGTGCAGCCGAGAACTACTGGCAGTTCCTGTCGGAGGCGTGGGCTGGCGTCGCGCCGTTCCTCGCGTCGAAGGCGCACCTGGTGATCCGAATCGGGGGTAAGCGGGTTTCTCAGACGGAGGCGCGGACCAAGCTCACGCAGTCGCTGCGCGGGGCGCTGAAACGTCGCGTCCGGCTCGCCGACGAGTGGTCGAGCACGATCGTGGGCGGGCAGCTGCACTCGTTCCGCCCCGGCGCCGCTGGCACGAAGGTCGAGCACGACTTCCACTTCGTCGTCGACCGCTGACGAGCCCTTAGTCGGGTTGCTGCCCGGCGGCGACTGTCCGACACTCGCGGCGTGAAGGGACCCAAGCCGCGCAGCGAACGCTTCACCGTCCGGCTGACCGCCGAGCTGCGCGAGGCGATCGATCGCGCCGCCGAGCGCTCTCGCCGGTCCCCGAGCGACTGGGTGGTGCTCGCGCTCGAGGCGGCGGTCCAAACCGAGGCCGGCAAGGCGGGCGACCTCCGGAGCCTCCTCGGGCTGGCCGAGCCCGGCGCCGCGGCGAAGAAGAAGAAGCGCGGCACGTAACCGGACAAATGAGCGTTTTCGCCGCTCAGGACGCGAGCAATCGCCGAAACGGCACCTTCGTAACTGGGCTAGTGACAGCCGGAGCACGCATGGAGCCGCGAATGCACACTCCCGGAACGGTCTTCCCGACGAGAACGACGCGCCGTGGTACCTTCTGACGAGCCGAGGAGCGCCTTCGAAACCCTCCTTCGGAGCCAACCTCCCGCGGTCCCCTACAGGATCACGGTCGCGCAGCCGAGCGTGACGTCGATCTCGCCGGTCATGTCGGCCTCGACGAGCGTGCACGATGCCGGGCACAGGATGATCTGCGTCGGGTTCGCGGGGTTGTCGTAGTACCAGCCGTTGCCGTTCGCCGGGCAGCTCGCCATGTCCATCACGCGCGGGAACGTCTGCGCGTTGCCGCCCATCGGCTGATAGACGACGTTGACCGCGTTGTAGTCTGGCGCGCCGTCGGTCGGGAGCGGGATCTGGTAGACGCAGCCGAGCGCGGCGTGACGGATCGCGTTCATCGCGTCGAGGAACTGCTGGTTGACGTTGCCGCCGGTGTCGACGAGGAATGCCTGCATGGTGCCGCCGGCCGCGGCGATGCCGTTCAGGCTCGTCAGCGACGGACCGACGCCGATCACGAACGTCATGATCGACGGCGTTCCGGCGAGCGCGGCGGCCGCGATCGCGTCGATGTTCGGGAGGCTGGTGTCGCATTCGCTCGGATCGCCGTCGGTGGCGAGCACGGCGACGACCGCATCGCTCGGGTGCGCTTGCTTCCACGCCTTCGCATGATCGACGGCGCCCTGCAGTGCGGCCGAGGTCGGGGTGCCGGTCGTCGGCGAGTGCATGCCCATCGAGCTGACGAGCGGGCTCGCGGCGCCCGGCAGCGGTGCGATCTCGACGGCCGCGGTCGCGTAGTCCGAGGCCGTGCACGAATCACCGCTGGTGCCGAAGAACCCGACGCAGACGTTCGCCACGCACGGACCGCACGCGGTGGCGCCGCAGTCGGAATCGACCTGGCACGACAGCGACGAGCAGGTTGCGCCGCCGTGCGGAACCCCGAAGTACTGGATCCCGACGGAGACGCCGTCGAGACCCGGCTGCTGCAGGAACGTCCCGAGCGCCGAGGTCACCGTGCTCCACTTGGTCCCTCCGCCCGAGACCGAGTCACTCATCGAGCTCGATTGATCGAGCATGACGTAGAGGTCGAGCGGGATCTTGTCGGCCTTGACGATCGATGTCGCGCACGCGGGCGCATCGACGGTGTTGCCGTTATTTCCTCCGTCGCCGTGGGAGTCATCGCCTCCGGGGCGGCTGCGGTTGCTCGGTCCGCAGGCGGTGATCGCGACGAGTAGCAACAACGCAGATAGCTTCGCCATGGCGCCCTCCAGCTGCCGCGCACCGTACGGCGAGGCGAGCCGTCGAGACAAGCTCATTCTCCTGGCACCCGCTGGTCAGCGCGCGGGTGTACGAGCGTTGCACTTCGTGCGTCGCTACTGGTGCGACTTGCGCTGGCGACGCTTGCGCAGCGCGCGGGCGGCGAGAAAGCGCTGGCGCGCCAGCAGCTTCTGCTCGGGCGTGGCGGCGGCGGGATCGGTGGCGGGCTTCTTCTTCTTCGTGAACTGTTTGGCC
>JAFAOG010000121.1 GCA_019237945.1 Deltaproteobacteria bacterium | reverse complement strand
GTCACCGCCTTCGCGACGCACGTGTAGAACCGCGCGCTCTCGCCGGCGCCACGCGCGTAGCGGCCGTCCTTGTCCTTCGCGAGGCTGTCGCAGTCCTGCACGCACGCCTTGCTGTCCATGCCGCTCGTCGCCTTGCAGTCGACGGCGCGCTTGCAGATCGCCTTGCAGTCCCAGTTGCGATGCCCTTCCGGATCGACCTGCGCGCCGTCGGTGGCGCCCGCGGAGCCGGTCGTCGTCGCGACGTCGGAGCCGCCGGAGCCGACGCCCATGTTCGTCGCCGAGCCTTCCGCGGAGCCCATCACCGGGCCGTGCGTGTCAGGGGTCGGCGTCACCGCCGCGGTGTTCGAACCGGTCGGCTCGACCATCGCCGAACCGGAGCCGGTGGTCATCGCCGTGTCGTCGGCCTTCTTCTTCTTGCAGCCAGAGACGAGCGCAGCGCACGCGATCGCAACGAGGAGGAGCTTGTTCATGCCGCGACGCTAGCACCGGCCGCACGGCTATCCGCGACGCGCGCGCGTGAGGCCGCGGCGAGATTCGCGAGGCCCGGCGGCCCGCGCCCGGGAGGATCAGCCGACGGCCGACCTAGCGGCCGAGGACCTGCTTGGCCGCGGCGACGACGGCCGCCGGCGTGATGCCGAGCTTCTCCATCAGCACCTCGCCCGGCGCGCTCGCGCCGAACCGATCGACGCCGACCGCGATGCCGCGATCGCCGATGTACTGGCGCCAGCCAAACGTCACGCCCGCCTCGACGGAGACGCGCTGCCAGCGCGCCGGCGGCAGCACGGAATCCTTGTACGACTGCGGCTGCTCGTCGAACAGCTCCCAGCACGGCATCGACACGACGCGCGCCTTGATGCCGGCCTTGCCGAGCTCGTCGCGCGCGGCCATCGCCACGCCGACCTCGCTGCCCGAGGACATCAGAATGACATCGTCGCCGTCGGCGAGCACGTACGCGCCCTTCTCGGCGCCCGGCGCTCCCGGCTGCGCGACCGGCGGCAGGTCCTGGCGCGACAGCACGAGCGCGGTCGGCATGTGCGTGCGCTCGAGCGCGATGCGCCAGCCGGCGGCCGTCTCGTTGCCGTCGGCCGGGCGGAACACCGCGAGCTGCGGCATAGCGCGCAGCGCCATCAGGTGCTCGACCGGCTGGTGGGTCGGGCCGTCCTCGCCGAGGCCGATCGAGTCGTGCGTCCACACGAAGATCGCCGGCATCTTGTTGAGCGCGGCGAGTCGAACGGCGGGACGCATGTAGTCGCTGAACACGAAGAACGTGGCGACGAAGCTGCGGCAGCCGCCGTGATAGAGCATGCCGTTGCCGATCGCGCCCATCGCGTGCTCGCGGATGCCGAAGCGCAGGTTGCGTCCCTCGCCGCTCTTCACGTAGTCGCCGCCGGGGACGATCGTCTTCGTCGAGCCGCCGAGATCGGCGTCGCCGCCGAACAGCCACGGAATCTTCGCGGTCAGCGCGGCCATCACCTTGCCGGAGGCCGAGCGCGTCGCGACGGCATCCTTGAACGTCGGCAGGCCCTGATCCCAGCCCGCCGGGAGCTTGCCGTTGATCGCGAGATCGAGCTGCGCGGCGAGATCGGGATGCGCCGCCTTGTACGCGGTCATCTTCTCGCGCCACTGCGAGTGCGCGGACTGGCCGCGGCGCACGCCCTCGGCGAAGTGCTCGCGCACGCCGTCGGGCACGAGGAACTTCGCGTTCGGATCCCAGCCGAGCGCCTGCTTGGTCGCGGCGACCTCGGCATCGCCGAGCGGCGAGCCATGCGCCGCGCTCGTGCCCGCCTTCTTCGGCGAGCCGTAGCCGATGGTGGTGCGGACGATGATGATCGACGGCCGCTCGGTCTCCGCCTTCGCCGCGGTGATTGCCGCATCGAGCGCGCCGAGATCGGTATCGCCCTTCTCGACGTGCTGGACGTGCCAGCCGAGCGCCGCGAACCGCGCGCCGACATCCTCGTCCATCGAGATCGAGAGCGGGCCGTCGAGCGTGACGTGGTTCGCGTCGTACAGCCACGTCAGCTTCGAGAGGCCGAGGTGACCCGCGATCGACGCCGCCTCGCAGCACACGCCTTCCATGATGTCGCCGTCGGAGACGAGCGCGTACGTGTGGTGATCGATCACCGTGTGCCCGGGACGGTTGAAGTAGTGGCCGAGGTAGCGCTCCGCGATCGCCATGCCGACGGAGTTCGCCGAGCCCTGGCCGAGCGGACCGGTCGTCGCCTCGACGCCGGGCGTCGAGTGCGCAGCCCCCGGATGCTCGCCGAGCTGCCACTCGGGATGGCCCGGCGTCTTGCTGCCCCACTGGCGGAACTGCTGCAAGTCTTCCATCGACACGCCGTAGCCGGTGAGGTGCAGCAGCGAGTACAGCAGCATCGAGCCGTGACCGGCCGACAGCACGAAGCGATCGCGATCGAACCACAGCGGCGCCTTCGGATCGTGGCGGAGGTGGCGCTGCCACAGCGTGTACGCCATCGGCGCGCAGCCGAGCGGCAAGCCCGGGTGGCCCGAGTTCGCCTTCTGGATCGCGTCGATCGAGAGGGTCCGGATCGTGTTGATCGCGAGCGTCGTAAGATCGGTCGTCATCGGCGAGGGCACGCTACCACGGTGGTACGATACGCCCCGCATGCGAACGCTGACTTCGGCAATCCTTGTGAGCATCTGGGCGTGTGGTGGGAAGCCGGCGCCAGCTCCGCAACCGCCTGCCGTACCCGCGACGCACACTCCCGCCGCCGCGCCTCCCGCGCCCGCGCCGGCCGCACCTCCCGCGCCCGCGCCGAACGCACCGTTCGCGGTCGGCGATGCGCACGAGCCCGAGTACGTGCCGCCCGCACAGACGCACGTCGCGGTGGGGACAATTGTCTCGTTCAGCACGGCGGTGATCGATCAGGATCTCGACGAGACGCGCGTCGACGTCACGAAGATGCCGAAGACGGCGACGTTCGATCCGATCACGCAGACGGTGACGTGGCAGGTCGCCGCCGACGACAAACCACCGCAGTTCGAGCTGACGATCAGCCAGCCCGAGCGCAGCAAGTCGATCAAGCGCGAGCTCAGCTTCGAGCTGACGACGGGCCGGACCAAGCAGGCGATCGTCGCGCCGCCGCAGACGCCCGTCATCGAGACGCTGCTGCTGATCCGTTCGCCGAACCGCCTCGCGCAGGTCAACAAGGACTGGCCGCTCGACAAGCTGCTGCAGGTCGGCGCCGAGACGTTCCGCCTGCAGATTCCCGAGGAGAAGCGCAAGACGCTCGGCGCTCCGATCGACGGCGCGACCGCATACCAGCAGCTGCTCGCGGGCCTCGCCGAGACGCACAAGAACCCGCGCCTCGATCCGAAGTCGCCGCAGTTCGACAAGGCCGCGTTCGGCGATCCGAAGAGCTGGAAGATCGTCGCGTTCCGGCCGCGCATCGACAAGGCGTGGACGGAGCTGCGCGTCGTGTATCAGGCGATGAACGCGAAGGAGCCGGTGTTCGCGATGTTCCGGCTGCGCCCGGTCGTCGAGTACGTGCCGGCGCTGCCGCGCCCCGACGAGGAGCGCGACGCGAACAACAAGATCTTCCTCGGCATGGTCGCCAAGCACCTGATGAAGGACGGCGGTCCGAACCCGGCGTTCGTCAAGGACGAGGCGGCCGAGGGCAAGGAAGTCAGCGCGCTGATGACCGAGCTGATGACCTTCGACGACACGAAGACCAAGCCCTACCTCCACGGCTTCGAGATCGGCATCGCGCTCGAGGCGCGCATGGGCGGCGGCTCCGCGCGCAACCCCGACGGCAGCTACAAGAGCGGCGACGCGTGGGGCTGGAGCGCGATGAAGCCGTTCCAGACGCTCGACGGCAAGACGCAGGCGTACGTCAACGTCGCGATCCCCGGCTTCTGGACCGCGACCGCACCGAGCAAGGACGGCAAGACGTGGGTGCCGGTGTGCGCGCCGCGCTTCAACCCGCTCGATCCCAAGCACGAGCCCGGCTTCGAGGTGCTGTGTCGCAAGACGATGGGCTTTGTCGATCTTCCGGCGATGAAGGACGGCAAGCCGACGAACGGCAAGGTCGACGCGAACAACCTCTACTTCGAATACAAGAAGCAGTGGATGGTCGATCACTTTCCGCTCGAGGACGGCCGCCGCGATCTCGGTGAAGAGAACGGCATGACGTGCTCGCAGTGCCACATCCGCAACTTCGGCATGCATGACTACGGCGATCCGGCGAACGTCGATCCGTCGAAGGGCACGCCGAAGGCGCCGAACCACGCGATCGGCACGTTGAACTTCCAGATCATCCCCGGCCCGCGCTGGGAGGACTTCACGCTCGAGTTCCTCGCGCACCAGGAGTGTCGCGGCAAGATGATGCTGTCGCAGTTCGTCGGCGCCGACGCTGCGAAGGGCCTCACCTGCCCGCTCGCCAAGTAATGGCGGAGCCGAAGAAGAAGCTGCCCGTCGCCGACGCCAAGCCGTCGAAGGCGGCGAAGACGAAAGCCGGGGGCTGGCAAGCGTTCACCGATGGGGGCAGCGCGCCGGCGTGGGTCACGGCCGCGCGTCTCGTGATGGTGCTCGCGCTCGCCGCGACGATCCCGACGATCCTCGACGTCCGCCACGGCAACCGCCTGACGTGGACCGTGTGCATCGCGCTCCTGCCGTTCTTCTGGATGACGTTCGGCTATCACCTGTGGCGACGCATCTGCCCGCTCGCGGTCGCCGGTCAAATCGGCCGCCTGCTCGGCCGCCCCGGCACGCGGAAGATGGGCGACTGGATGGGCAAGTACTACCTGCTCGTCCAGCTCGCGCTGATGGTCACCGCGCTGACGCTGCGCCTGGTCGCGACGAACGGCAGCGACGTGTGGCTCGCGGGCTTCCTGGGCGCGGTCGTCGTCGCGGCGGTGATCACGAGCTTCGTCTACGCGGGCAAGACCTGGTGCAACTTCCTCTGCCCCGTCGGCATGGTCGAGAAGATCTACACGGAGCCGGCGAAGCGCAGCGCGCCCGAATCCGATCTGACGTCGCAGTGCTCGCCGTGCGTCGCGTGCAAGAAGCACTGCCCCGACATCGACCTCGAGCAAGGCTACTGGAAGGAAGCGACCGACCCGCCGCGGCGCATCGCGTACTTCGCGTGGCCCGGCATCGTCGCCGCGTTCTACGCCTACTACTACTTCGTCTCCGGCTCGTGGTCCTACTACTTCTCCGGCGCGTGGACGTACGAGCGCGACTTGCCGTCGAAGGCGCTCGGCCCCGGCTTCTTCTTCGCGCCCCAGATCCCGCGCGTGCTCGCCGCGCCGCTGACGCTCGTCGCGTTCGGCGCCGTCTCGTTCGGCGTGTTCGCGCTGATCGAGAAGCTCGTGCTGGCCGCGCGCGTCGAGGCGCTGCCGGAGGATGCGGACGCCGAAGCGAAGGCGGGTGTCGCGGCGCGCGTGCGCCACGGCATGCTCGCGTTCGCGGGCTTGATCGCGTTCAACGCGTTCTACTGCTTCGCCGGCCAGCCGACGCTCCAGCGCGCGCCGCCGTGGGTCGTCACGGCGTGGGGCTTGCTCGTCGTGTTCTCGTCGACCGCGATCTTCATGCGCCGCATCGCGCGCCGCGAGGACGCCTACGTCCAGGAGAAGTTCGCCCAGAAGATCCTCAAGAAGTGGGAATGGGGCGATGCCCCGCCGTCCGACGACCTCAAGGACATCTACCTCCTCCACACCGAGCGCACCAAGCAGCGCGAGGCCCGCCTGCGCGCCTACAAGGAGACGGTCCGCGAGATGGTCGCCGACGGCCTCGTCACCCGCGGCGAGCTCGCGATCCTCGACTCGCTGCGTGCCCAGCTCGGCGTCTCCGACAAGGACCACCAGAAGATCCTGGGCGAGCTCTCCGCCGAGGACCGCAAGCTGTTCGACCCCGCCTACCAGGGCTCGATGGAGCAGCGCATCGCGCGCGAGCAATACCTCCACGAGCTCGAGCGTCTCGTCGTCGAGGCCGCCCGCCAGGGCACGTCGCCCGCCGCGTCGACCTTGGCCGCGCTGCGCACGGAACGCGGCGTCTCCGAAGCCGAAGAAGCCGCCGCCCTCGCGACGATCCTCGCCGGCCCGATCAAGGCGATCTATCAAGCCGAGCTCGCCGATGCCGATCGCCTGCTCACCGCCGCCGAGGCCGCGCATAATACGGGCACCGGCGCCTCGGACTCCGCCTCGCTGTCGCTGCTCCACCATCTCGCCGCTCGCCGCGCGCAAGATCACGTGGTGCGCGCGCTCGGCGTGCTCGCCGTCATGACGAAGCGGCCGGAGGTCGAAGCGGCGCGCCACGCGGCCAAGGGTCGCAGCCGTCTCGATCCCGCGCTCGTCGAGCCGCTCGCCCTCGACGCCTCGCTCCGCGATCCGCTCGCCGCGGTCGTCGGCCGCTACGCCGCGAACGCCGCCGCCCCGCTCACGGCCGCCCCGATCCTCGCGATCACGACCGACGCCTCGCGCCACCTCCGCGCCGCCGCCGCGCTCACGCTCTCCCGCTTCGACGACGACACCGCCCGCGCCGCTCTGCTCGCCGCCCTCGATGACGCCGACCCGATCGTCCGCGAAGCCGCCGTCCGCGCACTCGGCTCGCGCTCGCGCCTCACCCGCGAGCTCCTCGCGAAGGTCCTCGACGACCCGGACCCACGCGTCCGCCACACCGCGGTCCGCGCCGTCTCGGGCGGCACCTCGCAGCCCGACCTCCCCGCGATCGATCCGGCGATCCTCGCCCAGACGACCAAGGGCATCGGCAAGCCGGGTGTCTACGCCACCCTCGACGCCAACGCCGCGATGGCCTCGCTCACCACGATCGAAAAGATGATGCTCCTCCGCCAGGTCCCGATCTTCGCCGCGCTCGATGCCGACGACCTCGAGGAGCTGGCCGCCGTCGTCGAGGAGCGCCGCATCGAGGCGGGCCGCGATCTGTTCCGCGAAGGCGACGTCGGCGATGCCGTCTACCTGATCGTCAAAGGCACGGTCCGCGTGTTCGTCGGCGGCGGCGACCGCCCCGAGACCACGATCAACGAGCAAGGCCCGGGCGCCTGCATCGGCGAGATGGCAGTGCTCGACGCCGCCCCGCGAAGCGCCACCGTCCGCGCGACGGAACGTGTGCGCGCGCTACGCGTCCCAGGCGAGGGCTTCAAGCGCGTGATGTCGGAGCGCCCGGAGATGTCGGAGGCGATCGTGGCCGAGCTCGTGCGTCGCATGCGCGGCCTGATGGCGCAGGCGCGCAAAGACTAGCGACCGCGCGCCTCGAGCAACGCCTCGAGGATCTGCGGCCCGTGCGTCCACAAGATCGAGCCGCCGCCGCCCTCGATAACGGTGCGCTTCGCATCCGGGATGCGGCGGGCGAGCGAGTCGCCATGGTCCGGCGAATGGAACGGGCTCGCATCGGCGGAGCCGTACCACAGCTGCACCGGCACACGAATCGCGGCTGGATCGAACGGCCACCGTTGCATCGCGAGCAGCGCGTCACGCGCGTAGCCATCCGGTCCCTGCGCGAACGCTTCGTCGACCGCAGCAGCAAACGCCGCGGCAAACGCGGGCTCGAGATACACGGCGAGATCGACCTGGGGGCTGGCGACGCGCAGCATCTCCTTCAGGCCGGCCGGCGACAGCATCTGGCGGAACATGGCCTCGGCGGCAGGCGGGTCCGCTTCGGCGAGCTCGATGCCATGCCGCGCGGGCGGCGGAAGCACGTCGCGCACGCGCGCGAGCTCGTCGGTGCCCGAAACGATCGCCGCGGCGGACACGGCGCCTCCCGCTGCACACACGAGCGCGAACGGCGAACCTTGCGAGAACCCGATGATCGCGGGCCGCTCGAGCGAGAGCTCGCTGGACAGCGCGCGGATGTCGGTCGCGAAGTCGAGCAGCGTGCGGCCCGGCGCCGGATCCGAGCGGCCGAGCCCAGGCCGATCCACCGCGATCAGTCGCACGCCGAGCCGATCGACGGCACCAGCGGCGAACCCGAGC
>JAFAOG010000118.1 GCA_019237945.1 Deltaproteobacteria bacterium | reverse complement strand
CGCCGAGGCGAAGCAGGCGATCGAGTCCGGCGTCGTCACCGGCGGCATGATCCCCAAGCTCGAGGAGGCGATGGCTGTCGTCGACCAGGGCGTCGGCGCGATCCACATCCTCGGCAAGCTCGGCGCCGGCGACCTCGTGCGCGCCGTTCGCGAGCGCGGCTCGGTCGGCACGACGCTCGTCCCGTAGCGCTACGCGCGGAAGCGGCGCGTTCCCCAGATCACGAGCAGCACCGCGATCACGACGCCGACCGCGATCCCGATCTGCTTCACGCTGTCCTTCGCCTCGGCCGACTCGATGTCGGCGGCGTTCGGCAGATCGAGGTGCAGCGACGCGAGCGCGGTATCGCACGGCCCGAGCGCCGCGCCTTGCTTCGTGCAGATCGCGCTGACCATGTGGACGATGCCGTCCTTGTCGAGGCCGTAGATCCGCTTGTAGTGGATCGTCAGGGCGTTGAGCTGGTCGACGGAGTCACCGATGATCTGGTTGTTGTCGAACGTGCGCGAGTCGCTGAGGTGCGCGGTCGCCTTCTCGGCGGCGCCTTGCGCCATGCCCTGGTCGAACTGGTTGATCGCGTCCTTCGAGATCGGCGTGAGCTCTAGGCTCCATACCATCATCGTCAGCTGCGCATCGCGTTCCGGCGACACGTAGATCGTCGCCTCGATCGACTTCGTCTGCGGCAGGCTCTTGAGCTGCGCCATCTGACCGGAGGCGAGCGCGGCGTCCTCGACCCAGCCTGGCGGCGGAGTGGCGGGCCACGGCGAGGCAGTGGCGGCGCGGGCGGCGAGGCCGAGGAGCAGGATCGGGAGGGCGGTCTTCATCGCAGGTACCTTTCGAAGAAGGCAATCGTATGCCCGATCTGGAGCACGATGTTGCTCCGTTTCACGGAGCCGTGCCCCTCGTCGGGAAACAGGATCAGCTGCGCCGGCACGTTACGCGCGGCCAGCTCGTCGTGAAGCTGCAGCGCCTCGCCGACGGGCGTGCGCGGATCGTTGACGCCCTGGAACAGCAACAGCGGCGCCTTCAGCTTCGCGACGTACGTGATCGGTGACAGCTTCTCGAGCACCGCCGCATCCTTCACCGGATCGCCATACTCGCTGATGCGAAGGATCCGGCGGTAGGGCGCCGTGTTGAGCAGGAACGTCCGCAGGTTCGATACGAAGTGATCGGCGACGCCCGCATCGAAGTCGCCGGCGAAGTACGTCAACGCCATCAGCGTCGAGTAGCCGCCGTAGCTGCCACCGAGGATGCCGATCTTGGGCGCCACGCCGTCCTTCGCCCACGCCGTGCGCACGTAGCGCGACAGGTCCTCGAGATCCGTGATCACGTCGAGACGCTTCGCGCCGTCGTCCGCGTGCTCCCACGCCTTGCCGTATCCGGTCGAGCCCCGCACGTTCGGCTCGACGATCACGAACCCGGCCTCGGTGTACAGCTGCGCGATCGGCTCGAAGCCCGGCTCTGCCTGGCCCTCCGGGCCGCCGTGAACCGACACGATGACGGGGCAGGGCCCGTCGCACTTCGCCGGCCGACGCACGAACATCGGGATCTTCGTGCCGTCGCGCGCCGGGTAGTACTCGAGCGTCACCGGCGCGAAGTGCGAGACGTCGAACTCCGGCGTCGCGGGCGGGCGCCACGTGTCGAGCTTCTTCGCCTTCCAGTCCCAGGTCACCGTCGTCGGCGCCATCTGCGCGGCGTCGAGCGTGAGCTGCACGAAGCGCCCATTCCGCGAAATCCCGGCGACTCGCACGTTGTCCGCCGCCGGCAGCTTCGGTAGCGCGACCGGCCGCAACGTCTTCGCGTCGTAGACGTCGATCCGCATGTAGCCGTCGACGTTGCGCGATGCATACACGTGCGTGCGCGACCGATCGATCGCGAACCACTCCGTTTCGTGGGGCAGCGCCGCCCCCACCGGCGCGAGCTTGCCGGCCTCGAGTGTGTACAGCTGGCTGAGCTCGCCGAGCTTGTTCGTGCGGACCAGGATCTGGCCGGGCTTCGCGCCAAACGCGACCTGGTAGTCCTCCGTCTCGCCAACGCCGAGCACCGGCGTGAGCTCGCGCTTGCCGAGGTCGTACTCGTACACCTCGACGTGCGTGCTTCCCAGATCCTTGGTCATCAGCCACCGATCAGCGATGTGATCGACGACGTGCCAGAGCCCCGGCGTGTCGAACACGAGCGTCCGCTTGCCGTCGACGACGTCCCAGCGATAGATCGCGTACGACGCCGGATCGCGATCGTTCGCGCCGAAGTACAGCGACTTCGAGTCCTCCGTGATGTATGCGAGCTCGGTCTGTACGTTCGGCTCGTGCATGACGACGCGCAGCGGCCCGCCTCCCGGCGCGAGCACGTACAGGCCGGGATTCTCCGCGCCGCCGACATCGCGGCTCACCACGACGAAGCTATCGTCGGGCGCGAGCTCCTCGACGTACGTCCGATCCTCGCCGCCGGTCATCTGCACCGGCCACGCACGCGGCCCGTCCTGCCGCCATACCTGCTCGGTGCCGGTCACGCGCCACGTGAAGAACTGGCGATCGCCGCGATCCGAGATCACGCCGCCGCCGATCCCGCGCAGGTCGAGCAGCGCCTGAATGCGACGCGATAGCCGCGCATCGAGCGGCGGCGCCGCATAGCGAGCGACCGTCTCCGCCGACACGCTCTCCGCGCCGAGCCCGGAATAGCCGGCTGGCTTCGGCGGCTGGCCGTGCATCGACGAGAACGGATCGAACCGCGTATCCGCCGCGGCGAGCCCACACATCGCCACGAGCGCGACCACGACTCTCATGCCCGGGACGCTAGCCGAAAACAACGAAGCCCGTCTCCCGAAAAACGGCAGACGGGCCTGATCCCGATGACTTGCGATCCGACTTTTACATCTCGACGTGGCCGCGGTGCTCGCGCTCGAGCGCGCGCTTCAGCTTGTCGAGAGCCGAGTTCTGGATCTGGCGGATGCGCTCGCGCGACAGGTGGTACTGGTCACCGATCTCGCGGAACGTGCGCTCCTCGTCGTCGCCGAGGCCGAAGCGCTTGGTCAGCACGTCAGCTTCGATCGGCGAGAGGTGGTGCAGCAGCCGCTTGACCTGCGACGTCAGCGTCTGCGTCGTCAGCTCGTCCGCCGGCGAGTGCTCCTCGCTGTCCGGATCGGCCATCGTGTCGCCGAAGCTGCGGTCGTCGTCATCGTGGACCGGTCGGTCGAGCGACATCGGCTGGCCCATGATGTAGCGGTGCATCTGGTTGAGCTTCGCGAGCGGGACCCGCGCCGCCTTCGCCAGCTCCTGCGGAGTGGGCGGACGACCGAGCTCGCCGACGAGCGCCTGACGCACCTTCTCGAGCTGCTGCTGCGCCTCGAGCATGTGGACCGGGATGCGGACCGCACGGGCCTTGTCCGCGAGCGCGCGGCCGATCGCATGACGGATCCACCAGCAGGCGTACGTCGAGAAACGCAGCCCACGGCGGTAGTCGAAGCGCGAGACCGCGTGCATCAGACCGAGGTTGCCTTCCTGGATCAGGTCGGCGAGCGGCATGCCGCCACGGTCGTAGCGACGCGCCATCGTCACGACGAGACGCAGGTTCGCCCGCACGAACTCGTCGCGCAGGTTCGCGGCATCGCGGTGCGCCTGGCGCACGTTATCGATGTACGAGCCGGCGCCCTTCTCGGTGCCCTCGACCCACCACGTGTCGTGGCTGGCGAGCGCGGCCTCGCGCGCGCGATACAGCTCGCGCACGACGGCATCGATGTGGACGCGATCGAGATCGAGCGCACGGAGCTGCTGCGCGGACTCGCGAGCGCACGCGGCGAACTTCTTCACCAGGCGCGCGTCGGTCCGCGTCTTCTTCGAGCGCAGCAGATCCTCGGCGTGCTTCTCGAGCTTGGGGAACTTCACGGGCTGCTCGAGGTTCGGCTCGATCATCGCGAGGATCGGCTTGACGATCTCGGGACGCGCGAACACGCGCTCCCACGTCAGGATCTCGGTGTCCTCGATGCCCTGCGAGAGCTCGCGCTCGTCCTCTGGCGTCAGCAGCTCGTGCTCGGCGAGCTGACGGAAGTACGCGGCGAGGTGATCGTCGGAATCGGGCGCACGAACGGCCTTCGTGGTCGCCTTCGCGGGCGTCACGACCTCTTCAACCACCGGGATCGACACGGGAGCGGGCGCAGGCGCCACATCCGCATGGTTCGCAGTGCGGTTCTGACGCGCGCGAGGCGCCCGGCCATGGGCCGTACCCGTGGTGGTCCGGCGCGCATTCGTACGCTGCCGGCTTCGAGCTGAATGGGTGGTCGCCATGGGATTACTCCTAGTTCCTGAAGAGATGAGACGTCGCGATCTTGCGAACCGTTGCACCTCGGGTCGTGTTCCCTTTCACGACAGGTACGCCCGAGGCCATGATCCGTTTCATTGCAGGTTGCGCACCGAACCCACGGCGGCAACCTCTCCGTCCGGCCAGGACCCCCAACCAGCTGATTTCAGCTAGAGGGTCCGGTCAGACAGTGAAACGGATGGCAATGGAGTGTTGCCACGGCGCGCACATTTGTCGAGCGAAAACGATCCGCGTGTCAGGCCGCCCGACACTACGCCGAAGTCTTCTCGACACTTGCCCCGTCATCTTTCTGCCCCAGATGACGCTGCAGTCTATCGAGGAGGACGGCCTGATCCGGGTGAATCACGCGACGAGCGCGCGTGATCTCGATGAACTCGACTTTGTCGACTTCCCAGCTCGCGCAGCGAGGCACTGCACCGTCGGGGGCTTGCGCCGCGTACGCGTGCACGCGCTTCTTCGACCGCGTGTAGTCGACGAATCCCAGATCGGTGAGCGGACCCTTCACCTCGAGGCCCGTCTCCTCCAGCGTCTCGCGCAGCGCGGTCGCCTCGAGCGTCTCGTCCGCATTCGGCGCGCCCTTCGGGATGCCCCACGGCGCGCGTCGGTTGTAGTTGCCGCTTGGATGCACGAGCAGCACCTCGATCGTGCCCTCGACGTACCGGTACAGCACGGTGCCGGACGAGAGCTTTGACCGTGCCTCCGACATCGAAATTCCACCGTGCAAGACGCACGGCGGCATTGCAAGGTCGAATCAGGGAATTTGGGTGTACCGTTAGGAAATGTCCCAGGATCAGCGCCAGGCGTGGTTTGCGCGAGTTGTCGAGTCGGGTCTCCAGAATCAGATCTTCAACCCGTCCGACGTGCTCGCGCACGCGACGCCCGACGTGCTCGCCACGCACCTGCCGCCCGAGCTGCTCTCCAAGGTCCTGCAAGCGTCGCTCACCGCGGGCTCGATGACGCCCGAGCGCGTGCTCGAGACCGTGACGCCGGAGATGCTCGCGCGCCACGTCCCGCATGAAGTGTTGTGGGCCTGCATCGCCGCGGCGGCCGCGCGGGCAGGGCTCACGAACCAGGTGGTCCCGTGAACGTGAAGGCGTTCTTCGTCGACGCGCTGACGAGCGCGCTCGATCTGGGGATCGCGCGCCCCGACGACGTGCTTCGCCACGTCACGCCCGACACGCTCGCGCAGCATCTCCCGCGTCCGCTGTGGGCTCGCCTGCTCACCGCGTGTCTCGGCGCGCCGCGCGTCGATGCGCAGCTCGTGATCGAGACGATCGGCTTGCCGAATCTCGCGGAGCACCTTCCCGCGCAGCTGATCTGGGCCGTGATCGCCGACGTCGGTGGTCGCGCGCTTGGCCATGCGCAGGATGCGCCTGTCGTCGTCGCCAAGCCGCGCACGCCGACCACGCCGCCGCCGCCGCGCCCGCTGACCGCGCCGCCGCCGCCCGAGGTCGTGGTCGCCGCGCCGCGCCCGACGCCGCAGCCGATGCCCGCGGTCGGTCCCGACATCCCGGCGCCGGCCTCGGCCGCGCTCGCCGATCTGATCAACGAGCTCGAGAACGATCAGCCCGCACCGGCGCGCTCGCGCATGCCAACGGCGCAGCGCTTCCGCCAGAGCAACACCGGCATCGGTCGCCTCGGCTCCGCGCAGCGCCGTCCGCAGGTCGCCGCGACGCCCGCCGCCGGCCGTCCCGCGCGCCGCGGTGGCACCGAGGTCAGCGACGAGTCGGTCGGCGCGGAGATCGCCGTCGACGACAGCCAGCTCGTCGACTGGTCGTCCGCCGAGCAGACGCAGGCGACCGACGACGACTTCACCGATCTCGGCCGCAAGCGGTAACCCGCGAACCACTTGCCCCGAGCCGGTTTCGCCGCGGCAGCTCGCGCGATCGCGTCGTCGCGGCCGGCTCGCGTTCCGCCCGGGAGCGCTTCGAGGCCGCTCCTCGCGCTCGCACGAGCTGCTCGGCGATCCTCGGCTCGCTGCAAGTGGTTCGCGGGTTAGCTGCTGGCGCCGCCCGCGAGGCGCACGCCGTCGGCCGCAAACATCGCGACGAGCGCGTCGATCACCACGCGCAGCCGTGCATCGCCGCGTCGCTCCGGCAAGAACACTGCCCAGACATCGCGGTGCGCGAGCACCTGGTCGGTGAGGCGCACGATTCCCGGCTCGCGCTCCGCGAGGTAACACGGCACGACGCACACGCCGAGGTCGGCGAGCGCAGCATCGAGCGCGGCGCGCGGCGTCGTCGTGCGCACGCGGATCTGCTCGGGCTTCGCATGCTGCGCGAGCCATTGCGCGCCCGCCATCACCACCTCGGTGTAGCCGACGACGGCGTGTCCATCGAGCAAGCCGCCGCCGCTCGACGGATGCGACGCGAGGTAGCGCTCCGTCGCGTACAACGACCACCCGAGCTGCCCGAGCTTGCGCAGCGCAAGCCCGTCGTGCTCGTCGCGGTACATGCGAACCGCGAGGTCTGCTTCGCGTCGCCGCAGATCGACGGTCTCGGCCGACGCGACGACGTCGATCTGCAGCCGCGGATACTGCGCATGGAGTGGCGCCACCGCGCGCATCACGTTCGTCGCGAACGCCTCGGTCGTCGACACGCGCACGATTCCCGCCGGCACGTCGAGGCTGCCCGCGAGCTCCGCCGCGAGTGCTTCCAGCTCGCCCGCGATCCGCCGCGCGACTGCGACCGCCGCGTGACCGGCCGGCGTCAGCGTCATGCCTTCGGGCGTGCGTGCGACGAGCTCGGCGGCGAGGTCCTTCTCGATCGCGGTGATCCGCCGGCTCACCGTCGACGGATCGACGGCCATCGCCTTCGCGGCCGGGGCGAGCGCGCCGGCGTCCGCAACCGCGAGCAGGTACTTGAGATCGTCCCAGTCCACGAAGGCTCCAGCATACATGCAAGCCCGGCTTGCACGGGTGCCTCTGGGCTAGCGGTGCCGCGCGCTCGTAGCGTCGATCCATGCACACGCCCCCACCGCCCCAGCAAATGTTCCAGATGATCACCGCCTACTGGGTCAGCCAGGCCGTCGGCACGTTCGCCGAGCTTGGCTTCGCCGATCTGCTCGCCGCCGGCCCCGCCAGTGCGCGCGAGCTCGCCGCAAGGGTCGGCACCGACGCCGACGCGACCTATCGGCTCTGCCGCACGCTCGCCGCTCTCGGCGTGCTGTCGCTGACCGACGGCAAGCTCGCGCTGACGCCGCTCGGCGAGACGCTGCGCAGCGACGTCCCGCAATCGATGCGTGACATGGCGCGCGCGCAGACGATGCCCGGTCACTGGCTGCCGTGGGGGCGCTTCCGCGATGCGATCCGCACCGGCATTCGCCAGACCGGCGCCGCGCTCGGCAGCGAGATCTTCGGCCACTACGCGAAGCACGCCGACGAGCGCGAGGCGTTCTTCGGCGCGATGCACGGGCTCTCGTCGCTCGTCGCGAAGGAGGCGCCGCGCGTGTTCGATGCGTCGCAGCACCGCGTCGTGTGCGATGTCGGCGGCGCCGCCGGCACGATCGCGGCGGGCTTTCTCAACGCGAACCCGCAGCTCACCGGCATCGTGCTCGACCTTCCCGAGGTCGCGCCGCTCGCCGAGCAGGCGATCCGCGAGGCGAAGCTCGGCGATCGCTGCCGCGCGGTCGGCGGCGACTTCTTCAAGGACGTGCCGGCGGCGGACCTCTACGTGCTGAAGGCGATCCTGCACGACTGGAACGACGAGCAGTGCCGCACGATCCTCACCAACTGCGCGAAGCATCTGACGCACGGCGGCCGCGTGCTCGTGATCGAGATGGTGATTCCCGACGACAACGCGATGTCTGCTGCGCAGCTGATGGATCTCAACATGCTGACGATGCTTCCCGGGCGCGAGCGCACGGCCGGCCAGTACGCGGAGCTGCTCGCGTCGGCGGGCCTGCGCATGATCGACGTGAGGCAAACGCACTCTCCGCTGCAGGTCATTGTCGCGGAAACGGCGTAGGGAGCTTTCGCAGTGTCTCGTTGGCGCACGCGAAGCCACGCGATCATGCGCGGTTGGCGGTGGTCCGACGCTTGCTGTCAGTCACCGCATGATGCGGTTCCTCCTTGGTCTCTCTCTTCTCGCGGCGTGTAGCAGCAATCACGCGACCGGCCCGGCGTCAGCCGGCCCCGATGCAGGTCCGGGCGGTAACGGTGGCGGCGGCGATAGCGGCACGGTGATCGGCGATGCGGCGGTCGGTCCTGTCGATGCGGTCGATGCGGCGCCCGACGCGTATGTCGATCGCGGCGTCGAGCAGGACTACGACGACCTCGCGACGACGCTCGCCGGCGCGATGCGCGCGCAGGAAGTGCTCGCGATGCAGGACGGCGTCAACGCCGCGTACAACGGCGGCACGTTGCCGAACTTCACGAGCCCGCAGGCGGGCGAGCTGACCGGCCAGCGCGGCAGCGTCAGCTACGACTACATGTTCCATTGCGAGGACCAGGCGGCGCACGACAACTTCACGTGCGGCCCGGCGAGCAACCACATCCACTGGATGGCGACGATCAACGGCCCGGTGATGATCGACGCGCTCTCGTTCTCCGAGTTCAAGCTGACGACGAAGTGGACGATCTACGAGATCTATCTCAACAAGCCGCAGGTCGAGGGCTACGACCACCTGCTGCTCGACTCGAACCTGTCGACCGACGGCACGCGGTTCCAGCTGACCGTCGACGGCAATCCGTTCGGCCACGTGCGCCTCGACCCGCAGCCGACCCTGCCGTTCCAGGGCGACGTCACCTACGCGATCAGCGCGAAGCGGACGCGCGCGACGGCAAACCCGACGGTGCGCACGTACACGGTGGCCGCCACGGTCACGTACACCGGCCCCGGCGCGGCGACGCTCGTGCTCGACGGCACGCACACGTACGACATCGACATGTCGACGGGCGCCGTCACTCGGATGTAGCGGCGTCTTTGGCGGCCTTGAGCCGCGCGCTGTGCCGCAGGATCCAGATCGCGACCGACAGCGCGATCACGGTGACCGCGAGCAGGCCGAGCTCGACGAGCGTGTTGTGAAAGACGCCGACGTCGTGCTCGGTCTCCGTGCTCGTCGCGGTGATCACGAGCATGCGGCGGATCGCCGCGATCGTGCCGATGATCAGGAACGGCTCGGCGACCAGCTTGTGCGACTCGAGCGAGATCGCGACCGTCGATACGATCTCGATCGTCATCATCACGAGCAGCACGCTGTTGAGGATCTCGATCGCCTCGTGCCCGACGCGGCTCTCGCGCACGGCATCGACCATCGCGGAGCCGCTGGTCCACAGCAGCAACAACGCGAGCACGACCAGCACGGCGCCGATCAGCACCAGCACCACGCTCTCGGCCTGGTTGAGGTACTTCGCCGCAGTGCTGGGCCAGGCTCGCTTGTCGTCGCCGCTCACAGGCCCAGCTGAACGCAGCGCGCCTGCGCGGGCAACTTTAGTGCTTGCCGAGGCCGCGGTACTCGAGCAACGGCTCGATCTCGGGCGCCTTGCCGTAGAACGTCTTGAACAGATCGCTCGGCTCGGCGGTGCGGCCGCGAGACAGGATGCCCTTGCGGAACGCATCGCCGTTCGCGCGCGTCAAGCCGCCGTGCTTGGTGAACCACGAGCCGGAGTCACGCGCGAGCACCTCGCTCCAGATGTACGCGTAGTAGCCGGACTCGTAGCCGCCCGCGAAGATGTGGTTGAAGTACGGCGTGTGGTAGCGCGGCGGCACCGGGCCGTACGACGCGTGGATCTTCGTCAAGAAGCCCGCCTCGGTCTTCATCACGTCGTCGGGCTTCGGCAGCTTCGCCGCCGGCACCTCGTGCCACGCGACATCGACGCTCGCCGCCTCGAGATACTCGAGCGTCGCGTAGCCCGAGCCGTACGTCTTCGACGCGAGCACCTTGTCGAGCAGCGCCTTCGGCATCGCCTCGCCGGTCTTGTGATGCTTCGCGATGTTCGCGAGCACGGCCGGATCACGTGCCCACATCTCGTTGAACTGCGACGGGAACTCGACGAAGTCCTGCGGCACGGCCGTGCCCGACAAGAGCGGGTACTTCGCGTTCGAGAACAGGCCATGCAGCAGGTGGCCGAACTCGTGGAACATCGTCGTCACCTCGTCGAACGTCAGCAGCGTCGGCTCGCCGGCCGCCGGACGCGGGATGTTGAGGTTGTTGACGATCACCGGCTTGTCGCCGAACAGCGACGTCTGGTCGACGAACGTGTCCATCCACGCGCCGCCCTGCTTGGCGTCGCGCTTGTAGTAGTCGAGCAGGATGAGGCCGAGCGTCGAGCCGTCGGCGTCCTTGACCTCGAACGCGCGAACCGTCGGCTCGTAGACCGGCAGGTCCTTGCGCTCGGTGAACGTGATCCCGTAGAGCTTGTTCGCGGCGAAGAACACGCCGTCGTGGAGCACGCGGTCCATCTCGAAGTACGGCTTGACGTCGGCGTCGGTGAACCCGAACTTGTCCTTGCGGACCTGGTTCGAGTAGATCGACCAGTCCCACGGCTCGAGCGCGAACGACTTCGTGCCCGCCGCCTTCGCCTGCGCGTCGATCGCCTTCTGGATATCCGCCGCCTCGGCCTTCGCCTTCGCGAGCGCGGCCGGTGCGAGCTGATCGAGGATCCGATGCACCTCCTTCGGCGTCCCGGCGGTCTCCTCGGCGAGCGCGTAGCTCGCGTAGTCGGGATAGCCGAGCAGCTTCGCCTTCTCCGCCCGGAGTGTAAGGATCTCGGTGATGATGGCGTTGTTGTCGTGCGCCCCGCCGTTGTCGCC
>JAFAOG010000111.1 GCA_019237945.1 Deltaproteobacteria bacterium | reverse complement strand
CTCGGCGAACCCGAGCCGATCGAACGTCTGGTTGAGCGCGCCGACGTTCGGCTCCGCGAACGCGAGCTGATCGAGCGGCACCGGCAGCGGCCGCGCCGGATCGAGCCGGGCCCGTCGGCGCTCGGTGTCGATCGCCTCGCCCTGCGCCGCGCGCAGCGCGTTGCCGAGCCGACCCTTGATCTCGTCGACGTGCGCGAGCGCCTGATCGATCGATCCGTACGTCTCGAGCAGCGTCGTGGCGCCCTTCGCGCCGATCCCCGCGACACCGGGCAGCTGATCTTCATCGCCGACGAGTGCGAGCCACTCACTGACGCGCTCCGGCCCGACGCCGAACCGCTTCATCACGATCTCGGGCGTGTAGCGCGCGTCCTTGTTCGCGTCGTACCACCACACGCGCTCGCCAACGAGCTGCGCGAGCCGCTTGTCGACGCCGACGACGATCGCGTCATCGCCACTCGCCAGCGCCGCCGCCACGTACGACGCGACGACATCGAGCTCGCCCTTCGCGACCACCACGTGCATGCCGAGCGCGCGCAACAGCTCCGGCAGCGGGGCGACCTGCGCTTGCAAGATCGCCGGCTCGAGTCGCACACCCTCCTCGATCACGGCGACCGCGCGCGCCGGCTGCTTGAACGTCAGTACGCGCTGGATCGCACGCGCGACCGCGAAAAGCCCGTTCACCGGCTCGCCCGCGCGCGACACGCGATCGGTCGGCACCAGCATGTAGCCGCGCGCCAGCGTGTTCGTCGCCGCGACCACGAGCGTGCGCTCTGCCATCGCGGCTATGCTACGCCACATGCGGATCGATCGCGTCTATACGCGCGGCGGTGACCAGGGCGAGACCTCGCTGATCGGCGGCGAGCGCGTCTCCAAGGCGAACGCGCGCCTCGACTGCTACGGCACCGTCGACGAGCTCAACGCCGTGGTCGGCCTGTGCGCCGAGGCGCTCGCGCAATCGGCGGCGCGCGAATATTTGCTGCCGATCCTGCGCCGCGTGCAGAACGAGCTGTTCAACGCCGGCTGCGAGCTCGCGACGCCCGACGCCGAGCAGCGCGCCAAGCTCCCCCGCATCGAGCAGCGCCACATCGACGCGCTCGAGCGCGACATCGACGCCGTCAACGACGACCTGCCCGCGCTCAAGTCGTTCGTCCTGCCCGGCGGCGGCTCCGCCTCCGCGCACTTCCACCTCGCCCGCACGGTCGCGCGCCGCTGCGAGCGCCTCGTCGTCGCCCTCGCGCAGCACGACGACACCGGCCTCACCGTGCAGTACCTCAACCGCCTCTCCGACGCCCTGTTCGTGTGGGGCCGCTGGTGCGCGCTCAAGGACAACCAGCCCGAGAACGTCTGGGACTCGAGGCACACCTGATGCCGGCGATCTCGCTCACGCGCCTCGAGCTGCGGGGCTATCGGTTCCTGCCGAGCTTCTTTCTCCACACGTCCCGCTCGCAGAAGCAGCTCGTCGCCGCGCCCGGCTACATCGCGGGCGGCACCGCGTTCGAGTCGCTGCGCTCGTACTGGACGATCACGTGCTGGCAATCGCTCGACGCGATGCGCGCGTTCCGCAACGCGGGCGCTCACATGGTCGCGATGCGCCGGCTGATCGACATCTGCTGCGCGACCGCGTACACGCACTACGAGCAGGACAGCACCGAGCTGCCGACGCTCGAGCAAGCGCACGCGCGGATGCTCGCCGAGGGCAAGCTCTCGAAGGTCCGCCACCCGTCGGCGCTGCAGGAATCCGGGCGCGCCGCGACGGACAAGATCCCGAAGGGCTGGCGGCCCGCGAAGCCGCGCCCGCAGCTCGCCGCCCGTCAGTGAGCAGCGAGGTGCTGCGCCGCGCAGCGATACGCGAGCGTCATCACGTTCGGATCGATGTGGCCGCCCTCGGCGAGCTGCATGTCGTAACGAATTCCAACCTTGGTCAGCTTGTCCGCAAACTTCTGGAGCGCCGGGTAGAGGCCGAACTCGTCCTTCTTGCCGACGACGAGGCAGAGGCGGCCATCGAACGCCGCCTTGATCTGCGCGGCGCGCGCCGGATCGTCGAGCCACACCGACGGGCTGCCGAGCGCGCGCCACTTCGCGACGACCTCGGAAACGAGCTTGCCGGTCGCGAGATCGATCGGCAGCGCCCACCCGCGCGGCGAGTCATCGGGCGACCAGTCGTTGCCATAGCTCGCGAAGAACCCGGCGCCGCCCGTCGCGGCCTCGATCTTCAGCATCGCGGGCGTCCACACCGGCATCGGCGGACCGAACAGCCACTCCGTGATGTCGGGACCGTCGGGCGACGACGTCGTGACGACGCCGATCAGCTCGGGATGGCGCAGGCCCCACATCAACGAGCCACCGCCGCCGGTCGACAGGCCCGCCGTCGCGCGGCCGTCGCGCGTCGCGATCGTGCGAAAGCGCTGATCGATCGTCGGGATCACGCGCTTCGCGACATAGGCGTCCCACGCGCCGGTGCGCGGCGAGTCGACGAGGTAGCTCGAGCCGCTCTTCGTCGATGTATCGACGAGCACGAGGATCGCTTCGGGCGCGGCGGCCGTGAAGATCGTGTCGTGCTTGAGCGAGGTGATGTAGTGCGCGTCGTCGCCGCCCCAGCCGGGGAATTCGTAGACGACCGGGTAGCGCTTCGTAGAGCTCGCGTAATCTGCGGGCAGCACGACGCACAGCCGGCGGTGCGTGTCGTTGCCCATCGCGCCCGCGACCTCGGGCGCATCGACGGTAACGAGCTCGCGTGTGCTGCCGGCGCAAGGCTCCTCCGCTGCCGGCTTGTGGCCGAGCACCTGATCGAGCGCGATGTCGCCGCTGCCCGGCTTGCTGTCGCCGGTGAGATCGCCGACGTGCGTGCGCGCCGCGCCGAGCAGCGAGCCGATGCCGTCGTGCTGCGTATCGAGCACCGCGGAGTAGATGATGTTGGGACCCGCATGCGGCATCGGATACGTCGCCGGGCCGTTCGAGAGATCCACGTCGCCGACGAGCTCGAGGCGATCGAGCAGGCGCGCGAGCGGTGTCAGATCGAGCGATGGGCTCATCACGATCGCGAGCTCGTCCTTGGTCATCCAGTACGTGAACAGCGTGCCCTTGCGCGGCAGCGCGGGATCGATCGAAGCGGCGATCGACACGTGTCCTTCGTGTTGTTGCGATTGATTCGACACGTGCGGCTGACTCGCGCCACACGCACAGACGATGGGAAGCATCCAGGCTTTCATGGCGGTCGCCGTGTGCAACCGGCGCACCCGCTGCGGAGCGCGTTTGCGTCGCGCAGGGCGGGGCCTCGCGATGGGCGCCCGTGGGCGGCGAATGGGCGCCCGCCCGGCGCATCCGCTAACCGGCTGAAATTGCGCCGAGGCCCGCTGGTGTGGGCGTTGCTTTACGAGCCGCCACGATGACACGTACCCTGGGCAAGACGATGGTGGAGACGAACGCGGGGACGCTGCTGGCGGGGAAGTACCGCGTCGAGCGCGTGCTCGGGACCGGCGGAATGGGCGTGGTGGTGGCTGCGCTGCACGAGCAGCTCGACGAGCGCGTCGCGATTAAGCTGCTGCGCTCCGATCGGCTGGCGCAACAGGAAGCGGTCGAGCGGGCGCTGCGGGAGGCGCGCGCGACCGTCAAGATCCAGAGCGATCACGTCGTGCGCGTGTTCGACGTCGGCACGCTCGAGAGCGGTGCGCCGTACATCGTCATGGAGTACCTGTCGGGCTGTGACCTCGCGCAGCTGTTGTGCGCCGAGGGCAAGCTCGACATCGCCGACGCCGCCTCGTACGTGCGGCAGGCGTGCGATGCGGTCGTCAAGGCGCATGCGCTCGGCATCGTGCACCGCGATCTCAAGCCGGCGAACCTGTTCCTCGCGGTCCGCGGCGATGACACCTCGATCAAGGTGCTCGACTTCGGCATCTCGAAGTTCGTGAGCACCGACGCCCAGCGCATCGACCCTGCGCTGACGACGACGGCCTCCGTGCTCGGCTCGCCGGCGTACATGTCGCCGGAGCAGCTCGAGTCGCCGCGCGACATCGACGGCCGCACCGATGTGTGGAGCCTCGGCGTGATCCTGTTCGAGCTGATCACCGGCGCGCATCCGTTCGTCGCGGACACGCTTCCGCAGCTCTACAAGAAGATCGCGACGGCGCCGGCACCGCTGCTGCGTTCGATCCGTCCCGACGCACCCGCGGATCTCGAGGCGATCGTCGCGCGCTGCCTCTCGAAGGATGCGAAGGACCGGTTCGCCGACGCGGCTGCGCTCGCCGACGCGCTCGCGCCGTTCGCGGGCGAGGCGCATGGTCACACCGCGGCCGCACTCGCCGAGACGGCGATGGCGAGCAGTGCGGAGGTCGAGTCGGCGCGGTTAGCGTCGAAGATCAGCGGCCAGCCGCCGCCGGGCATCGCGATCGGCATCGATCGCACGCTACGCCGCCGCAAGCAGGTTGTCGTCGGGGGCATCGCGGCCGCCGCGGCCGGTCTCGCCGCGGTAACGCTCGGCGTGTGCGTACGCGCGGACTCGCGCCAGGCGTCGAAGCCGCAAGCGCAACCTGCCGTTGCCCCGCTCGCGAAGGCGGACTCGCTCCTCGCGTGTCCCCAACTCGTCGCGACTGGTGTGGAGCAGCCGACGGGCTGGCTCGGCGCGTCGGCGGCGTCGATCGCATGTGCACACGCGACCGCGCGGATGGGCGGCAAGACATCGCGCACGCTCGTGCCCGCGGATCTGCTTGATCTGCCGCGCGCGGCGATCGATGGCTTCCCCGAGGATGCCTTCGGCGATCCGAAGGCGCGTGAGCGCTCGGTCGCGGCGGCGCGGACGCGTGCGCAGGCGTGGCTCGATGGCGACATCGCGCGCGACCAGGACGGCTTCCACGTGACGCTCGTGCTGCGCGCCGGGGATCGCGAACTCGCCCGCGGCACCGGCCAGAACGCGTCGATCGTTGCCGCGATCCAGACGGCGATGCAGCCGCTCGACGCGTGGATCCCGGCCGCGCCCGACAACGATCCAGTGCTCCGCACGTGGTACGGCGCGACAACCGCGGCGGGCGCGACCGCGCTCGCGGACTGGTCGATGGCGAACCGTCTCGTGTGGCCCGACACCGCCGAGTGCGATGCGCTGCTCGCGCGCACCGATCTGCTACCGATCGCGGTCGACGCGATCCGCAGCCAGTGCGCGACGACCGAGATCGATCACCCGGCACGCGACATTACGTCGCCGGGCGCGTTCATCATGAGCCTCGAGGCCGACGGCAAGGAGGGCGCGCGACCGATCGCCGAGGACCTCGCGCGCGTCGATGCGATGCTCGCGACCGCGAAGGACCACGACGAGCGCGCACTGCTGCTGACCACGAAGGCCGACATCTACTCGAATCACCGCGACTACGCGAATGCGACGCTGAACGCACTCGCCGCGATCAACGAGAGCCCGAAGGCATTCTCGCCGTGGATCGGACCGTGGAACGTGCTCTCGTGGGTGCGTGCGAACAGCAACGCGTCCCCGGCATCGCTCGCGTGGTCGCCGTGGAACGCCGAGGTCTACTGCTTCGCGGCGACGCGCTCGGACGATCCGGAGAAGACTGTCGAGTTCATGCGCCGCAACACGTGGCTGTCGAACGGCATCGTGTGGCAGGAGGCGCTCGCCGAGTTCCTGGTCCGCGATGGCCGCAACGACGAGGCGCGCGCGGTGGCGGCGAAGATGCCCGGTGACGCCGTCCAGGTGTATGTCGAAGCGGGCGATGGCAAGTTTGCAGCCGCGACGAAGCGTGCGCTCGAGGTCGAGAAGGCCGACGCCATCGATCAGGCAACGTATGCGGCATGGGCGCTCTCCGACATCGGGCTAGTGACCGGCAAGCCCAACGTGGGGCTTCCCGATCTCGTCACGCGCCTGCTCGACAAGCATCCGGAGCTCGTCAAGGACAACCAGCTCGCCGAAATCAACCTGTCGCTCGCGTGTGCGACCGCATCGCGCGACGTCGCGCATCACTGCCTCCAGCGTATGCGGGAGATCACCGGCGGCGTCGTGTTCTTCGAGCCGACGTTCCTCGACGGCGCCGACGCGTACGCGGACGGTAACTTCGCGGCAGCGGCACGCGCCTGGCGACCGCTCGTCGCGCGGCCCGACTGGCACTTCTTGTGGATGCACGACATGCTCGCGATCGCGTTCGAGAAGGGCGGCGATCCCGAGAACGCGGCGCGGATCGACGCGCGCTACCTTTCCAACAAGCGGTTCAACGGCGTCGAGCCGGCGCACGTGCGCGAGGCGCTGCGAGCGGAGAAGCGGGGCGACGTGGCGAAGGCGCGGGAGCTCGCGAAGAAGGTCATCGACGCGTGGTCCGTGGCCGATACGGACGTGCCCGCGGTCGCGGAAATGCGTAAGCTGGTGGCCCGGCTCGACAGCCGGCCCGGTGACCGCGACCACCACACTCGATAGCAGTACCGCGCACGAACGCGACGCCAGCGTCCGCGAGTCCGACGTCGCTGCGCTCGTGCTCGTGTGGTCGGCGACGGATCCAGCGCGCGTCGGTGAGTTGCTCGCGCCGCGCGGCGACGGTGAGCCGGCGGTGTTCGGCCGCGGTGCCGCAGAGGGCAGCGAGCCGCGCGCCGAGCTGATCCGGCAGCGCCCCGGGCGTGACGAGCCGACGGAGCCGCTCGACAACCCGTTCCTGTCGCGCCGTCATCTCGTGATCGCAGCGGAGGCCGGCGGCGTCGCGATCGAGAACCTCGGCAAGAAGGCGCTGCTCCACGATGGCGAGCCGGCGGACAGCGAGCTCGTGGTGCGCGCCGGTGAGACGATCGAGATTCCCGGGCAAGCGATCTTTCTGTGCGTCGATCGTCCCCGCGCGCTGCCGGCGACGCACGTCGCGATCGGCATGTTCGGCGAGCCGGATGCGTACGGCATCGTCGGCGAGTCCGCGGCGGCGTGGGAGCTGCGCGACCAGTGCGCGCGCATCGGCGCGCTGTCGGCGCACGTGCTCGTGCTCGGCGAGAGCGGGACGGGCAAGGAGCTCGGCGCGCAGGCGATCCATGCGCAGTCGGCGCGCGCCGGCAAGAAGCTCGTCGCTCGCAATGCCGCGACGTTCCCGTCGGGGTTGATCGATGCCGAGCTGTTCGGCAACGTCGCGAGCTATCCGAACGCCGGCATGCCCGAGCGGCGCGGCGTGATCGGCGAGGCCGACGGATCGACGCTGTTCCTTGACGAGATCGCCGAGATGCCGCAGGAGCTGCAGAGTCACCTCCTGCGCGTGCTCGACGCAGGCGAGTACAGCCGTCTCGGCGAGGCCCAGCGTCGTCACGCCGACCTGCGCGTCGTCGCGGCGACGAACCGCGGACCGGATGCGCTCAAGCACGATCTCGCGGCGCGCCTGGTGCTGCGTCTGACGATGCCGTCGCTCAATGCACGGCGCGAGGACATCCCGCTGATCGCGCGTCACCTGCTGCGCCGCCACGCGAAGAAGGACGCGCCGATCGCGATGCGATTCTTCGGCGGCAACGAGCCACGGTTGTCGCCGGCGCTCGTGCGCGCCCTGGTCTCGCATCGCTACACGACGAATGTGCGCGAGCTCGACTCGTTCCTGCTGCGCGCGCTGGTGACGAGCCGCGGCAGCTCGCTCGAGCTGACCGACGACATCGCCGGCGAGATCGTCCGCGCGCACAAGCCCCGTCTCGCCACGCAGCCGTTCACGGCCGAACAGATCCGGGCGTCGCTCGACAAGCACGCCGGCGTCCGCGAGAAGGTATGGCGCGAGCTCGGAATGGCGAATCGCTACGTGCTCAAGCGCCTGATGAAGAAGTACGGGATCGCCGACGACCCCTAGCTCCGAACGCGGCGCAGCTCGTCGCGGCCAATCCAGTAGGCGACCAGCACCGCCGGGAGCGTGAAGAGGTCCGTGAGATCCGGGTAGAACTCGGCGTGGTGGCCGAGCAGCGCCGCGAGGTGCTCGCGGACGGGCGCGCACAGCTTGACGGCGGCGAATCCGGCGGCGGTCGCGAGGCAGCACAGCACCAGGCGGCGGTGGGTGAGGCGGCCACCGCGGCGCAGGACGTGCAGTGCGAGGCCGATCACGGCCGAGAGCAGAACCGGCGCGAAGATCAGGCCCGCGACATCCGAGAGTTTTCCCGTGATGGCGCCGTGGAAGCGCGGCTTGAGCACCCAGTCGTTGACGACGAGGACGATGACCGCGAGCAGCGCGACGGGATGGAGCGCCTCTCCGACCGGTAAGTCCTCGCCGCGCAGCGCTCGCCGCAGACGCTCCACTCGTATACTCTGCCGGTCGTGTCCGAGTCCGGCAAGCAGTCCGAAAGCACGAAGCAGCTCGCCGCTGCCGAGCAGCAGGCCAAGGAGCGCTTCGAGAAGGCGATGAACGAGCTGCGCGAAGGCGCGTATCGGTTCAGCTCGCGTGCGCGTGGCCAGAGCGAATTGATCATCGAGGAGCTGATCGATCCCGAGGGCGAGACCGTGCACTCGCTCGCCGAGGATGGCGATCCGGCGGCGCTCGCGCTCGCGCAGTCGCTCGAGCTGATCACGTTCGACACGTGGCTGTTCGGCCAGATTGGCGACAAGGACGCGCTCGACCTCAAGAGCGAGGACCACTGGGAAGTGTGGTTCACGTACGGCGCGTGGATCGGCGAGACGATGCGCCGGCGCCACGGCGGACACTGGCTGCTGATGGGCGACGACCCGCACACGTGGCGGATCGGGTTCTCGAAGATCTTCCTCGAGATCGCGCCGTTCGTGTTCGCCGAGCAGCTGCTGCGCATGGGCTCGGGCGCGACGCGCAAGATGGTCACCGAGATCGAGCGCATCCGTCAGCTCCACGAGCCGGATCCGCAGATCATCGCGCGCGTGCCGTTCGCCGAGGGCAAGGTCGAGATCGCGGGCCCCGCGATCGGCATGCTCGACGAGATCGCGCGCTACCTGGTCGACTCCGATCACATCACGCTCGTCGAGATCGAGGGCCACGCGGATGCGGGCGAGCCCGATCCCGATGCGCTCGCGCAGAAGCGTGCGGAGGCGGCGAAGGCGTTCCTCGTCGAGCGCCGCGTCGACGCCAAGCGCCTCGACGCGACCGGCTACGGCGCGTCTCACCCGCGCGAGAACGCCGAGGCGAGCCGCCGCATCGAGTTCGACGTGCTCGAGCACAAGGAGCGCCGGCTCCTCGATCGGTTCCTCGCGCAGCACTACATCCGCCTCCACACGGTGCCGCTCGGGCAGTGGATGTCGATGGACTTCGCGAACCTCGCGAAGCTGTGGAACGAGGCGCCCGTCGAGCAGCTGATCAGCGAGCTGCGCGAGAAGGGCCCGCGCCTCGGGCCGCAGAACATGCAGATCGTCGAGCAGGTGATCGCGGCGCTGTCGAAGGCGAAGCAAGACCAGCCGGTCGCGAAGCAGACGAACGACCGCGGCCTGTTCGAGGCGATCGCGCAGATCATCGGCCTGCGCCGCGCGACCCAGCCGCTCGCGATCGACATCCTCGAGCGCGTCGTGATGCCCGCGCTGCACGTCGGCATCCCCGACAAGTTCCCGCCGCTCGACGACGACGACCTCGCGAACCTCCACAAGGGCATCGAGCTGTTCGCGTTCTTCACCGAGGTCAACCCGCACAAGTTCCAGGCGGACGACGAAGGCTTCCTCGGCACGATCCCGCACGACCAGCTCACCACGCCGTACGCGGACCGCAACGTCCTCGAGATCGGCAAGGGCGACTGGGTCGTGATCAATCCCGCGCACTTCATCCCGATGCTCACGGAGTTCGATCCGCAGAAGCTGATCGACAAGTACGACGAGTTCGTGAAGTACCTCGCGACGATCCCCAACGCACCGCGCCGCCGCGACGACGGCCGCATGCTCGCCGAGACCGTCGTGCGCGCGCTCGCCGACTTCAAGGCGTGCGTCGCGGTCGCCGCGCAGAACAAGGATGCGCTGCTGTTCCGCCTGCTTCCGCCGCCGGGCTAGCGCTACTTGATCGACTCGATCTGGTGACCTTCTCGTCCAACGCTAACGGGACAGCAGGTAGCAGACGCCGCCGGCGCACGTCATCGCGCGCTTGCCGCTGATGTAGATCACGAGCGGCACCGCCTTCGCATTGCCGGGGCACGTCAGCCGGTACTCTGTCATCGGGTCGCCGAAGCCGAACTTGATCGCGGTGTCGCGTGCCTCGCCCGCGAGGTCGAGCTCGGTCAACACGTCGGCGAACACGCGGTCGGTCTTCTGGCGCGCCGACTCGTCGCAGCTGCCGACGAACATCGAGCGATACGACGTCGGCGTGATCACGACCTTGCGGCCGAGGTTCTCGTTCGCGTCGGCGTCCGTGAGCGCCGCGTTGCCGGCGAGCACGTGGTTCTCGACGGTCCACTCGTGCGCGATCTCGGCGACATCGGGGTCGGTCGGCCTCGGCTTCTTCGCCGGTGTATCCGACGGCAGCCACGAGCAGCCGGTCGCCGCGATGAACAACAGACTACGCCAGCGATGCATCAGGACCTCGTAGCGGGAGCGTGATCACGAAGCGGGCGCCGCCGGTCGGGGCGCGGTCGGGGGCGAGGGCGAGCTCGCCGCCGTGCTCGATCGCGATCTTGCGTGCGATCGCGAGGCCGAGGCCGGTGCCGGTCGACTTCGTCGTGACGTAGGGCTCGAAGATCTTCTCGCGCGCGTCGTCGGGGACGCCCTTGCCGCTGTCGTCGACCGTGATCGTGACCGCCTCGGCGTCCGCGCGCCACGTCACGACGACCTTCGCGTCGGTCTTCGCCTCGAGGCCGGCGTGGATGCCGTTCTCGACGAGGTTCGCGAGCACGCGCTTGAGCAGCAGCTTGTCGGCTCGTACGGTGACCGGGGCGGACGGCGCGTCGAGCTCGAGCTTCTGCGCGAACGTCGGGTCGAGCTTGAGCTCCTCGATCACCTCGGCGAGCTCGATCGGCGCCTTCTCCACCTTCGGCAGCTGGCCGAGCGTACGGAACGTATCGACGAGGCGCCGCAGCGACTCGATCTCCTCCTCGACGATCTCCTTGGTGTCGTCGAGCAGGCGCTTGAACTTCGCGTCGTCGCCCTTGTACGACGAGACGGTCTGCTGCACGGCGAGCTGGATCGGCGTGAGCGGGTTCTTGATCTCGTGCGCGAGCCGGCGCGCGACGTCCTGCCACGCGCCGATGCGCTGCA
>JAFAOG010000107.1 GCA_019237945.1 Deltaproteobacteria bacterium | reverse complement strand
AGCTTGTAGGTCTTCGGCGCGTCGAACGACACCTTCGCCGTCTTGTTCGTGTGTACGTCCGCCGCCGCGATGCCCGCGAGCACGACCAGAACCACCAGACTCTTCATCATCAGCTCCACTGCTGGATCGCCCAGCCGTTCTTCTTCGCGTGGCGGCGTAGCCGGGCGTCGGGGTTGACCGCGATCGCCGTGCCGACCCGCGCGAGCATCGGCAGGTCATTGTAGCTGTCGCTGTAGAAGTAGCTGCGCGCGAGATCGATGCCGTGTGACGCGGCCCACTCCTCGACGAGCGACACCTTGTGCTTGCCGAAGCACAGCGCGCGCGGGCGGCCGGTAAATTTCCCAGCCTCGACCTCGAGCGTGCTCGACAGCACGTGATCGATGCCGACACCGCGGGCGACCGGCGTCGCCGCATAGACCGTCGAGCCCGTCGCCAGCACGATCGTGTGCCCGGCCTGGCGATGATGCTCGACCGCGACGCGCGCGGCGGGCGCGACATGCGCCTCGATGTGCTCGCGATACCAGACCGCACACTTCGCGATCATCTCGGCCTCGCTGTCGCCCGCGAGATCGAGGCACAGCCGCGTGAACACGGTCTCCATGTCGAGCACGGCGAGCTTGTAGAGCGTCGCCCAGTACATCGCCTTGGCGACCATCGACGCCGGCAGCTCGCCGCGGCGGTAGAGGAACTTCGTCCAGCTCATGCCGGTGTCGACCCGCAGGAGCGTGTTGTCCATGTCGAAGAGCGCGGCGATCATCGGAGCACCGAGAGGTCTAGCAGGCGAATCAGGATGTTCGAGCATCCGTGTGTCACCGTCGACGCGAGGATCGATCCCGTCGCGGAGCGCATCCACCCGAACAACAGGCCCGGGAAGAACGTCGCGAGCGCGCGCGGATCGCCGTCCTTTGGAAGATGAATCAGCGCGAACATCGCGGCGCTGATCACGAGCGCCCAGCCGATGCCGCCGCCGAGCACGCGCCGCTTCGGCGGGAGCTTCTGCTCGAGCAGCTTGAGCAGGCACCCGCGGAAGAACAGCTCCTCGGGCAGCGCGACGACGAGCAGCTGCACCGCGCAGAACTTGAGAAACTCGAGCGTGATCGGCGGCGCGTGGACGCCCGCCCACCCCGCGTAATGCGTGCACATGTTCTTCGGCACGAGGTGCGCGAGCAGCTGGCTGCCGCACGCCGTCTCGTAGAACGCGAAGTAGCCGACGCAGAAGATCGGGAAGATCACGCCGATCGCGGCCGCCGCCGTCACGAGGCCCCGCGCGACGGGCGCCGCGTGGAAGCCGTAGTCGTCGAGGTCCTCGCCGCGGCGCCACGCGATCACCATCGGGCCGTACAGGAACAGCACGGCGACGAGCGCCGAGCCGACGTGCCCGATCGCGGGCAGCGTCACGTTGATGTGAACGAGCCCGGTGACGAGGACCAGCGCGAGCGCCCACGAGACGAGCGCGTCGCGGCCAGGATCTCTCACACGTCTATATTACTGCCGAAGCGGCTCGTACGAGCCGGTGATGACCGTGTCCGCGAGCACCGGCACCGGCAGCTCGGCGAGCAGCGTCATCTCGCCGCCGGCCATCGCGTCGGCGTCGGTCTTGTAGCCCCACATCTGGACGTACGCGCTCTGCGTCGCGGGGAGCTGGATCACCATGAACAGCGCGTCCTTGCTCGCCGCTTCCTGCTGCTGGTGGTGAACCGGCAGGTCGACGGCATCCGAGAAGTAGTACGCCTCGGCGCCGGCGATCGGCGTCGCGGTGCCCTTCGTCGACGAGACCGTCGCGACGAAGTTCGAGATCTCGTGCTTCATGCAGTCGCGGAACGCGCCGGCGATCACGCCGGTGCCCGTGTTGCGGGTCTCGCCGATCAGCGCCGGCAGGGTCGCCGCGGTCGACGCCGACACGCTCTGGATCTTCGAGAAGCACGGCGGCGTGCTGCACGCGGTGTCGGCGGGCTGCACGGCAACGCTCGGCGCGACGGTCTGGTTGAGCAGGAACGTCGGCATCGTCGACATGTCGCTCGTCGTCATCTTGAAGCCGAAGCGCTTCGTGCCGACGGGGATCGTGATCGTCGCGTGGGCGTTCGTGTCCGCGGTCTGCGTGTCGAACGGCATGTCCGTCATCACGTCCTTGAACGCGGTGACCATCGCGCCCGGCACGGCGTTGCCCGACTGGAAGTCGGCGACGTTGACGTGCAGCGTGACCGCGACCGTCGTCGCCTGATCATCGGACGGCGTCCCGAGGCACGAGAGGTCGGCCGGGCCGATCTCGCTCCACGTGCCGCTGGTCTGCATGTTGGCCTTGACGCCCTTGGTGGGCTTGTTGAAGCCGACATCCTTGATGGCGGCGTCGGGCGTCTTGGAATCACCGCCACCGCAGGCGGCAACGGTCAGTGAGAGCAAGGTGAAGGATAGAGCTAGGCGCATGGGCAACTCCCGGCCAGCGTTGTATCGACCCGACGCCCCCGATTGCAACCACTTCCTTTCGGGCGGTACACCACCCCTCATGGACATCGGCAAGATCCGCGACATCCTCGGCGACAAGGCCCCCCTGCTCGAGCACCAGAGCAAGACGATCCCGGCCGCCTCGCTCACCCTGCCGTCGCCGCGCTACGTCGACGACATCTACGTCAACAGCGACCGGACCCCGCGCGTCGTCGGGGCCCTGCAGTCGATGTTCGATCACGGCCGCCTCGGCGGATCGGGGTACGTCTCGATCCTGCCCGTCGATCAGGGCATCGAGCACTCGGCGGGCGCCTCGTTCGCGCCGAACCCGCAGATGTTCGACCCCGAGTGGATCGTCAAGCTCGCGATCGAGGGCGGCTGCAGCGCCGTCGCGTCGACGTTCGGCGTGCTCGGCATCGTCGCGCGCAAGTACGCGCACAAGATTCCGTTCATCGTGAAGATCAACCACAACGAGCTGCTCAGCTACCCCAACACGTTCGACCAGACGCTGTTCGGCAACGTGCGCCAGTGCTTCGACATGGGTGCGCAGGGCGTCGGCGCGACGGTCTACTGGGGAGCGCCCGAGTCGCGCCGCCAGCTCCACGAGGTCAGCGAGGCGTTCGCAGAGGCCCATCGGCTCGGCATGTTCACGGTGCTGTGGTGCTACGTGCGCAACGGGTCGTTCAAGACCGCGAACGGCGACCAGAGCCTCGCCGCGGACCTGACCGGCCAGGCCAACCACCTCGGCGTCACGATCCAGGCCGACATCATCAAGCAGAAGCTCCCCGAGCTGAACGGCGGCTACAACGACCCCGCGCTCAAGGGGTTCGGCAAGACCCACAAGAAGGTCTACAGCGAGCTGACGACCGACAACCCGATCGACATGACGCGTTACCAGCTCGCGAACTGCTACATGGGTCGCGTCGGCCTGATCAACTCGGGCGGCGCGTCGGCGGGCGACAGCGATCTCAAGGAAGCCGTGACGACGGCCGTGATCAACAAGCGCGCCGGCGGCATGGGCTTAATCTCGGGCCGTAAAGCATTCCAGCGTCCGATGCACGAAGGCGTTGGATTGCTGAACGCGATTCA
>JAFAOG010000094.1 GCA_019237945.1 Deltaproteobacteria bacterium | reverse complement strand
GCAGGAGTACTTCGCATCGCCCGAGTGGCAGGCGAGCGGCGGTCGCTGCGGCACGCCCGCGATCGACCCCGCGCAAGTCCCGGCCGCGCTCTCCGCGACCGACTGCAGCGCGAACGCGACGCACATCAACCAGGCGTACCTCGACGGCAAGACCTATGTGGTCCAGGTCGTGATGCACGTCGTGTCGAACAGCCAGGGCACGGGCAACATCAGCGACGCTCAGGTCCAGAGCCAGATCCAGATCCTCAACGAGGACTATCAGGCGATCTCGGGCTCGCACGGCGCCCCGGGCAACAACGCCGGCATCAAGTTCGTGCTCGCGCGCTTCGATCCGCAGGGCAACCCGACGACCGGGATCGATCGCGTCACCAACGACTCCTACTTCTCCGAGGGCAGCACCAACGGCTCGAGCCCGATGAAGAGCGCGCTCCACTGGGATACATCGAAGTATCTCAACCTCTACTCGAACAACCTCGATGCGGCCGGCCTGCTCGGCTACGCGACGTTCCCGTGGGACCGCGCGACCGCGTCTTCCGTCGACGGGGTCGTGCTCGCGTACCAGAGCGTCGGCAACAACGCGTCCTACGCGCCGTACGACCTCGGCGCCTCCGCCACGCACGAGATCGGCCACTGGTTCGGTCTGTTCCACACGTTCCAGAGCGGCTGCGGCACTGCAAGCGCGCCCTACACGAGCGGCGACACGCTCGCCGACACGACGCGCGAGAAGGTCGCGAACTACGGCTGCGCGGTCGTCGCCGACGGCTGCAACGACGGCAAGAACGCGCCGATCGAGAACTACATGGACTACTCGCAAGACGCGTGCATGACGACGTTCACGAACGAGCAGATCAACCGCATGCGGTGCGGCATCAACAACTACCGCACCGTCAACACCGAGCCGACCGCCGCGTTCACGTTCACCAACGCCGGCCTCGCCGTCACGTTCACGAACGCGAGCACCGACCTCGAGTCGATGCCGAGCGCCCTGCACTACAACTGGAGCTTCGGCGACGGCACGACCGGCACCGCCCAGAACCCCGTCCACACGTACACCGCCAGCGGCAGCTACGACGTCACCCTCGAGGTCGTCGACCCGATGAGCGCCGCGAGCACGCTGAAGAAGACGGTGACGCTCAACGTCACCACCGTCGATGCGCCGCCCGATGCGGCGGTGAGCATGCCGGACGCCGCGGGCAGCGGTGGGGGCGGCGGCGGTGGTGGGGGAGGCGGCGGCGCGAATGGTGGCGACGCCGGCACCGGCGGTTCGAAGGCGATGGGCGGCGGATGCTGCCAGGCGCCGGGTGGCGGCCTCTCGTTCCTGCTGACCGCGTTCCCGGTCGCGCTGGTGCTCGTTCGTCGGCGCCGATCCGACCGCGCGCGCTGACCCGGCGGCCAACCTCCCTGCGCACACGCTTGCGGGTGGCAACTTGATACGAATCGCCATTCGTATCGAATCGCGGGCGGGCCCCATGCGGCCACGCTGCCGGCGTGTTGTCGCGAACCGCGCGAACAGCCCCTCGAACACCGCGCGGGTCAGCGCACCATCGCGCCCACGAACCGCGCGAACAGCCGCTCGAACACCGCGCGGTCCGCGGTGCTCCAGTCGGCGACCGCGCGCGCGATCCGCGCGCGCGTCAGGTCGCTGCCCTTCGCCTGGAGGCGCGCGCCCTTTGGCGTGATCTCGAGCACGACCGCGCGCGCATCATGCTGCGATACGCGCCGCACCAGCAGGCCGCGCGACACCGCGCGCGCGACGTGGCGGCTCGCGCGCGACGGATCGACGCCGACCAGGCGCGCGATGTCCCCGACCGTCGCGCCCGGGCCCGCCATGCGAGCCGCGCCGTTCGCGCCGCGGCGCGCGGACGAGCCGGGCTTGCGTTCGCTCGCGACGACGACCGCATCGAGCAGGCGAAGGTCGGCGTAGTCGAGGTGCGGATCGCCGCCGGCCGCTGCCGCCCACAGCGCCGTCAGGTTCTTGCGCTGGAACAGCCGGCGCAGCTCGACCAGCGCGACGCGGATGCGCTCGATATCGTTCGCGTCGGGGTCCGGGCGAGCGGCATTATGTGCCTTGCGCATATATATGCCGATAGCATATATCTTGGGCATGGCGCCACTCGACCTCCAGGCCGCGCTCGACAACCCGCTGTGGGCCTCGCTGACGACGCTGCACGCGGGCTTCGCGCGCAACGCGCGTGGCGTCGCGCATGCTGCGTCGGGCGTCGCGCACACGGGGGCGGGCGTCGCGCGCTATCCGGCCGACGTCGCGCCGTTTCTCGCGGTCGAGCGCGATGGCGCGCGCGTCGATGCGGCGCTTGCCGAGCTCGTGCCGGCCGGCGACACGGTGTTGTGCGTCGGGCCGCGGCCGGCGGTTCCGGCGGGCGCCGGGTGGCGGCTCGAGGACTTCGGCGTGATCCTGCAGATGGTCGCCGAGCACGTCGCGCCGCCCGAGGCGACGGGTGGCGAGACGGGCGACGTGGTCGAGCTCGGGCCGGAGCGCCGGGCGGACGTGCTGGCGCTCGCGGCGCTCGTGTATCCGCACTACTTTCGATCGCGGACGCCGGAGATGGGCCGGTATGTCGGGATCGATCGCGACGGGGTGCTGGCGGCGATGGCGGGGGAGCGGATGGGGTGGCCGGGGGCGCGCGAGATCAGCGCGGTGTGTACGCGGCCCGAGCACGTCGGGCGGGGGCTGGCGCGACGGCTGATGGCGCATCTCGTCGACGATCTGGCGCGTTCGGGGGCGCAGGCGTTTCTGCATGTCAGCCCTGCGAATGCGCGGGCGCGGCAGCTGTACGAGGGGACCGGGTGGCGCGTGCGGCGCGAGATGGCGTTTTGCGCGCTGCATCGCGCGTGATGCGCAGGCGCAGGTCCGACCTGTGGGGATGGCTCACTTTTGTGTTGAGGTCTCGCGGCGCAGGGATATTGTGCGCGGCGAGGGTAACGAATGTCGAACGCGACATGGACGGCACTGGTGTTCGCGGCGCTGGCGTGTGGGTGTGCGACGGGAACGAACACGAATGGCGGTAACGGCGTCGATGCGGCGGTGCAGCCGCACCACGACGATGCGCCGCACGTGACGGGAGACGCGCCCGTCGTCAAGATGGATGCGGCGGTCGTTGTCGATGCGCGGCCGCCGGATGCGGCGCCCGATGCGGCGTCGGGGTTGTTCTGCACGACGAACAGTCAGTGCACGAACGCCGGCGAGTGCTGCGTCACGCTCGGCGGGCCGCAGGGCTTCTGTGCGCCGGGGACGGTTGTGCTCGGCCAGTGCATTCCGCAATAGGCGGCGTGTTGCGCCACGGATCCGGATCCTCCTGGTAGGAGGAGATTTCGGCGTCCATCTTGATCTCGCGCATCTCGGGACGGGTCCAGCGGCTCATGCCGGAGAGCGATTGCATGGCGTGCGCCGCGAGTGTGAGGGTCTCTAACGGAAGCGTGCGCGGCGCGGGGTGCTAGGAGAGATGGGTGCGCGCCATCGTCCTCGGTTCCGGAGCCGGTGGAGGATTTCCGCAGTGGAACTGCGGCTGCGTGAACTGTCGCGCGGTGCGGGAGGGCCGGCCGGGATTTCTCGCGCGGACGCAGGACTCGGTCGCGCTGGTCGGCGAGAGCGGCGTCGTCCTGGTGAACTGCTCGCCCGACGTGCTCGTGCAGATCGCGCGGACGCGTGCGCTCTGGCCACAAACTGCACGCGGGACGCCGATCGCGGGGATCGTGCTCACGAATGGCGATCTCGACCACGTGCTCGGATTGTTCTCGCTGCGCGAGAGCCAGCCGCTGGCCGTGTACGCGACGGCGAGCGTGTGGCGCGGGCTCGAGCAGAGCGTGTTCGTGCGGACGTTGCGGCGGTTCGAGGGCCAGCTGGAGGCGCACGAGCTCGTGATGGACGAGACGGTGTCGATCGCCGGGTTCTCGATCACGCCGTTTCCGCTGGCGGGCAAGCGGCCGGTGCACCTGCCCGGCGAGCCCGAGGTCGGGGACAACGTCGGGCTGCGCGTGAGGGGGAGAAAGACGCTCGTGTACGCGGCGGCGTGTGCGCGCGTGCGGCCGCTGCCGTGCGACGTGCTGCTGTTCGACGGCACGTTCTACCGCGAGGACGAGCTGGTGCGAGCGGGCCTGGGCGAGGCGCGCGCGGCGGACATGGCGCACGTGCCGATCGAGGTGTCGGTCGAGGCGGCGTCGCTGCAGGCGACGCGACGGATCTACACGCACATCAACAACTCGAACCCGATCCTCGATCCTGAGAGCGCGGAGCGGCGGGCGGTGATCCGCGCGGGCTGGGAGATCGCGTTCGACGGCATGGAGATCGAGCTATGACGCCCGACGAGCTCGTCGCGCGGTTTCGCGCGGAAGGCGAGCAGCGCTATCACGACCGGCATCCGTTTCACGTCGCGATGCATGCGGGGCAGCTGAGCCGCCAGCAGATCCAGGCGTGGGTGACGAACCGCTACTACTACCAGACGCGAATTCCGATCAAGGACGCGCTGATCCTGTCGAAGTCGGAGGATCCGATGTTCCGGCGCATGTGGATGCGGCGGATCGTCGATCACGACGGCGCGCACGAAGGCGAGGGCGGGCTGGCGCAGTGGCTGCGGCTCGCGAAGGGCGTCGGGCTCGACGTCGAGGAGGTGCGGTCGCTGAAGCACGTCCTGCCGGCGGTGCGGTTCGCGTGCGATGCGTACGTCACGCTCGTGCGCGAGCGGCCGCTCGTCGAGGCGGTGGCGTCGTCGCTGACCGAGTTCTTCTCGCCCGACATCATGGCGCGCCGGGTCGTCGCGTGGGAAACGCACTACCCGTGGGTCGAGCGCGACACGCTCGAGTATTTCCGCGGGCGCGTCGATCGCGCGCGGACCGACAGCGGCGAGGCGATCGCGTTCGTGCTCGCGCACGCGAAGACGCCCGAGGTCCAGGAGCGCTGCCTCGACGCGCTGATCACGAAGTGCAACATCCTGTGGGCGCTGCTCGACGCAGTGCAGGCGGCGACCGCGTCGTGAAGCCGAAGCTCGCCGCGAAGGTCCGGCTCAAGCACGATCGTCATGACGATCAGTGGCTGCTGCTGTACCCGGAGCGCGGGCAGGTGCTCAACGCGACCGCGGCGGCGATCGCACAGCGGCTCGACGGCACGCGCACGGTCGCTGCGATCGCCGAGGAGCTGGCGCGCGAGCACGGCGCACCGGTCGCGGAGGTCGAGGCGGACGTCGCGGCGCTCGTCGAGCAGCTCGCCGCGAAGGGATTGCTCGCGTGAGCGCGCCGCGGCCCTACACGCTGATCGCGGAGGTCACGCACCGGTGTCCGCTGGCGTGCCCGTACTGCAGCAACCCGCTCGAGCTCGTACACGACGAGCTGTCGACCGCGGCGTGGGAGCGCGTGCTCGAGGATGCGGAGGAGCTCGGCGTCGTGCAGGTCCACTTCACCGGCGGCGAACCGCTCGCGCGGCGCGATCTCGAGGCGCTCGTCGGCAAGGCGCACGCGCTCGGCGTGTACACGAACCTCGTGACCAGCGGCATCGGGGCGACGCGCGAGCGACTCGCGGCTCTCCGCGATGCGGGCGTCGATCACGTGCAGGTCAGCATCCAGTCCGCGCGCGCCGAACGCGCCGATGCGATCGCCGACTACCAGGGACACGCGCGCAAGCTCGAGGTGATCCGGTGGGTCCGCGAGCTCGGCCTGCCGCTGACGCTCAACTGCGTGCTGCACGCGGGCAATCTCGACGAGCCGGCGAACGAGATCGACGAGCTGGTCGCGCTCGCCGAGCAAACCGGCGCGGATCGACTCGAGCTCGCGAACACGCAGTACGTCGCGTGGGCGCTCGCGAACCGCGAGGCGCTGCTGCCGACGCGCGAGCAGCTCGAGGCCGCCGCCGAGCGCGCCACCCATCACAAGCAGCGGCTCGCCGGCCGCATCGACGTGCTGTTCGTCAAGCCCGACTACTTCGGCACGACGCCGAAGGCCTGCATGGACGGCTGGGCGCGGCGGTTCATCCACGTCGGGCCGGACGGGCGCGTGTTCCCGTGTCACGCGGCGTCGACGATCACGACGCTTTCGTTCGAGAGCGTCACCGATCGCCCGCTCGCGCAGATCTGGCACAACTCGCCCGCGCTCGAGGCGTTCCGCGGCGAGCTGTGGATGCCGGAGCCGTGTGCGAGCTGCGAGCGCAAGGACGTCGACTTCGGCGGCTGCCGGTGTCAGGCGTTCGCGCTGACCGGCGACGCGGGCGCGACCGACCCGGCGTGCGAGCGCTCGCCGCACCACCACGTGATCGACGAGGCGCGGCTCAGTCGAGGCCGATCCGCTCGAGGTCTGCTTCGTCGAGGCCGAAGTAGTGCGCGGTCTCGTGAAGCACGGTGATGCGGATCTCCTCGGCGAGGTGATCGAGATCGACGGCGCTGCGCTCGAGGTTCGTCTTGAACAGGCGGATGTTCGTCACGCTCGGCGCCGACGCGCCGCCCTCGGTCATCGGCGTCCCCGAGAACACGCCGAGCATCCGCGGATCGAGGCCCTCGTCGATCAGGTCGGCGCTCGGGTAGTCGTCGATCAGGATCGGCGCGCGCTGGAGCTTGTCGCGGACCAGGGCTGGTAGCTCGGCGAGCGCGGCGGCGGCGATGCGCTCGAGCTCGTCCTCGGAGATCGAGACGGGCGGCGAGGGCAGCTTCGCATCGAGCTCGCGCACGCGCTGCCAGGCCGCGACCATGCCCTTGCGATCGCCGGCCGCCTCGCAGATCCGTCCGATCAGGTGCTGCGCTTCCGCCTCGAGCTCCGGCTCCTTGCGGACGATCTCGATCCAACGCTTGGCGGCGTCGAGATCTTCCGCGGCCAGCGCGAGCTCGCCGAGGTCGAGTGCGATCTCGGCGTTGTCGATCACGCTCGTCGACAGCTCGGCCAGCGACTCGCGCGCGGTGTCGATGTCGTCGAGCGCGAGCAGCGCCTCGGTGCGCACGATCACGGCCTCGATCAGGTCGTCTTCCTCGTCGATGAAGTCGAACGCCTGCTCGATCGCGGCGAGCGAGCCCTCGGCATCTCCCTGATCCTGCAGCAGGATTCGCGCGATGCACACGCGCGGCATCGGGTCGTCCGGCCGCAGCTGCGCGAGCTCCTGGTACTTGGCGAGCGCGGTCGGAAAGTCGGCCTGCGCGTCGGCGATCGCGGCCGCCAGCGTCACGACATCCGCGTTGTGCCGGTCGATCTTCTCGACACGTTCGAGCACGGTGAGTGCGTCATCGATCTGACCCTCTTCGAGAGCCTTGAATCCGCGTTCGAGATCCGCGGCGAGCCGATCCTGGCGAGACATGGGCGTTGCATACCGCCTTTTGCTACTGTCAACGAGTGAAACACGGGCTGCTCGTGCTGCTGCTTCTGCTGGCGGCCTGTCCCCACGGCCATCGCCACACGCTCGTCCCCGACGTCCCGACGAACGGCAACGCGACCGCGCGCGCCCGCTTCCAGGACGCCCGCGCCAAGTTCCTGCGCGACGGCAGCGAGGGCCAGGAGTTCCAGCAGATCGTCCAGGACTTCCCGCAGGACCCGATCGTGCCGTTCGCGCAGCTCTACGCCGGCATGGCGTCGATCAAGGCGCATGACTACGCGGGCGCCGAGAAGCAGCTGACGCCGGTCACCGACGCGCCCGACGCCGGCCTCGCACTGCGCGCGCGCATGTTCCTCGGCATCACGAAGAACTACGAGGGCGACGCGGCGAACGCGCGCCGGCTCCTCGCCGGAACGGACAAGGCGATCGAGAACGACGACGAGCGCACCGAGTGGCTCGCCGCCGTCGCGTACTCGACCGCCGCCGGCGACCGCCCACTGACCGCGCTCCCCGTGTTCGATCAGCTGTGGGACCGCGTCACGCCGGCGGAGCGCGCCGTGATCCTTGCGCGCGTCGAGGATCTGGTCGCCGCCGCCGACCCGAACACGCTCGCGCGGATCTATGACGAGCTCGCCGATCGTCGAGGGCCGAGCATCGCGACCGTCGGCTCGCGCCTGATCCTGATCGCGGAGGCGGCGGGCGATACGGCGCGAGGCGCGAAGCTGCGCGTCGATCTCAAGCCGGTGCGCGCCGCGGTCGGCCTCCCCGAGACGATCACGGCCGCGCAGGCCGGCGGCGCCGCGACCTCGAACGGCAACCCGGGCCTCGTCGGCGCCGTGATCCCGATCGGTAGCAAGAAGGAGTCGCGCGTCGCCGAGGCCGCGATCGCCGGCCTCAGCCTCGCCGCCGGCGCGCCGACGGGGAAGGGCGTCGCCGCGATCGAGACGCGCAAGGCGGTCGATCAGAGCGAGGCGGCCGCCGCCGTCGACGACCTCGCGGGCAAGAACGTCGTCGCGATCATCGGCCCGATCGAAGGCGCGTCCGTCGACGCCGCCGCCGCGCGCGCGGGCGACCACCAGCTGCCGCTGATCTCGCTCGCGACCGCGCCCGAGCAGCGCGCGACCGGCCCGTTCATCTTCCACGTGCGCCACTCGGCGGAGGCCCGCGCCCGCACGCTCGCGCAGCGCGCGCTCGCCAAGGGCATCAAGACGTTCGCGGTGCTCGCGCCCGCCAACGGCTATGGCAAGGCGGTCGGCGCCGCGTTCACGGCCGCGATCGAGAAGGGCGGCGGTACGATCGTCAAGACGGTGACCTACGCGAAGGACACCAAGTCGTTCGCGGAGCCCGCCGCGCAGCTCGGCACCTCGGGCTGGCAAGCGGTGTTCGTCCCCGATCAGGCGGACGTCCTCGGCCTGATCGCCCCCGCGCTCGCCGCGACCGGTAACCTGGCGCGCGCACTCCCGTTCCCCAAGAAGGTGATCGGCGGCCGCCCGATCATGCTGCTGTCGACGGCCGAGGACCTCAACGATCAGTACCTCGTCAACGCGGGCCGCCACTCCGAGGGCGCGCTGCTCGCCCCCGGCTTCTACCCCGACGACGACGACCCCAAGCAGAAGCCGTTCGTCGACGCCTACCGCGGCGCCTACGGTCACGCGCCCGCCGCCACCGATGCCTACGCCTACGACGCCGCCCAGCTCGTCGCCGCCGGTGCGGCAGGCGGTCGCTCCGGCCTCGCGCAGACGCTCGCGACCGGTCAGCTCGCCGGCGTCACGGGCGCGATCACGTTCGACAAGGACCACCGCCGCGCCGACCCCGGCGTCGTCTACACGGTCGTCCAGGAGACCGGCGGCGTCTATTCGATCCGCGTCGCTCCGTGATACCAACGGGCCGATGGCGTTCTCCGTCGGCAACCGTCTGATCGCGGCGATCGATACTCCCTCGCGAACGGACGCCGATGCGTTCGTCACGCGCCTCGCGGGCGTGCCCTCGTGGGTCAAGGTCGGTCTCGAGCTGTTCCTCGCGGAAGGCCCGGCGATCGTGCGCGACTACACGGCGCGCGGGCTCTCGGTGATGCTCGACCTCAAGCTGCACGACATCCCCGAGACGGTCGGCCGCGCCACCGCGCGCGTCGCGTCGCTCGGGGCGGGCCTGCTCACCGTCCACGCGGGCGGCGGGCGCGCGATGCTCGAGGCGGCGGTGAAGGCCGCGGGCGCGACGAAGATCCTCGCGGTCACCGTGCTCACGTCGATGGACGATGCCGACCTCGCCGCCGTTGGCGCGCAAGGCCCGGTCGAGGACCTCGTCCGCCGGCGCGCGGACCTCGCCGCGGCCGCCGGTTGCCATGGCGTCGTCGCATCGCCGCGCGAGGCCGCCGCGATCCGCGCGCGTGTGCCCGAAGGCTTTCTCATCGTGACGCCGGGCGTCCGTCCCACGGGCGCCGACGCGGGCGACCAGAAGCGCGTGACGACGCCGGCGCAGGCGCGCCAGGCGGGCGCGGACATGGTCGTCGTGGGCCGTCCGCTGCGCGATGCACAGGACTCGGCGGCCGCCGCGCGCGCGATCGTGGCGGAGCTGACGTGAACGGCCGCCGGGGGGACGGTCGCGGACCGCGTCATGGTGGACCGCCCGATCGCCGGCCCGTGCAGCGAGAGCGGGACGTTCAGGAACCCGCGGGCGGGCCGATTCGGGGCCCCGGCGAGCGCGTCGTCTACGGCGTCGGGCCGGTGCGCGAGCTGATCGCGCGGCGCGCCTCCAGCGTGAAGGCCGTGTGGGTCGACCCGCGGCGCGCCGACAAGGGCAGCGACCCGCGCGGCACGAGCGACCCCGTGGCCGCGATCGTCACCGCGGCCCGCGCGGCCGGCATCCGCGTCGAGGACCGCGAGCGCGACATCCTCGACCGCGCCGTCGGCGAGGACGCGCGGCATCAGGGCGTCATCGCGTGGGTCGGCGCGCTCGCGTACGTCGACGTCGATGCGTTGCTCGAGGGCGCGGCGCGCGGCGATGGCACGCACGAGCCGGCGCTGATCGTCGCGCTCGACGGCGTCGAGGATCCGCGCAACCTCGGCGCGGTGCTGCGCAGCGCGTACCTGCTCGGCGCGAGCGGCGTGATCATTCCCGAGCATCGGGCGGCGCAGGTGACGGCGATCGTGTCGAAGACGAGCGCCGGCGCGAGCGAGCTGCTGCCGATCGCGCAGGTCGGCAACCTGGTGCGCGCGCTCGACGAGCTGCGCGAGCTCGGCGTGTGGCGCGTCGCCGTGCACGCGACGGAGGCGGCGCAGCCGATCGCGAAGCTCGACCTCAAGGGCCCGACCGTGCTCGTGCTCGGCGCCGAGGGCAGCGGCGTGCGGCCGCTCGTCGCGAAGAACTGCGACTTCCACGCGCTGATCCCGATGGCGCGCGCCGGTGTTGGCTCGTTCAACGTCAGCGTGGCTGCCGCGCTCGCGCTGTACGAAGCGCGTCGCCAGCGCGGCTAGCGCTACAGCTCGAACGCCGCGAGCGAGAACTTGTTCGAGGTCGTGTCGAGGATCTCGAACGTCTCCTTCGCGCGCTGCGTCGGCAGGGCGCCGCGGATCCCCGGCATGTGACCGGCTTCGCTGATCACGAAGTAGCGACGGCCGAGCGGCGCGCGCGTGCGGTCGGCGAGGTACTTGAGCACCTTGTCGTTCTCGGCGAACTGGAACGTCGTCTTGAGCTCGGGGAGCGCGCCCCACACCTCGCCGCCGCTCCAGAACTGCTCGCCTCGCCAGTAGAGGTTCCACACGATCAGGCGATCGGCGTCGATCGCGTGGCGCGGTGGGCCGCCGTGCCTGGCGTTCTGGCGGCCGCGCGCGATCAGCGGCTCGACCTTCGCGAGCTCGCTCTTGGGGAACGCGACGTCGATCGTATGCGCGCCGATGTGCGACGCGGTGCCGACGAGCGTCAGCGTTGCATCGGTCACGCGCTCGTCCTCGGGCTTCATCACGGTCAGCGTGACGGTCATCGGCTGGCCGACGATGAGCCCGCCCGGGATGAACGTCTCGATCCGCCAGGTCGTGCGGCCCGCCCAGTCGTCGGCGAGCTCGCTCGCGCCGTAGTAGACGACGTGATCGCCGTAGATCGTCCGCTGCTCGTAGTACGTGCGCATCGCCTCGCGCATGCCCCAGTGCGTGCCCGCGAGCGGCATGTAGACCTGGAGCGCCCACGTGCAGATCGCGAGCGCGGCGGCGCCGATCGCGATCACACCCGCGCGCCGCCACACGGCGAGCAGCAGCACGGCGGCGGAGGCGACGACGCCGAGCGCGAGGAAGCCATCGCTGGTGTCGATCGACCACGGGTCGACCGACGGCCACGGGCGGTCGTAGCGGAACGTGAACAGCTCGATCCAGCGGTCGGGCTCCCAGATCAGATCGCGCGCGACGAACAGCACGATCGCGATGCCGGCCGCCGCGAACGCCGGATGCAGACGGTCGCGGCCGGCCCACAGATCGTCGAGGAAGAACGCGATGAGGATCGCAAGCGCGGGTACGGCCGGCAGGATGTAGTGGTGGAACTTCGTCGTGACGAGACAGAACACCGCGACGCCCGCGATCGCCCACAGCGCGACGAGGAAGCGGACGCGGCCTTCGCGTGTCGTCGGCCGCGCGCGCAATAGCGCCGCGACCACGGCCGGCGGCACGAGCGCCGCCCACAGCCACATGCCGTGCCCGAGCTGCGACGTGTAGTACTCGAACGTGCCGAGCGACTTGTCGGGGTCAGCGGTCGCGCGATCGAGGATGTGCGTGAACAGGTACTCCTGGATGAAGCGCAGGCCGTCCTTGAGCCACATGCCGAGGTGCCATGGCAGGAACACCATCGTCATCAACAACAGGCCGCGCTTGATCTCGAAGCCACCGTCGAAGAGCTCGCGCCACTTGCCGAGCAGCACGACGTAGAACACGGCGACCCCGACGACGACCGTCACGCCGGGCGGCCCCTTCGCGAGGATGCTGACGCCGAGCAGGCCGTAGGCCCACAGCAAATAAACCTGTCGCATCGTCGTCAGCGGCGACATCGCGACGAGCTTCTCCGCGACGACGCCCGCGCGCGCCCACGACCACGTGAACGGCAGCACCAGCACGCGGAACACGTAGCGCAGCGGCCACGCGTAATAGCGCCACACGCGCGTGTCGAGGCCGGCCATCAGCACCGCGATCAGGACCGGGAAGAACACCGCCGGCTTCGGGAACACCGGGATCACGATCCAGGGCGAGCGCACGAAATACAGCACCGCGTAGGCGGCCTGCACGAACGCGAACAGCCCCCACGCGCCGATCAGCCAGTGCCGGGCGTCGAGCCCGCGCCAGCCCGGGCGCAGTGGGCCGTCGTCCTCGAGCGCGAGGATCAACAGCGACACCGCGCCCATCACCGTCATGCACAGCGGCATGTCGGGGATGCCCTGGCGCGCGATCAGGCAGAAGAACGGCGTCGACCCGATGATCAGCACGGAGAGCCACGCGATACGCCGCGAGACGAGCCGCGCCAGCATGAACCACACGAGCAAGAGGCCGATCACCGCGCACGCGATGAACGGCATGCGGATCGCGGCCATCGTGCGCCCGTCGGTGACGAGCTCGCCCGAGTAACCGCCGTCGGCCGCGACCCCGAACGCACGCATGCCCGCCGCCATCAGCCAGAACGTCAGCACTGGTTTGCTGCGAAAGCCCTCGTCCCCCTCGGCCTGCATATTGGTCCCGGGCCAGTCCATGTGCACCAGATCGTGGTTCGCGCGCATGTTGCGGGCGACCTCGCCGTAGTGCGTCTCCCACGGGTCGACGAGCGAGTAGCGCGTGATGCCGGGCACGAGCACGGCCAGCGCGACGAGCGCGACCAGCACCAGCTCGAGGCCGAGTGGCCTTCGAGGTACGTCTAGCGGCTGCGCGCCCACAGCCCGAGCGATACTACGCCACCGGCGAGCTCGAGCACGCTCTCGGCGGTGTTCATGTGGAGGCGCGGGTAGAGGATCGCCTGGGTCGCGGGGATGAACCCGAGCAGCGCGAGCGCGAGCATGCCGATGCCGACGATCAGCACGAACAGGCGCTCCTCGGAGAACCGCGCGAAGCCGAACCCGACGAGGCCGACGCCGAGGTTGAGGCCGAGGGCGTGCAGCCGGTTTGTCGGCAGCGGGCCGATGTTCTCCGTGAACAGGCCGACGATGCCGACCAGGATCAAGAACGCGGACACACCCCAGCACCACCAGGCGACCTGGCGTCGGGCGAGGGTCGGGTCCGCAGACACGCCCCGACTATTACACTAGGCGCTGATCTTTTCGAGAAAGCTCGCCTTGAGCAGCTTCTCGCCGTGGACCGGGAAGAACGTGTAGATCGAGTCACCGACGACGCGGACGACCTCGCCATCGCCCCACTGCGCGTGGCGGACGAGATCGCCCTTCTCGAGCGGCCCGAACACGGGGCGTTTCACCCTCTCGATCTTCAAGGCGCGTCCGCGACCGGCCGTGTGCCGGCGGCGCATCGCCTCCTCGAGCAGCTCCTTGCGCGTCATCGGGTCGCCGCCGCGGCGGGCCGTCTGCTCGGCCGCGCGGGTCTCCGCGTCGCGCACCGGGGCCGGGGCCGCCTTCGCGGCGCGCTGGCAGTTGTCGCACGAGCCGCACGCCGGCGCGTCGGTGTAGCCGAAGTACGTGACGAGCAGGCGCGTACGGCACAGATGCGACTGCGAGTAGCGCAGCATCGCCGCGAGGCGAGCGCGGTCCTGCGCGCGCTTCTGCTCGTACCGGCTGGCGGCACGCGCGAGCTCCTCGATCGACGGCGGCTCGGTGTGCAGCGGCGCGAACCGCGCGCCCGGCGCTTCCGCCGCGAAGCCGACCTCCTTGAGGAACGACAGCACGACGCGCGCCTTCTTCGCCGGCGCCTCCGCGCGCTCCGCGATGTCCTTGACCGCGACGAACACCGGATCGTGATCGTCGGCATCGGGCGCCGCGACCTTGCCGCCGGTCAGATGGACCAGCGCCTCGGCGACGTTGCGCGTCTGCTCGGGCGTCGGATAGCGGCCGCCGAGGAAGAAGCTCTGAATGCGCTTGTCTTCCGGCTGATAGAGCAGCACGCAGTCGGCGGGCAGGCCATCGCGGCCGGCGCGCCCGGCTTCCTGGTAGTAGCTCTCGAGCGAGCCCGGGAAGTTGTAGTGGATGACGAAGCGGAGGTCCTGCTTGTCGACGCCGAGGCCGAATGCGTTCGTCGCGACCATCAGGCGCGGCTCGGACTGCTCCATGAACGCGCTCTGCACGCGCTCGCGGTCCTTGGCGCGCATGCGGCCGTGGTAGCGACCGCACTCGACGCCCTGCGACCACAAGAAGTCGGCGAGCGCATCGACGGTCTTCACCGTCGCGGCGTAGATGATGCCGCAGCCGGCCTGCTTCTCGATCAGACGCAGCAGCAGCGCCTGCTTCTTGCGCTCCGAGCTGGCCTTGATCACGTGGTAGCGCAGGTTCGGGCGATCGAGACCGATGTCGATCACCGACGCATCGGCGATCTGCAGCTGCGCGAGGATGTCGTCCTTGACCTTCGGCGGCGCGGTCGCCGTCAGCGCGAGCACCGGCGGCATGTTCAGCGCGCGCACCGCCTCGCCGAGGCCGAGGTACGCGGGACGGAAGTCGTGCCCCCACTGCGAGATGCAGTGCGCCTCGTCGACGACGAACAGCGCGACCTTCACGCTCGCGAGGCGCTCGCGGAACCGCGGCTCGCTCAGGCGCTCGGGCGTGACGTACGCGATGCACGGACGGTTCTCGCTGAGGCGCGCGAGCGCGGCCTGCTCATCGCGTGGCGAAAGGGTGGAGTCGAGGCGCAGCACCTCGATGTCGAGCTCGGCGAGCTTGTCGTGCTGATCCTTCATCAGCGCGATCAGCGGCGACACGACGAGCGTGACGCCCGGCAGCTCGAGCGCGGGCAGCTGGTAGCACAGCGACTTGCCCGCGCCGGTCGGCATGATCGCGAGCGTGTCGATGCCGGCGAGCACGTTGCGAATCGCGAGCGCCTGGCCCGGCCGGAACTGCGAGATGCCGAACCGGCGCTTGCCGAGCTCGAGCATGTGCGCGTCGATCGACGCATCGTCGGCACTCAGATCGACGTGATCGACGTGCTCGTGATCGCCATCGAGCACGTGCTCTTCTTCGGGTAGCTGGTCCTCGACGTCCTCCGCGGACATCGGCTGGATCCCGTTCCGCGTCCCCTTCGCGAGGTGCGGCACCGGCCCGGCCGACGCTGCGTCTGACGAGCGGCGCTTCGCGGCGCGCCTCTCATCACCAAGAGTCTTGGACATCAAAACCTACCGTCGCTGATACCTCGATGCGCTGCAAGCGAAAAAGCGGCAGGGTTCTCGTGAGATAGGAGTGTGCGCTGGCGCCCGGCGTGATCTGCCCGCGCGTTCTGAACGACATGCCGCAAGATGCGGCAGGTGCACCTCCGCGAAACCCCACGAAACGGTCCTCAGAAGGGCAGATTTCCGCAGTCCGGCTTACTTCGAATGCAGATGCCCAGCGCTCGCGAGTAGCTCTGCGGTGAGCACCGCACCACCTGCCGCACCACGAACGGTGTTGTGCGACAGCGCGACGAAGCGCCAGTCGAAGATCGCGTCGGGACGCAAGCGACCGATCGAGATCGCCTGACCATGACCGGCGTCGCGATCGAGCTTCGTCTGCGGCCGCGTGTCGTCGTCGAAGTAGTGCAGGAACGGCGTCGGCGCGCTCGGCAGCTTCTGCTGCTGCGGCTTGCCGGCGAACTCTTTCCACGCGCTCAGGATCTGATCGCGCGTCGGGTTCTTCTCGAACTTCACGAACACGGCCGCCATGTGACCATCGCTCACCGGAACGCGAATGCACTGCGCGGTGATCGCGGGCGCGCTCGCGGTGACGATCTTGCCGCCACTCACCGTGCCCCAGATCTTCAGCGGCTCCTGCTCGCTCTTCTCTTCCTCGCCCTTGATGAACGGGATCACGTTGTCGACCATCTCGGGCCACGACTCGAACGTCTTGCCGGC
>JAFAOG010000089.1 GCA_019237945.1 Deltaproteobacteria bacterium | reverse complement strand
CGCGAGACGGCGCTGCTCGGCAAGATCACGCTCGTGATGGGCCAGAAATCGCAGCTGATCTGGGACCTGCCGCCCGCCGAGACGTACGCGCTGAACCGCGCCGTGTTCGACGTCCCGAAGGACGAGTTCGACAAGACGCTCAAGGAGCTGACCGACCTGCTCGAGCTCGGGCCGCTGCTCGAGAAGCCGACGCGCCAGCTCTCGCTCGGCGAGCGCATGAAGTGCGAGCTCGCGGCCGCCCTGCTCCACCGGCCGACGACGCTGTTCCTCGACGAGCCGACGATCGGGCTCGACGTCGCGATGCAGGTCGCGATCCGCGACTTCGTGCGCAGCTACAACCAGCGTCACGAGGCGACGGTGCTGCTGACGTCGCACTACATGGACGATGTCGTCGCGCTCTGCCCGCGCATCATCGTGATCGATCAGGGGACGCTGATCCACGACGGCGATCTGCGCGGGCTGATCAAGCAGATGGATCCGAACAAGCGCGTATCGTTCACGCTGGTCACGCCGGTCGCCGACGACGAGATCGCGAAGCTCGGCACGTTGGTGTCGCGCGAGGCGCAGCGGATCGCGTTGCGCGTGCCGGAGCGCGAGCTCGGCGGCGTCGTGGCGCGCCTGTTGGAATTCAAGGCGGCCGACCTCGCGATCGAGGACCCGCCGCTCGAAGACGTGCTGCGCGTGATGTTCGGCAAGGCGAAGGAAGCGCGCGCATGATCGCGCGGACGCTGCGCGCGATCCCGACCTTGTTGCGCGTCGGCGTCGCGGAGACCGTCGCGTATCGCGCCGAGTTCCTGGTGTGGACGCTGACGACGACGATCCCGCTGATCATGCTCGCGTTCTGGACGAGCGTCGCGCGTGGCGGCCAGTTCGCTGGCTACACGGCCGCCGACTTCACCGCGTACTTCCTCGCGAACCTGATCGTCCGCCAGGTCACGAGCAACTGGGTCGGCTGGCAGATGGCGGAGGAGATCCGCACGGGCTCGATGTCGATGCGGCTGTTGCGGCCGATCCATCCGTTCGTCGCGCTGACGATGTCGCAGGTCGCGGCGCTGCCGTTCCGCTCGATGATCGCGATCCCGGTCGCCGTGATCCTGCTCGCGACGAGCGGCTCGCACGCGCTGACGACCGATCCGCTGCAGCTCGCGCTGCTCGTGCCGTCGCTCGCGCTCGCGTGGATCGTCAACTTCGGGCTGATGTTCGCGATGGGCGCGACGGGCTTCTGGTTCACGCAGGTCTACGCGATCGCGAACTTCTACTTCGCGCTGTACATGCTGCTGTCGGGCTACATGATGCCGCTCGACGTGCTGGCGACGAAGCAGCCGCTCGTCGCGAAGATCGCGCACTACACGCCGTTCCCGTCGATGGTCGACGCGCCGATCCGGCTGCTGATCGGCCACCTCGATCACGCGCAGGCGCTGCGGCTGCTCGCGGTCCAGGGCGGCTGGGCCGTCGTGTGCGTCGCGTTCGGCATCGCGGTGTGGCGGCGCGGGCTGCGGCGCTTCGAGGCCGTCGGCGGATGATTCGGTACGCGCGCCTCGTGTGGATCCAGGTCCGCGTCAGCGCGGCGACCGCGATGGCGTATCGCGCGAACTTCATCGCGCAGGGCGCAATGGCGCTGGTCTTCATCGTCCTCACCGTCGTCCCGTTGCTCGTCGCGTTCGGCGGCCAGGCGAAGGTCGCCCCCGGCTGGGACGAGGCGGGCGCGTTCGTCGTCATGTCGTACTTCATGACCGTGCGCGCGATCCTCGAGGGAGTCACGAGCCCGTCGATCGTCGATCTCGTCGAGCGCATCCGCTCCGGCGCGTTCGACTACGTGCTGCTCAAGCCTGCCGACGCGCAGTTCATGGTGTCGACGTCGCGCTACGAGCCGTGGAAGCTGTTCGACCTGCTCGGCGGCATCGGCGTCGGCGTCTACGCGTTCTGGCTGCGCGGTGCACCGCCCGCCCCTGCGGACCTCGCGCTCGGCCTCGTGCTGCTGTTCGCGGGCGTGCTGGCGATGTACTCGATGTGGATCGTGTGCGCGGCGGCGTCGTTCTGGGTCGTCCGCCTCGACAACCTCGTCTACCTGCTCGGCGCGATCTTCGACGTCGCGCGCTGGCCGATCCAGGTGTTCCAGGGCCTGTGGCGGATCGTCTTCACGTTCGTGATCCCGGTTGCCGTGATGACGACGTTCCCCGCGATGGCGCTGCTCGGCCGGCTCGACCTCGCGCACGTGCTCGCGACGCTCGGCGGCGCCGCGCTGATGCTCGTCGTCGCGCGCCTCGTGTGGACGTTCGCGATCCGCAACTACACGAGCGCGAGCAGCTAGCTGGTTGGCCGTCGACGGCGACGCGCGATTTTCGACAGGCTAGTCGAGTTGCCACCGCAATGCTGTCGCGGAGTTGCCGCGTGGTCCAGCCATTGCTCTTGCTGCTCGGCATGAAGGCATCGCTCGTGTTCGCATCGCTCGTCACCATGACCGCCGCCGCGCACGCGGAGCCCGTGCGCTACGTGCAGACCGACGTCATGCTCGGCGGCTCGGCGCCGGTCGTTGGCCCGAACCTGCTCGGCTCGGTGTCGGCCGGTCATCTCCTCACGCCGGGTCTGTGGGCGCACGGCGAGCTCGCCGGTGGACTCGCGGCCGACGATCAAGGCGGCGGCTCGAACGTGCAGGCCCACGCCGGCGTCGAGACGCGCGGCTGCACCGCGGGTCGCGCGGTCTGCGCGATGGTCGGCCTCGATGCCGGCGTGCTGCGCGGCAGCTGGATGAGCCACGAGTCGCAGGGCATGCGCGAGGACGTGACCGCGGGCGTGATCGTTCCGCGCTTCGGCATCGATGCCGGCGGGCAGCGGGTTCGCGCTCGGCTCGGGCTCGAGATCGACGAAGCGTTCGCAGGCAAGCGCACGTCGAGCTACGATACGTCGTCGTCGTCGCCGGCCGGTACGGTCGGTGCCGAGCTCTCCGCGGGCGTCGCGTATCAGTGGTGAGCGCTAGAGCGACTCGAGGTAGGCCGTCAGGTCGGCGACCTGCGCGTCGCTGAGCTTCGCGGACTCGGCCATGCCGTGCACGGCGCCGCGGTCGCGCAACAGGGCCTCGATCGTGACCGCGCTGCCGTCGTGGAAGTACGGCGCGCTCGCCGCGAGACCGAT
>JAFAOG010000603.1 GCA_019237945.1 Deltaproteobacteria bacterium | reverse complement strand
GCGACGGAAGTCGAACACGTCGTTGGCGAAGTTCGTGCCGATCTGGATCGCGATCGCGCCCGCGAGCGCCGCGAGCGCCGGGCCCCACGCGATGCCGCCGCACGCGCGCGCGACCGCCGTACCGACGACGACCGGGACGATCGCGGCCGGCAGTGTGCGCAGGCGAGCGGCGGAGATCCACACGCTCATCGCAGCAGCTCCAGCGCGGTGCGGCGGACGTCCTGCGCGCCACTCGGCGTCACCGGCGCGTGGATGACGGTCGTGCCCTTCGTCGCGAGCGCGTCGGTCAGCGCGGCGGCGACGGCGGCCGGCGATGCGGCGGTGACTGCCCGCGCGCCGAGCGATGCGGCGACGGCGGCCGGATCGACGCCGGGGGCGGTCGTCCAGTGGCGGTCGTACGTCGGCGTCGCGAGCGCGCGCGAGACGGGCAGGCCCGCGAAGATGCGGCCGCCGCCGTTGTCGACGACGACGATCGCGAGCGGCGCGGTCGCCTCGCGCGCCGCGAGCAGGCCGCCGAGGTCGTGCGCGAAGCTGACGTCGCCCAGGACGAGCACGACCGGCTTGCCGGCTCGCGTCGCGCCCGCGGCCGAGGCGATCAGACCGTCGATGCCGGCGGCGCCGCGCTGCGTGAGCACCGGGCGCGCCTCTGCGCTGGCCGCGACGAGATCGACGACGCGGATCGGCAGCGAGTTGCCGAGCTGCAGCGAGGCCGCGCCGGCGGCCTGGACGACCGCGCGGACGACGGCGCCTTCGCTGCGCGGATGCGAGGCCAGCGCACGATCGATCGCGCCGCGGGCGCGCTGCTCGGCGGATGCCCAGCCGGCGAGCCAGTCGGCATTCGCGCGCTCGTCGACGGTGACCCGCGCCAGCGAGTCGGCGACATCGCCGAGCACGACGCGCGCCTGCGACTCGGGATCCTGCCACGACTCGGCGAGCACCCAGCGCGGCACGCCGGCGAGCGAGGGCCACGATGCGGCGACCGGCTCGGCGCCGAGCTGGATGATCAGCTTCGGCATCGGCACGAGCGGCGAGCCGAGCAGCACGTCGGCGTGGTCGACGCACGTGACGCCGGCGCGCGCGCCGAATCGCAGCTGGCTGCCGGCCTCGGCGACGAGCGGATAGCCCGCGCGACGACACAGCGCGAGCACGCGATCGCGGGCGGCGAACGTGGCGGGCAGTGCGCCGGCGACGACGATGCCGCGCGGCTCGGCGGCGATCGCGGCGGCGAGGTCGCGCAGTGACGCATCGTCGGCGGCGAGGTGCGGGGCGCGCGCGACGACCGGCTCCTTGCGCAGCTCGGCGACGAGCTTCGCGAGCGCGCGATCGGCATCGGTCGTCGGGGCGCTCGGCTCGAGCGGCTTGCGCAGCGGAACGTTGATGTGGACCGGGCCGGCGAGCGGACCCTTCGCGAGCGCGATCGCCTGGATCATCTTGCGGCGCACCGCGCGCAGCGCGAGCGGCGAGCCTTCCGGCGCCCCGAGGTCGACCGCGCCGCGCACGAACGCGCCGTACATGCCGACCTGATCGATCGTCTGGCTCGCGCCGCAGTGCTGGAGCTCGGGCGGGCGGTCGGCCGTGATCGCGACGAGCGGCACGTTCGCGTGGCTCGCCTCGACGAGCGCGGGCAGGTAGTGAGCGGCGGCGGTGCCGCTCGTGCACACGAGTGCGACGGGCTCACCGGTCGCGCGCGCAGCGCCGAGCGCGTAGAACGCAGCCGCGCGCTCGTCGATGATCGTCGGCAACGCCAGGCGGCCGTCCGTCGCGAGCGCGGCGACGAGCGGCGTCGAGCGCGACCCGGGCGACACGACGCACACGCGAACGCCGGCGTCCGCGAGCGTGCTCGCGATCAGCTCGGCCCACAGCGTCTGCGTCGCACCGGTCATCATCGAATCGCGCCTCTCATGCGGCGACTCCGAGCGCGCCGAGCATCGCGCGCAGCTTGAGCTCGGTCTCTGCGAGCTCGCGATCCGGATCGCTGCCCGCGACGATGCCCGCGCCGGCCCACAGGTGCGCGCGCTCGCCGGTGAGCACGCCCGAGCGGATCGCGACCGCGAGCTCGCCGTTGCCGTCGAGGTCGCACCAGCCGACCGGCGCCGCGTACCAACCGCGCGGCACCTCGTGCTCGGCGATCCAGCGCGTCGCGACGCGTGTCGGAGTGCCGCCGACCGCGGGGGTCGGATGCAGCGCCGCCGCGACCTCGAGGACGTGGCGCGGAGCCGCGAGCGTCGCCGTGATCGGCGTGTGGAGGTGCAGCACGTGCCGCAGCGCGCGCACGACCGGAGCGTCCGGGATGCGGACCTCCGCGCCGAGGCCGCGGAGCGCTGATGCGATCGCATCGACGACGAGTGCGTGCTCGCGCTGATCCTTCCCGCTCGCGAGCAGCGCCGAGGCGCCATCGGGATGCGAGCCGGCGAGCGCATCGCACTGGACGTGCGTGCCATCGACGCGGACGAGCCGCTCCGGCGTTGCCGCGATCAACGTACCGGCGCCGGGCGGGCGCACGAGCACGCGCACGCACTCGGCGTGACGCGCATCGAGCTCCGCGAGCAGATCGGCCGCGCGCACCTCGCCGCCGAGCGAGACGACCGCGCTGCGCGCCGCGACGACCTTCGCGTATTCGCCCTGCGCGATCGCATCGGTGATCGCACGGACGTGCCGGCGGAAGCCTTCGGTGTCGCCGCGATCGAGCGCGGTCATCGGCGGCTGCGGGCGCGTGACGAAGCCGCCTGCGAACGCTGCGCGGAACGCCGCGAGCTCGCCGTGCCAGTCGTGCCGCGCGCTCGCCTTGTCCAGCGCGAGCACGAGATGCGCCTTGTCGCCCTCGCGGATGTAGCTCCAGCGCGGCAGCGCGAACCACGCGTCGCCAAAGCCCGTCCACGGCGCGCGATCGGCTCCACCGGGAACGAACGCGAGGCCACCGAGCAGCCGCGGACGAACCGCGCCGTCGCCGCCGATGAGGCGCGCGCCGCCGACGATCTCCTGCCAGCGCGCATCGCCGTGGCCGCGCAGCTCGTGCGCGACGCCAACGCCGACGAGCGTCAGCTCGCGCGACGACCACGCGACGAGCGGCGCCGAGCGAAACGCGGCGACGATCGCAGCAGCCGGCACCACCGGCGCCGGCATCGCGACGAAGCTCCAGCCGTGCTGGACGTCGATCTGGCGAAGGTCGATCACGACTCCTCCGCCGGCGTTGCCAGGTACATCGTGCACACGCCGAACGTCATCGGGAGGACCTCGAGCACGCGCAGGCCCGCGTCGCGCATGATCCGCGCGAACTCGTCGGCCGGCGGGAACGCCGCGACCGACTTCTGCAAATACGCGTACTCGCGCTTGCCGGAGAGCAGCGCGCCGATCTTCGGGACGAAGTAGTGGGCGTGAAAGCGCGCCATCGCGGCGAGCGGACCCTTGCGCGGCTCGCCGAGCTCGAGCACGGCGATCTTGCCGCCGGGTCGCACGACGCGCGCGAGCTCGCGCAGCGCCTTCGGCCGGTCGGGGACGTTGCGGATGCCGAACGCGATCGTCGCGGCGTCCATCTCGCAGTTGCCCTGCGGCAGCGCCTGCGCGTCGCCCTCGACGAGCGTGATCCGACCGCCGAGGCCGCGCTTGCCGACCTTCTTCTCCGCGATCGCGAGCATGCCGGGCGACGGATCCAGGCCGACGACACTCGCGCCGGTGCACGCCCGTGCGATCTCGATCGCGAGATCACCGGTGCCGGTCGCGACGTCGAGCACGCGCGGATGCTCGCCGAGCTCGCCCTTCGCGAGCCCGAGTGCACGCACGACGCGCCGCCGCCACCGTTGATCGAGGCCGAGCGACAGGACGCGGTTGACCGTGTCGTAGCGCGCGGCGATCCGATCGAACATCTGACCCGATCCGAGCGGAACCAGCGATTCGGTCATGACTGCCTCTCCAGCGAAGCGAGGGCCACCGTCTCGAGCGCATCGCGCGCGGGGCCGGCGGGCAGGGGAGCGAGCGCGGCGATCGCGCGCTGCGCATGTTCTTCGGCGAGCGCGCGCGTCGAGGCGAGCGCCCCGGTCGCACGCACCGCATTCGCGATGGCGACGAGCTCGGCTCGATCGGGAGCCTCGTCCGCGAGCAGCGCCGTGAACCGCGCGTGCAGCGACGGATCGCGCTCGAGCGCGACGACCATCGGGAACGTCATCTTGCCTTCGCGCAGATCGACGAGCGGGTCCTTGCCGGTGCCCGTGTCCGCGAAGTCCAGCTCGTCGTCGACGGCCTGGAACGCGACGCCGAGGTGGAGGCCGAACTGCTCGAGCGCGGTCTCGCACGCCGCATCGAGGCCCGCCGCGCGTCCGCCGGCGATCATCGCCCACCGGAACAGCGCCGCCGTCTTGCCCTCGACGATGCGGAAGTATTCCGCGCGATCCGCGACGACCCGGCCGCGCCGCTCGAGCTGGAGCGACTCCGCCATGATCATCTCGTCGATCACGGTCAGCATCTTGTCGAGCAGGCCGTCGTAGCCGCACGCCGCGATCCGCCGCAGCGCCGCGACGAGCAGCCAGTCGCCCGCGAAGATCGATGCGGCGTTTCCGTAGACGACGCACGCGGCAGGCTGGCCGCGCCGGCGCTCCGCGAGATCGACGACGTCGTCGTGGAGCAGCGTCGCCGTGTGGACGAGCTCGACGGCAACCGCCAACCCGCGCGTCCGCGGCGTGAACCCGTCCCCGAACCGGCTCGCGAGCGCGACGCACAGCGGGCGCAGGTGCTTGCCGCGCAGGTCGAGCAGGTGGTGCGCCGCCTGGTGGACGACGCGCGCCCCGCGGGGCAGCACGCTGAGCTCGGCCTCGAACTCGACGAGGTCGGATTTGACCCAGCGGCCGAGGTTGGCGAGACGCTCGCGCAGATCGGTCGCGCCGCGCGCCCCGCTGATCGTGGCGAGCTGGTCGAGTGGGCCTCCGCGAGAGGGCATGGTCGCGATCGTCATGGGCTGCCTCTAAAGATGCGTCAGGAGATTTCAAAGATTCTTGAAATCTCCTGCCGTGGCAAGCCGAGCGGCCAACTGATTGTTATGTAAGTACCTATTGACGCAGCTCGTCGCAAACGCGACACGCATTGCGTGCGCCGGTACACTTTTCCGACGTGGCGAGCGCTCGTCGTAGTCGCGATGCGCGACTGGTCAGCCGGTGTCGTGTCGAATTCGACCGACCGAGCGGCCCGATCGAGGCCGAGACCGAGGATCTCTCCGCGCGCGGTCTGTTCATTCGCACCGAGGCGCTGCTGCCCGTCGGCGAGGACACACCGATCCGGCTGACGCTGCCCGACGGGACGGAGCTGACGCTGCACGGCCGCGTCGCGCACATGTTGACGCCGTCGGCGGCACGCGCGCTCGGCCGTCATCCCGGCATGGGCTTCGAGATCACGGGCGGCGATGCCGCGGCGCGGCTCAAGCTGCGCGCGCACGTCGACAGCCTCAAGACCGAGATCACCAATCCCGGCCTGTCGACGACGATGCAGCTGATCGTCGTCGAGCCGAGCACGCCGCTGCGCACGCGCATGCAGCGCTGCCTCGAGGGCGCAGGCTTCAAGGTCACGCCGTGCTCCTCGCCGACCGACGCGCTCGAGGCCGCGAGTCAGTGGCGGCCCGATGCGATCGTGTGCGCGGCGACGATGGATTCGATGAGCGGCATCGAGCTGTCGTACGCGATGGCCGAGCACACGACGCTCTCCGACGTCCCGCTCGTGCTCACCGGCGACGAGGGCGATCTCGGCCGCCTCGAAGCGTTCCGCGCGGGCGTGCGCGACTACATTCCCAAGCCGTTCCTCGACGAGGAGCTCGTGATCCGCGTCCATCGCGTGCTCGCGCCCGTCGCGCCGATCGCGAATCCCGGCCTGCGCGGCAACCTCGTCGACATCGGGCTCGGCACGCTGCTGTCGCTGTTCGAGTTCGAGCGCAAGTCGGGAATCCTCTTGCTGCTGCGCGACGGCGAGCTCGCGCGCCTGTTCGTCTCGGAGGGCCGCATCCTCAAGGTCGAGTCGAGCGCGCTCACGGGCGCTCCACGAGAACGCCTGATGCGCCTCCTCGACTGGCACGTCGGTCAGTTCGAGTTCTCGCCGTGCGCGATCGGCGGCAAGGACGAGCTTCAGACCTCGGTGACGCAACTCTTGCTCGAGCATGCGCGCGTTCGCGACGAATCCGACGCGGACAAGACCTCGAAGGTACGGCGCTGACGCAGGTGTCGCAGTAGTCGCAGGAAGCTTTTCGCTGCAACATCAGTTCGGCTTGAGAGTCCACCGGTTCGGGCTCTCGTGGATCCACAACGCCGCATGCTGGTACGCGTCTGTACATTGATCGCTATGCTCGCCGCCGTGGCCGGCGCAGACCCGCTGCGCACGCACGCGACGCGGCTCGAGGGCTCGCTGACGATCGATGGCCACCTCGACGAGCCGGCGTGGCAGAACGCGCCGAAGCAGGGCGGCTTCACGCAGCGCTTCCCCAACGATGGTGGCAAGCCGTCGTTCGACACGCAGTTCGCGATCCTCTACGACAACGATGCGGTCTACGTCGGCGTGTGGGCGAAGGATCCGGAGCCGTCGAAGATCAAGGCGCTGCTGATCCGCCGCGACGCGGACTCGAGCGCCGATCAGATCGCGATCGGCTTCGACTCCTATCACGACAAGCGCACCGCCTACGTGTTCCAGCTCGACGCCGCCGGCGTGCAGCGCGACATGCTGGTGTTCGACGACCAGAACTCCGACGACACCTGGGACGCGGTGTGGACCGGCGACGCCGCGCTCACGCCCGACGGCTGGACCGCCGAGTACCGGATCCCGCTCAACCAGCTGCGCTACCCGACCGGCGACAAGCAGGAGTGGGGCTTCCAGGTCGTGCGCCTGATCGGCCGCTCGATGGAGCAGGAGGCGTGGAACCCGTGGCCGCGCAGCTCGCCGCAGGTCGTATCGAAGTTCGGCATCGTCGACGGCATCGACAACGTGCCCGCCGCGCGGCGGCTCGAGCTGTTGCCGTACGCGCTCGGCGGCGTCGATGTCGCGCCGGTGACCGCGGGCGATCCGCTCAACGATCACGTGTCGAGCCGCCAGAACATCGGCCTCGATCTGCGCTACGGCCTGGGGCCCGCGTTCACGCTGTCGGCGACGATCAACCCGGACTTCGGCCAGGTCGAGGCGGATCCGTCGCAGATCAACCTCAGCGGCAACGAGCTGTTCTATGCGGAGAAGCGCCCGTTCTTCCTCGAGGGCATCGATCTGTTCAAGCTGCCGCTCGGCGCGAACGGCGGCAGCGTCGACACCGCGTTCTACAGCCGCCGCATCGGCGCGAAGCCGCCCGATCCGAACACCGACTACCAGTACATCAAGGCGCCGGCGTCGACGACGATCTACGGCGCGATGAAGCTCACCGGCAAGACGCGCGGGGGCTGGTCGGTCGGCGTGCTCGATGCCGTCACAGGCAGCGAGAACGCGACGATCGTCGATGCGAACGGCATGCGCAGCGATCCGCTCGTCGCGCCGCTCGCGAACTACGCCGTCGGCCGCGTCAAGCGCGACTTCAACGACGGTGCGACCTCGCTCGGCGCGAGCGCGACCGCGGTGAATCGCGATGTCAGCGGCACGCCGATGGACGCGATCTATCGCGATCAGGCGTACACGGCCGGCTTCCAGGCGCAGCATCGCTGGGACGACAACGCGTGGATCCTCGATCTGCGCGGCACCGGCAGCTACGTGCACGGCAGCGAGGCCTCGATCGCGGCGACGCAGCAGAGCATGGTCCACCTCTATCAGCGGCCCGATGCGAGCGACGTCCACTTCGATCCGCATCGCACGTCGCTGAGCGGCGGCGATCTGACGATCAAGGTCGGCCGCCTCGGCGACACGAAGCACTGGCGCACCGGCCTCGGCATGAACATCCGCACGCCGGGCCTCGAGCTCAACGACATCGGCTTTCTGCAGAGCGCCGATCGCCAGCTCGGCTTCTACCTCGTCGAGTATCGCGAGGACTCGCCCGGCGACACGTTCCTCAACTACTCGATCGACACCGACGTGTTCGGCGTCGCGACCGCCGAGCCGCGCATGGAGACGTACGGCCTCGAGGTCAACACGCACTGGCAGCTGCTCGACTACTGGCAGATCGCGGCGGGCGGAAACCTCGCGAGGAACGTGTGGGACTACCAGTACCTTCGCGGCGGTCCGACGCTGCACCAGGATCCGAACGTCAACGGCTACCTCGAGGTCGACAGCGATAACCGCAAGCGCGTGTGGGCGACGATCTTCGGAAACTTCAACACGATCTGGGCGCAGGACGAGTGGGACGGCGGCATCAACGCCGGTGCGACGATCCAGGCGCGGCCGAACATCGACGTGTTCGTCGGCCCGAGCTGGTACCAGCGCAACGATCCGCAGCAGTTCGTCGCGACCGCGACCGACATGGCCGGCATGCCGCACTACGTGATGTCGCGGATCGCGCAGACGACGGCATCGATGACGGTCCGCCTCAACTGGACGTTCTCACCGCACCTGTCGCTGCAGGCGTACGCGCAGCCGTTCATCGCGACCGGCCGCTACTCCGAGTACAAGGATTTCTACAACCCACACGCGTCCACCTTCACCGACAGGTTCCACGAGCTGCAGGGCAACGAGTACGTCGTCGACGGCGGCACCGTGCACGCGAGCTACAACGGCACCTACAGCTTCGGCAAGCCCGACTTCGATCTCCGGCAGTTGCGCTCGACGGTGGTGCTGCGCTGGGAGTATCGCCCGGGCTCGTACGTGTTCGCGGTGTGGAGTCACGCGGCGACGAGCGCGCTCGACGACGGGCGCTTCCGCCTTGGGCAGGATCTGTCGGGCCTCGTGCACGCGCCGGCGGAGAACGTCGTGATGGTCAAGGCGAACTACTGGATCGGGCTATAATTATCGGCGATGCCGGCGGCCGCCGCCGAAGCGCGAAGCTTCGGGAAGTACACGCTCGTCGCGAAGCTCGCGACCGGCGGCATGGCCGAGATCTTTCTGGCGCGCCTGCACGGCGACGGCGGGTTCGAGAAGCTCGTGTGTATCAAGCGGATCCTGCCGCACCTCGCGCGCGATCCGCAGTTCGTGGCGATGTTCCTCGACGAGGCCCGCGTCGCCGCGCGCATCTCGCACCCGAACGTGTGCCAGGTGTTCGAGCTCGGCGAGTGGGAGGGCCAGTACTACATCGCGATGGAGTACCTCGAGGGCATTCCGCTCTCGCTGTTCCGCCGCGCCGACTACTACCCGGCGATGCCGGATCCGCGGCTCGTCGCGGGGTTCGGCGTGCAGGCGTGCGAGGGGTTGCACCACGCGCACCAGCTCAAGCGCAGCGATGGAGAGCTGCTCGGCGTCATCCATCGCGACGTGTCGCCCCAGAACCTGTTCGTCACCGTCGACGGCGTCGTCAAGGTCCTCGATTTCGGCATCGCGAAGGTGCAGGACGCGTCGGTCAAGACGAGCACCGGCGCGGTCAAAGGCACGTACGCGTACATGGCTCCCGAGCAGCTGCGCAACGAGCCGCTCGATCGGCGCACCGATGTGTGGGCGCTCGGCATCGTGCTGTGGGAAACGCTCGCGCAGCGCCACCTGTTCAAGCGCGACACCGAGTTCCTGACGTTCCAGGCGATCACGCACGAGCCGATTCCCGACATCTGCGAGGTGCGTCCCGATGTGCCGCCGCTGCTCGGCGACGTGATCGCGCGTGCCCTCTCGCGGCGACGCGACGACCGGTTCCCGAGCGCACGGGCCCTCGGCGAGGCGCTGCAGCAGGCGGTCGGTCCGCTCGGCGGCGCGGCGTCGAGCTCGCAGATCAGCGCCGAGGTCGAGGAGGCGTTCGCGGCGACGCTCGCCGAGCAGCACACGCTGCTGCGCATCGCGCGCGAGGGCGGGCAGTTCGATCTCGAAGCGGAGAGCCCGCTCGTCGGTCACGGCACGCAGATCGCGACGACGCCGGCCTCGAGCCTCAAGCGACGCGTGCAGCAGGCGCAGGCCGAGGTCGCGCAGTACGTCGCGGCGCAGCAGGCGATCGACTCGCTCGTCGATGATCAGTCGACGCCGTTCGAGCGGCCGAGCACCGATGGTGCGTTCACGCCGGCGCCGACGCGACGCTCGAATCTGTTGCCGGCGCAGCCGGGACCGAGCTCCGGGCCGTACTCGGTCGCGCCGCAGGAGTGGCGATCGAACGAGGTCACGCCCGCGCCGCCGCCGGTGCCGACCGCGCCGGTCGTCTATCACAAGTCGTCGCGGCTGCCGTGGATCATCGCGGGCGTCGCGGTGCTCGCGGCGGCCGGAGCGGGCGCGCTGCTGTACATGAACGTCGAGCAGCACAAGGCGCCGCCGCCGCCGCCCGCGCCGCCGCCGCAGGAGATCGCGATGAACGCGACGGCGCCGATCGATGCCGCGCTGGTCGCGCCGCCGCCGCCGGTGATCGTCGATGCAGCCGAGGTCGCCGTCGTCGTGCCCGATGCGGCGGTCGCCAGCGAGAAGCCGAAGCCGCCGCCGGCGCCGGTGAAGCACGTCACGCCGTCGGACACGCACCCACAGACGCCCGCGGTGCCGGCGGGACCGCCGGGCTTCATCACGATCGACTCCGCGCCGGTCTACGCCGTGATCTACGTCGACGGCAAGAAGCTGGGCGAAACGCCGCTCGTGCACATCTCGCTGGCGCCGGGCAAGCACAGCGTCAAGGCGGTCTCGCCCACCGGTGGCACGAAGACGCTGTCGATCGCGATCGAGTCGGGAAAGACCGCGCCGGTCCGCAAGATCGAGTGGTAGAATTTCTCCATGCGTTGTCGGGGCCTGGCCGCACTGGCCGTGCTCGCCCTCGTCGGCTCCGCGCACGCGGATAGCCTCGGCGATGCGCGCACGGCGGTCGACAGTTCCGACTACCTCGCGGCCCGCGGGCTCGTCGACAAGGCGCTCGGCGAAGGCACCGCCAGCCCCGAGCAGCTCGCGGAGCTCTACAAGATCAAGGGCACCGTCGAGGCGGCGCTCGGCAACACCGCGGCCGCGACCACCGCGTTCGGCAAGTGGCTCGCGCTCGATCCGAAGGCGGATCTGCCGCCGGGGACGTCGCCGAAGATCACGCGGCCGTTCGACGCGGCGAAGAAGCAGGCGGAGCATCGCGAGCCCGTGCGCGTCAAGGCGGAGACCGCGGCCGATCCGCCGAGCGTCACGCTCGTCGTCGTCAGCGATCCGTTCATGATGGTCGCGAAGGCCCGCGTGTACGTGCGCGCCGACGGCGGCAAGGAGCAGAAGCTCGAGGCGGCCGGCGACAAGAAGATCGCGGTCGCGCTGCCGCACGGCAAGCGGCTCGACCTGCGGGTGCAGGCGCTCGACGAGCACGGCAATCGCGTCGCCGAGCTCGGCACGACCGAGGTCCCGATCGTGATCGTCGGCGAGAACGACAAGACCGTCGCGAGCACGCCGCCGCCACCGCCGGGGCCCGAGAAGACGAAGCACGCGGCGCCGGTCGCGCCGGGCCCGGTGCACGAGCGGCCGCTCTACTGGAAGTGGTGGGCGTGGGGCGGCGCGGCCGTCGCGTTCGGGGCGGGCGGCGTGTACTTCGGCATGCAGGCGCGCAACGAGGCCGATACGCTGACCAAGCTCAACGCGAACAGCGGCGACCACACGTTCGACGAGGCGCGCGCGGTGCAGGACCGAGCGGACCGCGATGCGACGCTGTTCAACGTCGGCATGGGCGTCGCGGGTGCATTCGCGATCGGCGCGACGATCCTGTACCTGACCGAGCCGCACGCCGAGACGCGGATGGCCGTGGTTCCGCAGCCGGGCGGCGGCGCGGTCGTCGTCGGAGGCCGCTTCTGATGCGCGCGCTGGTCCTCGCCGTGCTCGCCGCGTGCTCGATCGAGGTCCACGGACCGGGCGACGGTGGCGCGATCAGCGGCGGGCCCGCGTGCGCGAACAACGTCGCGGCCGGTATCGATCACACGTGCGCGATCAAGACCGATGGCACCGTGTGGTGCTGGGGCAACGGCAGCTTCGGCGAGCTCGGCAACGCGAGCGTCGACGATGCGAACGCGCCGGTGCAGGTGATGGGCGTCTCGAATGCGAAGCAGCTCGCGGTCGGAGCGACGTCGTCGTGCGCGCTCGACATGGCGGGCTCGATCTACTGCTGGGGCAAGAACGACCAGGGCCAGCTCGGCGACGGCACGATGAGCGACAGCCGCACCGCCTCGCACATCAGCTCGATCACCGGCGCGAAGCAGATCGCCGCCGGCTACACGCACGCGTGCGTGCTGATGGGCGATGGCAGCGTGCAGTGCTGGGGCGCCAACGATCATGGTCAGCTCGGCGACGGCACGATGAGCAATCGCACGGGCCCGGTGCCGGTGATGGGCCTGCCCGCCGCGAAGGCGCTGTTCGCCGGCTACGACACGACGTGCGCGGTCGCGATGGACGGCTCGCTGTATTGCTGGGGCGACGGCCGCGACGGCGAGCTCGGCACCGGCAGCGCGGGCGTGTCGGCGCAGCCGCAGCAGGTGCCGGGGCTTTCGGCGATCGCGGGCGGTGCGATCGGCGGCGGCTTCACGTGCGCGTTCGACACGTCGGGCAAGACGTGGTGCTGGGGCAACAACGATCTCGCCGAGCTCGGCGTCGGCCGCACGAGCGATCAGGAGAATTCGCCGCTCGTCGTGCCGCTGCCCGCGAAGGTCGTCGCGATGACCGCGGGCGGCGATCACACGTGCGCGCTCGACGACCACGACCAGGCGTGGTGCTGGGGCAACAACTTCGACGGCAAGCTCGCCGACGGCACGACGAACCGGCTCTACACGCCCGTCAAGACGCAGCTGACCGACACCGCGCAGGTCGTGGCGGGCCGCGACTACACGTGCGCGCTCGCGAAGTCCGGCGCGCTGCACTGCATCGGCAACAACGCGCGCGGTCAGCTCGGCGACGGCCACCGCACGACCGAAGGCACGGCCCAGCCGGTGCCGAACGTCTCGGGCGCGATGGCGCTGTTCGCCGGTGGCGGCACGGCGTGCGCGGTCGGCGGGAGCGGACCTGTGTGCTGGGGCGAGGACGACAACGGCGAGCTCGGCGACGGCACGTTCGTGCATCGCTCGGCGGCCGGCGCGCTGCCCGGTCTCGACGGGGTCACGCAGATCGCGGGCGGCGGCGATCATCAGTGCGCGCTCGCCGGCGGCACGGTGTCGTGCTGGGGGTGGAACCAGTACGGGCAGCTCGGCGACGGCACGGGCAACGAGCGCGGCACGCCGGCGCCGGCGAAAGTGTCGAGCGCAGCGAGCTACGTGTCGAGCGGCGATGCGCACAGCTGTGCGGTTGTCGCGGGCGGTGCGATCGAGTGCTGGGGCATGGACTACGACGGCGAGCTCGGCAACAACACGACGCAGCGCGCGGTCTCGACGCCGACGAGTGTCATCGGGATCTCGGGCGCGGTCGCCGTCTCGACGGGCGCGAACTTCTCGTGCGCGATCAAGGGCGACAAGACCGTCGCGTGCTGGGGCTACGGAAACCAGGGTCAGCTCGGCAACGGCGCGAACATGTCGAGCCTGATGCCGGTCGCCGTGCAGGGACTGACGAACGTCAGCCAGCTTCAGTCGCGCGGCGATCACTCGTGCGCGCTCGCCGGCACGACGGTGTCGTGCTGGGGCGCCAACGGCAACGACCAGCTCGGCGATGGGACGCAGACCAATCGCAACGCGCCCGTGCAAGCGCTGACCGGCGCCGCCGAGATTGCGGTCGGCTGGGACGCGAGCTGCGCGCGCAAGACCGACGGCACGGTGTGGTGCTGGGGCTACGGCGGCTGGGGCATGCTCGGCGACGGCACGTACAGCTCGCGCGCGACGCCGGTGCAGGTGTCCGGCATCGCGAGCGCCACGCACGTCGCGGCGGGCGGTGCTCACGCGTGCGCGCTCGTCAGCGGCGGCATGGTCGCGTGCTGGGGCCAGGACAACATCGGCCAGCTCGGCGACGGCCAGCTGTTCTCGCGCGTGCCGCTGACGGTGAGGATGCAATGCCCGTGAGGTGGCTCCTCGTCGCGCTGCTCGTCGCGGGCTGTCAGCTCAGCGTCGACTACAAGGGCACGCAGTATCAGTGCGGCGCGAACGGAGCGTGCCCGAGCGGCTACGCGTGCGTCGCGGGCGTGTGCGAGCAGGACATGCCCGGCACGACGTGCGGCGCCGGCGTCACGGCGGGCGTCGGTCACACGTGCGCGCTGCGCACCGACGGCACCGTGTGGTGCTGGGGCCAGAACGACTTCGGCCAGCTCGGCAACGCATCGACCGACGACGCGCTCGAGCCGGTGCAGGCGATGGGCCTCGCGAATGCGAAGGGCGTGGCGGCGGGCGACTTTCACTCGTGCGCATTCGACGCGGCCGGCGCGGTGTGGTGCTGGGGCAAGAACATGGACGGCGAGCTCGGCGACGGCACGAACACCGATGCGCGCACGCCGGTGCAGGGCAAGAACATCAGCGGCGTCACCGCGATCGCCGCCGGCGATGTGCACATGTGCGCGCTGTCGGGAGGCACCGTGTCGTGCTGGGGCGCGAACGCCGGCGGCCAGCTCGGCGACGGCTCGATGACCGCGCACAACGCGCCCGTGCCCGTGACGGGCCTCTCCGGCGTCACCGCGATCTCGGCGAACGACGATACGACCTGCGCGGTCGCCAGCGGCAGCGTGCAGTGCTGGGGCGGCAACGACAACGGCGAGCTCGGCGACGGCAACACGACCGCGCGCCCGACACCCGGCGCGGTCTCCGGTCTGTCGAACGCGGTCGGCGTCGCGGCCGGCGATCGCCACGTCTGCGCGATCACGAGCGACGGCGCGGCGTACTGCTGGGGCGATAACCAGTTCGGCCAGCTCGGCGACGGCACCGGCAACGATTCGCTGACGCCGGTGCGCGTCGCGCTCGGTGCGAAGGCGGTCGCGATCTACGCGGGCCGGCTGTTCTCGTGCGCGAAGGACGATCACGACCAGCTGTGGTGCTGGGGTGACGACCAGAAGGGCGAGCTGTTCGACGGCTACAGCGGGCAGCAGTTCTCGCCGGTGCGCACGCCGGTCGCCGCGGTCGACAGCTACAGCGGCGGCGATGACCACGCGTGCGTGCTGCTCAAGTCCGGCGAGATCCGATGTGCGGGCTACAACGGCCGCGGTCAGCTCGGCGATGGCAAGCGCACGACGCAGCCCGCACCCGAGACCGTGATGCTCGGCGACGCGAAGCAGCTGGCGGCGGGCGGCGGCCACACGTGCGCGATCATGAACGACGGCACCGTCGAGTGCTGGGGGCAGAACATCGGCGGCGAGTGCGGCGATGGCACGAACGTCAACCGTCCCGCGCCCGTGAAGGTGCCCGGCGAGGCGAACGTCGTCGACCTCGACGCCGGCTACAACCACACGTGCGCGGTGCACGCCGACGGATCGATCGATTGCTGGGGCATCAACGACTACGGCCGGCTCGGCGACAACTCCACCGCACGCACGAGCGTGCCGGTGCCGGTGGTCGGGCTCGCCGGTCCGGCCGTGCAGGTGTCGGGCGGCCGCCAGCACACGTGTGCCGTGCTCGCGAGCCATGCAGTGCAGTGCTGGGGCTTCGACTACGAAGGCGAGCTCGGCGACTCGAGCATGAACGAGCAGCACAAGCCGATCACGGTGCCCGGCGTCAGCGCGCTGATGGTCGCCGCAGGCTACGGCCACACGTGCGCGATTCTCATGGATCACACCGTGTCGTGCTGGGGCTTCAACGGCTCCGGCGAGCTCGGCGACGGCACGACGACGACGCGCGGCATGCCGGGCCCCGTGATGAACCTGACGAACATCGTCGAGCTGCGCGCACACGGCGGCACCAACTGCGCGCTCGACGGCAACCACGCCGTGTGGTGCTGGGGCTACGGTCCGAACGGCGAGATCGGCAACGGCACCACCAGCAACTCGAAGGTGCCCGTGCAGGTGCCGAACCTCCAGGCCGCGCACCTGACCAGCGGCCTCGGCTTCATCTGCGCGATCACGATGACCGGCGAGGTCTCGTGCTGGGGGCAGGGCGATCAGGGCCAGATCGGCGACGGTCACTTCAACGATCACGGCTCGCCGTCGACGGTCGCCGGCATCTCGGGCGCGACGAGCATCGCATCAGGCGGCGATCAGACGTGCGTGCTCGCGGCGAGCGGCCAGATGTGCTGGGGCGGCGATCAGTACGGCGAGCTCGCCGACGGCACGACCGACTGGCTCGCGGTGCGCGGCGTGCAGCTGCCCTGTCCCTAGGGCGCCTTCGGCGGCGGCGGAGGCGGCTGCAGCTGCTCCCAGGGCGCCTCGACGCCGAGGTACTCGCCCCATTGGAAGCCGCTCTCGGTCATCGCGCGCATCTGATCGGCCGACAGCACCTGGCCGATCTGCCCCTGCGCATCCTGCAGCATCGCGCCCAGCCCGCCGGCGTACTCGAGCATGCCGGCGACGTTCGTCTCGTACGGTGACAGCTGGCCGTCGGCGATCGCCTTGTTCGTGTAGTCGAGGACGCTGCCGTACATCTTGTCGAACGTGCGGTCGAGCTTCTGCGACTGCTCGGGCGTCACGTGCGCCTTCGCCTCTGCCTCGCGCCGCATCTCCTCGACGCGCGAGCGCGGGATCGCGAGCCCACCTTTGATCAGCGGGACGATGCGCGCCTTGTACTCGTCGTCGGTCTCGCCCTCGCTCCGGCCGAGCAGCGCCGCGATCTCCTGCTGGCGGCGCTGGCGGCGCTCGAGGCGGGTCTCCTCCGCGGGCGCGGGCAGGGCGGGCGCCGAGCCCGACGACGACCGTGCGGGAGCCGTGGTCGTGCGCGCCGCCGAGGTCCACGGATCCGGAGCGTGGGCGGCGGCGGTGGGGGCCGGTGGCGCGTGCTCGGTGACGGTCGTGACCGTCTCCCGCGGGTGCGTGTAGAGCCACGCGGTCGACGCGGCAAAGCCGAGCGTCGTCACGGCGAGGGCCCAGGTCACGCGAGACATCGGGATTCAGGCTAGCATGCGGTCGTGGATCGCAAGCCGGAGCTTCGCCTGCCGACCTATACGGTCACGGTGCGGCTCGCGGTCGTCGGTCACGAGCCGACCGGCGTCGAGCTGTTCCTCACCGAGGACACGCACGGCCGCAGCGACACGATCGACAAGCTCGGGGAGCTACTCGACGAGCCGACGCGGTTCGTGCCGGTGAAGGGCCCGCGCGCGGTGCGGCTGCTCGCGAAGCGCTCGATCGCGTGGCTCGCCGTGCAGCGCGAGGAGCTGTCGGCGGATCACGAGTTCGACGACGTGCCGTCCGAGGTGATGACGCTCTACGATCGCCAGCACCACGTGTTCGTCGAGCTGACGACCGGCACGAAGCTCGAGGGCATGCTGTTCGACTCGGCGCCGTCCGATCGGCCGCGCGTGATCGACCATCTCAACGGGCTCGGCAACTTCGTGCGGCTGTGGACGTCCGACGAGCACTACCTGATCAACAAGGAACATATTCTCCACGTGACGGAGCAGGAGTAGATGGCGCGTATCGATGTCTACCTGAGGTCGATCGAGCGGTTCGGCGCCGCCGGCGCGATCCTCACGTCGGGGCAGGCGGTGACGTTGCGGTTTCCGACCGGCGATCGCCACGCGACGCAGGTGACGCACCACGATGCGCTCGTCGCGCTCGTCCGCGAGATCGCGCCGCCGATGGCGCTCGACATGATCGATCGCGGGCAGTCGTCGAGCTTCGACATGGACTCGGGCAACACGAGCTACACGCTGACCGTCAATCCGCAGCGCGGCTCGTGGCAGGTGATCATCGAGCCGGCCGAGGCGCCGAAGGCGAGTGCGGCAGCGCCCACTCCGGCCGCCGCGGCGGTCCCCGCTCCAGCGGCCGCGCCGGCGCGTCAGGCCCGGGCGGGCACCGAGGTCAGCGCGCCTCCGCAGGAGATGCCGATCGAGCGCGGCCAGTACGCGGTTCCCGACAACGCAGGCTCGACCAGCGGCAGCTTCCTGTTCGATCAGCTGACGCAGGCGGCGCGGCAGGCTCGGGCATCCGACGTGCTGATCGCGACGGGGGCGCCGCCCGCGATGCGCACGATGACGGGTATCCAGCCGATCGGCGACGGTCGGCCGATGGACGCCGAGGCGATCTCGCGTGAGGTCGGCATCGTCGCGCCGGCCGATGTACGTGCGCAGTGGACCGAGACCGGGCAGGCGATCTTCACGTATGGCGATGGCGTCGGGCGCGTGCGGGCGACCCTGACGTGGGACCACCGCGGTCCAGGTGCGACGCTGCGCATGCTCGTCGGCGAGCCGCCGGCGATGGACCGCATCGGCATCGGGCGTGAGGTCAGCGCGTGGCTCGAGGAGCGCGGGCTGATCCTCGTCGCCGGTCCGACCGGCATCGGTAAGACGACGACGCTGGCGGCGCTCGTGAGGCAGCTCGGCGAGGCCGGCAAGCGCGTCGTCACGCTCGAGGATCCGATCGAGATCATTCACGTCACGTCGCCGTGGATCAGCCAGCGCGCGCTGCGGGAGCACGTGCCAAACCTCGCCGAGGGCGTCGCCTACGCGATGCGCGAGGGTGCCGACGCGATCGTCATCGGCGCCGTGACCAGCGCCGACGGCGCCAACGCGGTGATCGATTGCCTCAATGCGGGTCATCTCGTCCTCACGACGATCGCGACGACGAAGGCCCGGCACGCCGTGGACCAGCTCGTCGATCTGTTGCCTTACGATCGGCGTGATCTGGCGCGCGCCGCGCTGGACCATGGCCTGCTCGGGTCGATCGCCCCCATCATCAAGGCGGGCGGGCGCTCGTTCGAGGTCGTGGTCGGTCGCGGCGGATAGCGTCGGGACCATTTGAACCGGTCTCGGATCCCGCGATATAAAGTACTTGGCGGTGACGGACGACTACAGAGATGGCGGAACGCTGATCTTGGCGCGTCCCATCGGTCCCCCGACGGAGAAGAAGGGGCCGACGGGAGATGCGTGTCTCGTCAACCTTCACCCGCCCGGTCCCGATATCGGGCGCCGCATTCCGCTCGTCAACAGCCAGTACATCGTCGGGCGTGACAGCGATGCGGGTCTCGTCGTCAGCCGCAGCAGCGTCTCGCGCTCGCACGCGCGGCTGTTCGTCGATGACGACGGCAACTGGTGGGTCGAAGATCTCAACTCGACGAACGGCACGTTCGTCAACGAGGCGCGCATCCGTGCGCAACAGCTGAACGACAGCGATCAGGTCCGCTTCGGCGACGCGATCTACAAGTTCCTCGCCGGCTCCAACATCGAGAGCGCCTATCACGAGGCGATCCACAACATGGCCATCCAGGATGGCATGACGGGGATCCACAACAAGCGCTTCTTCATGGAGTTCCTCGAGCGCGAGATCGCCGTCGCGTCGCGCCACGGTCATCCGCTGACGCTCGTGATGTTCGACGTCGATCACTTCAAGAAGGTCAACGACGGCTACGGCCATCTCGCAGGCGATGCCGTGCTCAAGGATCTGTCGCAGCGGATCCGGCCGAGGATCCGGCGCGAGGACCTGTTCGCGCGCTACGGCGGTGAGGAGTTCGCGTGCGTGCTGCCGTCGACGGCGCTCGCGGGCGGCATCGTGTTCGCCGAGCACCTGCGCACGCTGATCGAGGAGCGCCCGACGCCGTTCGAGGACAAGGTGATTCCGTTCACGATCAGCCTCGGCGTCACGACGCTGCACCGCGAGACCGGCATCGATCCGGCGGCGCTGATCAAGCGTGCCGACGAGAATCTCTACGCGGCGAAGCGCGGTGGGCGCAATCGGGTCGTGCCGAGCCTGGCCGACCTGATTCCCGCGTAGTAGACATCCGGCGCCGTGATCGCGCCGAAGACCTTCGTGGACCTGGGCTGGCCGACGCTCGTCGACCACTGGGCGAAGCGCTGCGCGACGAAGCGCGGCGAGGCGGCCGTGCGCGCGGGCGTGATGTTCGACGAGATCGCGGCGGCGCGCGAGCGGCTGGCGGAGGTCACGGAGGCGCGGGGGCTGATCGCGCGCGGCGAACCGATGCCGCTCGGCGGGATCCTCGACATCGCGGGCGCGATCGAGCGCGTGCGCAAGGCGGCGGCGCTCGAGGCGGCGGAGCTCGTCGCGGTGGCGGGCACTGGCCGCGCGATGGCGAGGCTGCGCACGCATCTACGGTCGCATGGCGAGGCGGCGCCCAGGCTCGTCGCGCGCTCGCAGCAGCTCGCCGACCTCGGCCACGTGTTCCATCCGATCCTCGAGGCGTTCGATGCCGACGGGCGGCTCGTCGATCACGCGAGCGACGCGCTCGGGCCGCTGCGCAAGGCGCTCGCCTCGATCAAGACGACGCTCGAGAAGCGCGCGAACGAGATGCTCACCGACGAGCGGTTCGCGCCGTACTTGCAGGACGCCTACTACACGCAGCGCGAGGACCGCTACGTGCTGCCGATCCGCACCGACGGCAAGGGCTTCGTGCGCGGCATCGTGCACGGCACGTCGCAGAGCGGGCAGACGCTGTTCATCGAGCCCGAGGAGATCGTCGACCTCAACAACCGGCGCAAGCTCGCCGAGGCCGAGGTCGCCGACGAGGAGCGCCGGATCCTGATCAAGTTCTCCGGCTGGGTCGCCGAGGAGGCCGAGGGCTTCGCGCAGTCGCTCGCGGCCGCCGAGACGCTCGACATCATCGCGGCATCCGCGCTGCTCGCCGAGGACACGGTCAGCGCCGAGCCGATCCTCGACGAGGCGCCGCGGATCGCGCTGCTGCATGCGCGGCATCCGCTGATGCTGCTCGCCGACAAGCGCGTCGTCGCGAACGACGTCACGGTCGCGGCCGGGCAGACGCTGCTCGTCTCGGGGCCGAACGCGGGCGGCAAGACCGTCGCGCTCAAGACGGTCGGGCTCGCGGCGCTGATGGCGCGCGCTGGCCTGCACCTGCCGGCGGAGAGCGGCACCGCGATCGGGTGGTTCTCGTCGGTGGTGACCGACATCGGCGACGCGCAGAACCTCGAGCAGGACCTGTCGACGTTCTCCGGCCACATGGTCAACCTGCGCGAGCTGCTCGCGACCGCGGGCCCCGGCATGCTCGTGCTGATCGACGAGATCGCGGTCGGCACGGATCCCGATCAGGGCGCCGCGCTCGCGCAGTCGGTGCTCGAGGCGCTCGCGGCGCGCGGGGCCACCGGCATCGTGACGACGCACTACGAGCGACTCAAGGCGCTCGGCGCCCGCGATGCGCGGTTCGCGAACGCGAGCGTGGGCTTCGACCTCGAGCGGCTCGAGCCGACGTTCAAGCTGCACCTCGGTGCGCCGGGCAGCTCGGGCGCGTTGCAGGTCGCGCGGCGCATGGGCATCGCGGCCGACGTCGTCGAGCGCGCGCGCGTGCTGCTCGGCGCCGAGGGCGTGCGTGTCGAGGAGCTGCTCGCGAACGTCGCGGATCAGCGGCGGCGAATCGAGGAGGAGCGCGCTGCGCTGCTCGCCGAGCTCGAGGCGGTCGAGTCGGAGCGCGCCGCGATGCGCATCCACCGCGATCGCACGCAGGCTCGCTTCGAGAAGCAGACGCGCGTCGCGCACGGCGAGGCCCTCAGCGCGCTGCGCGCGGCCCGCCGCGAGATCGACGAGGTCCGCAAGCAGGTCCGCGCCAAGGCCGCCGAGGCAACGCCCGAGACGGTGCGCGAGGCGACGCGCGCGCTGGTCACGCCGGGCGCCGCGGTCGCGCAGCACGAGCCGCGCCGCAAGCTGCCGCCGGGCACGCCGGCGAGCCCCGAGCAGCTCGTCGCCGGCACGCCGGTGATCGTGCCCAAGCTCGGCCGCTGCGAGGTCGTCACGCCGCCGCACGACGGCAAGGTCGAGGTGCGCCTCGGCGCGATGCGCGCGCTCGTGTCGGTCGCCGACGTCCTGCTCGACTCGCACCGCAACGCCCGCCGGCAGCGCGAGGACCGCGAGCGCCCGCCCGAGGCCGACGAGAAGCCGCAGGGCCCGAGCCTCGTCATGGTCGACGGCGTGCCCGCCGGCGGCCGTGCGACCGCGCGCACGATCGACTCGACGATCGACGTGCGCGGTCAGCGCGCGGACGAGGCGGTCGCGAACGTCGACCGGTTCCTCGACGAGAGCCTGATGGCGTCGCGCGACGTCGCGTTCATCGTGCACGGCCACGGCACCGGCGCGCTGCGCACCGCGATCCGCACGCACCTGCAGGCGCACAAGGGCATCCAGACGTTTCGCGCGGGCGAGCCGAACGAAGGCGGCGACGGCATCACCGTCGCGTTCCTGAAGTAGCGGCTCCGAAAAAGAAGACCCAGACCCAGAATTACCGCCAAGGGTTTGGACGGGTGCTCGAGAAAGGGCACGAAGAACGCCAAGGGCAGAAGAAGAGGTTCGTGCGCGGCCCCTGCACGCGCCTCGGACAGCTTGCTTCGCAACCTGTCCTCGGCCACTGGCCTTCGAGGGATCCAAGTGTCTTCGCTCTCTCGAGCCAGGGGCCGAGGTCCGGTGGCGCTTCGCCAGCGGACCGAGGCGGAGGATGGGCTCTGCGGCTCCTCTGCTCTGGGCTTGGCGTTCTTGGCGCCCCCTTTCTCGAGCACCCGTATGAACCCTTGGCGGTAATTCTGGGAGCACACGCCCTGGCGAGCGCACGCGCGAGCGCTGCGGTGCGCGTCAGCGCTGCGAGCCGAGCTGCGACTGGTGGGCGACGGCGGCCCACTCGATCCGCTGCGGTGTCGCGAGGCCGAGCGTCACGATCGCGGTCGACAGCTGCACCTTCATCGAGCGCTGGTACGCCTGGGCGGCGCGGAGCCGCTCGCGCGTGAGGATGCCGGTCTCGACGAGGTAATCACCGAAGCCGGGGAGCTCGGGGACCGAGCTGCGCGTCATCGCGCGTGACGGCGGGCGGCCGGTCAGCGTGCGAACGGGCTCGTTCGTCGGCGCGCGAGCGGAGCCGCGTGCGAGCGCCGGGACCGGCGTTTCGGCGCTCGGGGGGAGAGGGAGCTCGCGGGCGCGCGAGTCGAAGCGAGCCGGCGCGTAGTGTGCGGGGCTGCCGGGCACCGGGATCGACGGCACGGACTCCGCGCGCTTGGGGCGCAGGCCGTCGTTGCTGCCGAGGCGGTGCGTCGTGCCTTCGTTGCCGTTGCGCGTGTCGCGCGCGGTCGGTGCCTCGTCGTCGGGAGAGCGCGTGCCCTTCGCGAAGCGCGGCTGACTTTCGGCGCGAGAGAAACGACCAGCCGCGGTAGCGGGTGCCGGGAGTTTTTGTGCTACCGCGGCTGGTCGAGACGAATGGCCGACGATCTGAAGCCACTCGGAGGCTTCGCGGTCGCCGGGATCGAGGCGTAGGGCCTCGCGGAAGAAGATCGCAGCGGACTCGTTCTCGTCGCGTCGCGCGGCGAGCTGGCCGAGCAGGCGATAGGCGATGCCGCACTGTGGGTCGAGACGAATGATGTCGCGGAGGTCGGCCTGCGCGTCGAGATCGCGGCGCAGCGCGATGCTGGCGCGGGCGCGCAGGACGAGCAGGGGGACGTGGTCGGGTTCTGCGTCGAGTGCGTCGGAGATCAGCGCGATGACGCCGGGAAAATGACGAGCCTCGAACAGCTCGGTTGCTGTTGCGATGACTCCTCGGTCCACGACGGGCTATCGAGCAAGGGCCAGGCCAGCGGAGACACGCGGTAAGCGCTCGGAATGCGTCGGCTTCTGCGCGATCCCGGCGGGGCCGCAGGTCCCTTTTGCGGGGCCCCGGGCCCCCGCACGGCGGGAGGGGACACCGGGCAAGCGCCGATGGCAGGCGCCGCGTTCGCTGGGCATACTCGACGAGTGCGCCGGGTCGTCCTCGTGGCAGTCCTCGCGGCAGCGCGGCCCGTCCTGGCAGACGTGATCGCGGTGCCCGCGGCGCCCGCCGATCCCGAGCGCGGCAACTTCTGGCGCGATGTCGTGGCGCCGCACCAGGCCGAGGTCAACGCGATCCTCGCGAAGGTTCGCAACGCGCTCAACCAGGCCGACAACGCGCTCGCGAGCGACTACGACCCGGCGGCGCAGGAGCATCTGCGGTTCTATCGCGAGGTGCTCGGCCCGCTGAAGTACGCGCGGCGGCTGCAGCCCGACAACGTCGACGTGCTGCGGCTCTACGCGCAGGTCTGCGACGAGCTCGGCAAGACGCGCGAGGCGATCGAGGCGCTGCAGGCGGCGATCGACGTCACCGGTCCGACCAGGATCCCCGCCGACATCGCGGGCCGGCTCGGCATCATCTACCTGCGCCTCGGCAAGATCGACGACGCGATCCGCTATCTGCGCATGGCGCAGGCGCCGCTGACGCCACAGCTGCCGATGAGCGCCCACGTGCTCGTGCATCTGTCGAACGCGCTCGCGGCGCGTGGCCAGACCGGCGAGGCGATCGATCTGCTCGCGAACGCGGTGCCGCTCAACGCGCCGTACTACTCGACGGAGGCCGCGCTCGTCGCGTTCTCGCTCGCCGTGCAGTACGACCGCGACGAGGAGCACGGCGCGGCGTTCGAGGTGCTCGACCGCATGCAGAGCGTGCTGCAGGGGCAGATGGCGGCGCTCGTCCAGACGTCGCTCGCGCAGATGCGGTTCGCCCCGGCGGAGGATCAGCACTACTATCTAGGCCTCTTGTACGAGGCCGTCGGCAGCTACACCGAAGCACGCGCGGAGTGGGCACTCTACGCGGCGAGCGGCGATCTGCCGTATCGCGGGCGCGCGCTCGATCACATCACCGCGATCGATGCGCTGCGCAGGTCGCCGGCCGCGGCGCCGCCGGCGGTCGCACCGATCCCACGTCGCTATCGCGGAGCGGTGCCGTGAAGCGCGCGCTCCTCGTGTTGCTCGTCGCCGGCTCCGCGCACGCGAACGTGTGGCAGCACGCGATCGACAAGGGCTCGCCCGACCCGGCGCAGGACATCTACGACAGCGAGATGAAGAGCGGCGACGAGCTCGCGATGCAGGCGAACGCCAAGGGCGCATCGCCGAAGAACGTGCGCCATCTCGTCGATCTCGCCGTCACGTCGTATCGCAACGCGGCGACCGCGAAGCCCAAGGAGGCCGAGCCCTGGTATCGCATCGGGCGCACGCTGTACTCGTTCTACTTCGAGTGCGAGGACGGCATCGTGTCGATGGCGAACCAGTCGCCGGTGTGTTTCCCGCACGACGTGCGGCTGTTCGATCGCAAGCACGCGCTCGAGGTCGTCGACGCGTGGGACAAGTTCGAGGCGCGCGCGCCGCTCGATCCGCGGCTGTCGGTGCACCTCGGCGAGACCGACATCCTGTTCAAGCGCGCGATCCTCGAGACGAAGCTCGTCGACAAGCAGAACCTCGAGGCGGCGGCGCACGACTACGAGAAGGTGCTGTCGCGCTCGGATACCGGCAACGACTCGTCCGACGAGACCGTGTGGAGCAACCTCGCCGAGACGTACATGATGCTCGGCCGGCTCGAGGACGCGATCGACACCTATCACGAGGCGATCCGGCGCGGCGGCTCCGCGTCGACGATCTACGGCCTCGCGGTCGCGCTCGATCGCGACGAGCACACCGCCGCCGCGAAGGACGTGATCGTCTCGCAGGGCGAGGGCTCGCTGCAGATGTTCCACGCGAGCGTGATCCAGGGCCACACGTTCTTCGTTCCCGAGGGCGAGCAGTACTACTACTTCGGCCTCGCCGCCGAGGCGTTCGACCACGACGAGGAAGCGATCGAATACTGGCAGAAGTACATCCAGTCGGGCGCGCACCCCGAGTTCCAGCCGCGCGCGAAGGCCCACATCGCGGCGCTCGCCGCGAAGGGCAAGCACCGCACCCTGCCCAAAGCCCCATGGGACGAGCTGCTCGGCCAGTAGTCGCCCTGCTCGTGCTCGCGGCGGCCGCGCCTGCGTTCGCACAGAGCAAGCGCTATCCACCCGACGCCGATCCCGACGACGACGATCAGCACTCGCACGTGTGGGAGTCGGCGCTGCATCCCGACGTCGGGCCGTACAACGACCTCGTCCGCGATGCGAAGCACCTGCTCGACGACGGCACCGAGGACTCCGCGAAGCTAGCCGTCGAGAAGCTGACCGATGCGATCCATCGCGTGCCGACCGAGCCCGATGCGTACTTGCTTCGCGGGCGCAGCTACCTCGCGCACAAGACGTGGGCGCCGTGTGCCGATGACCTCGCCGCCGCCGACGAGCACACGCCCGTCGACGACACCGTGCAAGGACTCGACACCCGCGCGCGCCTGCGCCTCGATCTCGCGATGTGCCAGGCCCACGCCGGCCGCTACGGCGAGGCCGAAGCGACGCTGCTCCGCGCGCAGTCGACGCAGCACCTCACCGGCGAGGTCGCGCTGCGGCTCGGCGAGGTCCGGATCGCGCTCGGCAAGCTCGACGAGGCGATCGACTCGCTCGCCGCCGCCTCCGACACGACGGTCGGCAGCTCCGGCGCGATGCTCCACTGGCTGCTCGCCGAGGCGTACGACCGCGCGCGCCGCCCCGGCGAGGCCCAGGCGCAGGTCGAGGCCGCGCTGCGCTTCGATCGCAACCTGACGTACATCGAGGCGCCACCGTACCCGTGGCTCGGCACGGGCGAGCGGGAGTACCTCTACGGCGTCGCGTACGCGCTGCCGCCGCCCGACTACGCGAACGTCGCGCGGCCCGAGTACGCGCTGCTCTACTTCCGCCGCTTCCTGCAGCTCGCGCCGAAGAGCCCGTGGCACCGCCGCGCCGAGGATCACGTGCGGGAGCTATCGGCGCTCGCGCTGCCACAGGTGATCCGTCGCGACGGCGGCAGCGCCACGCTCGACCTCGACGCGGCGACCGCGATCGTGCGGAAGCAGATGCCGGCGATGCGCGCGTGCCTCGCGAAGCTGCCGACGAGCGCGTACACCGTCGCGATCACGAAGACGGGGCCGCGCACGCCCGAGACCGTCCGCGATCGCCCGATCTATCGGCTGCCGCCGGCGGGTGTCTCCGTCGAGAACTCGCTCAACGTCGCGGAGGCGGAGCAAGCGCCGCTTCTCAAGGCGGTCGAGTGCATCCAGCCGCTCGCCGAGAAGCTCGCCCTGCCGGCGGTCAAGGAGCGCGACGCCTATTACAAGATCTCGTTCACGGTCGTCGGTCACTGAAAGCAGCCGACATCCGACCGCTGCACGTCCTCGTCGTAGTGGATCACGAGCGGCGCCGCCTGCTGCAGCGTCCGCACGAACAGGCTGCCGAACACGGTCGCTGGTGCCGACATCGCGATCGCCGACGTGGGCGCGTACACGTTCGCTGCGATCTGCGAGTCGCCCGAGAGGTTGATCGTGCCGTTGCCACCGACATACACGCGCGTGCGCGACGGATGCGCCGGGTCACCGATCGTGATCCGCGCGTTGCTCGTCAGCGTGCCGCCGATCATCAGGTCGAGCTCGGCATCGCTGGTCGCGAGCTCGACGTCGAGTGGCGAGGTCATCGTCACGTCGCCGTCGACGAGGATCGCGACGCGCCCGGTGACCCGCAGCGTGACCATCCCCGTCCCGTGAATCGCGCCGAGGTAGTAGATGCCGCACGGCAGGTCGATCGCCGTGTCGCCGCTGTAGCCGGTGAGGCGCGCGGGTGCGAGGCCGATCGCGGCGTCGTCGTTCGTCGTGCGGTAGCTCGCGACAAACGCGGCGATGTCGACGAGCTCGCTCGCCGCGCACGCACACGGTGGCGTGATCGCGACCGGAGCGCGCACGGTCGCGCCGGCCGTCACGGTGCCGCCGAGATTGGCGCCGGCGGGGACGGTCAGCGTGCCGGTGACCATCAGGGACGCGAGCGAGATGTCGCCACCGATCTTCGCGTCGCCGCCGGCGGTCACGTTGATGTTCGTCCCGAGCGGGCCCGCGATGTCCAGATCGCGCGCGACGTGCGCATCCTGCATCAGCATCGCGCTGCCACCGGCGACGACGAGCGATCCGCCGATCGCGAGCTGCGCGGACGCCGAGAGCGCACCGTCGATCCCGACGCCGCCGACCGTTCCCGCGGCCCCCGCGGCATACGGCCCGGCGGTGCTGTCGAACGAGTCGGTCGTCACCGGCGTCGAGGTCGCGTACCCCGCGCACGTGCACAGCGCGCGCTTGAACGTCAGCACGGCGACCGTGCCGGTGCACACGTCGTCGGGCGTGCCGTCGCCGTCGCCGACCGTGATGCCATCGCCGACGAGCACGGGCGGCCCGGTGCCGCTGCAGTACGGCGAGCTGCTCGCGCTCGACGATGCGACGACGTCGCGCGCGGCGCAGCCCGCGGCCAGCGCGCCGACCGCGCTGATCGCGCCGACCACGAACGCGGCGCGCGGGGCTCGGATCACTTCAGCTCCTGCCGGCGTGCGCGGGCTCGCGAGGCGAGCGGCGACTCGGGGAAGTGCTCGAGGAAGTCGTCGAGGGCCTTCGCCTCGGCGGCGTTGTCGCCGAGCGCGCGAGCCGCTTCTGCGAGACCCCAGCGCGCATCCTCGGCGACCGGGCCACTCGGCGCGATCGCGAGCGCGCGTCGAAAACGCTCCGCCGCGCCGCGCGGATCGCCGAAGTGCTCGAGGTGAAGCGAGCCCGACGCGACGAGCGCGGTCTGCGCGGCCGCCGACTTCGGCACGCGCTTGACGACGCGCGCGTACAGCGCATCGGACTCGCGCCACTGATGCGCGGCGCGCTTCGCGTTCGCCTCGCCGAGCAGGTCGTTGACGGCGTGCTCGCCGGCCGAATGGTCGACGGGATGCTCGGTGGCCGGATGCGGCGCGGGCGGCGCGGGCTCCGGCGCGGGCAGCGTCGGGGCGGGCGCGCGCGGGGTTGGCATCGTCTCGCCGGGTTCGATCGTCGCCGCGGGCGTGGGCGCGGGCTCGGGCGTTCCCGAACCGACGGCCGCGAGCTGCGCGGCATCCGGCGGCGCGTCGGGTGGGGCCGCGGCGACCTCGTGCGCGCGATGCCGGCCGATCAGGAACGCGATGACGAACGCGACGACGGTCATCGCGAGCAGGCCGGTGACGAGCTTCGTGACGCCGATGCGGCCGAGCCCGCCGGTCGAGCTCGCGCCGCCACCCGAGCCGGGGCCGCCGGTGGGGCCGAAGCCGGCGCCGGCGAGCGCGGCGTCGATCAGCGCGTCGGCGTCGGCATCCGCGATCGGCAGGGCGGGCCCCGGCTGCGCGTCGAGGACGAAGAGCTGATCGATCTGGTCGTCGGTTAACGTCATCACGCCGCTCCTTTCAGCGTCTCGCGCAGCGTCGCCTTGGCGAGGCGAAGCCGGCTGCGCACGGTCTCGAACGGCGCGGCGACGGCTTCCGCGATCTCGGGGACGGTGAGGCCGACCGAGATGTGGAGGATCAGCGCCTCGCGTTGATCGCGCGGGAGGCGATCGAGCGCGGCCGCGAGCTCGCGGCGGTCTTCGTACGGCGAGCGCTCGGTCGTGTCGCGCTCGCGGGACGCCACGTCCTCGGCACCGGGCTGGGTCTCGGCGCGCAGGCGGCGGAGCGTCGCGAACGTGCTGCGCGCAACGACGCGAGCGACCCACGACTCGAACTTGCCGTCGCCGCGAAAGCTCGCGAGGCCGCGAAGCACGGCGATCAGGGCTTCCTGCGCGATGTCGTCGACGCGGGCATCGCCGCGGACGAGGTAGCGCACGAGGTTGCGGACGCGCGGCAGCAGCTCGCGGCATAGCGCCTGGGCGGCGGCGCGGTCGCCCGCAGCCGCGGCGGCGATCCGCGGATCGATCGGCACGGCCGCGGTCACCATGCGCCCACCTCGACGGCGAGCGACGCGCGCGGCTGCGCGGCCCGGATCGTCCCCGCGACCTCGACCATGCCGTTGCGTGCCAGCGACGCCGCCGGCGCGTGCGCGACGACATCGACGCCGATCGCGACGACGAGCCCGATGCGATGTGCGAGGTGCACGTGCCACGACAGCTCGCCGGTCGCCGCGAATGCAAACGTCGACGCGCTCGGCGTTGGCGTGAGGCCGGCGGGTGCGGTCGTCGTCGAGCGGTGATAGATCAACGCGCCCGCACCGAGGCCCGCCGCGACGCCGCCGCCGAGCCGTCGCTCGACGAGCGCGAGCGCGCCGCTGCGCGAGATGTCGAGCGCGGTGTCGGGTGCCGGCCGCCAGGTTCCCGGGACACCGAGCGCGAGCGCGAGCGAGCCCGCCCACTCGCCGTGCGCGAGCGACGTGCGCTGCACGATCGCCTGCGCGGCCGGTGAGGCACCGCCGTCGAGAGCGGCTTGCCAGCCGAGCGATGCCTCGAGTGCGAATCCGGGGGTGCCTTCGGAGGCGAGCGGCGCGGGTGTCGGTGCGGGCGGAGGCGGAGGCGTGTTCGGCGGTGGCTCCGATGTGTGCGCCGAGCCGGGCGGCAGCTCGACGCCGATCGTTCCGCCGGCGGCGATCGCGCGGAGCGCGCCACGGACCGCGATCGCGGCGGCCTCCGCCATCGTCGAGTCGGTCGCCGGTGGGATTTCGCGGATGAACAGGCGGCGCTCGGCGGGCGTCGCGATCGCGACCTCGAGTGCGCGGCCGCGCGGCACGAACCACACGACGACGCGGGCGTTGCGCTCGCTCGCGATGCGCTCGGCGGATGCGAGCTGCGCGTCGAGCGTCGGCTCGGGGGCGGAGTCGTCAATGGAGAGCGCGATCGTGTCGAGGTCGGCGAGCTGGCCGCGCAGGCGCTCGACGATCACCGCGTCGTGCGGGCCCTGGCGCACCGCGACGCCGAGCCGATCGGCCCGCGCTACCACCGGTAGCAGCAGCAGCATCAGCCAGACCGCCTTGGCGAGCACGCCGGCACGAGCGTATCAGTTCATCCCGTCGGCGATGAAGCGGGCGAGGAAGCCGCGCGTGCCCGCGGTGCCGAGCGAGTTGCAGGTTGGTGAGGCGGCTCCAGCGGGACAGTCGACGTCGCGGTCGTACGACCAATAGTGGACGCCCGCGAGGCCCTTGGCGATCGCGAACATCGCGACCTCGTCGGCGTCCTGCAACGTGAACTGCTCTCCGGAGACGTCGTTGCCGCCGATCATCGGCGTCAGCTCGATGTTCGCCCACGGGATGTTCCAGTGGTCGTGCAGGTTGTACGCGGCCTGGAGCGCGGACTGGCCCATGTCGCACGCGCCGTTCGCGACGACGCACACGCCCGCGCTCGGCGAGCCGTAGTCCATCGTCATCAGCGCGACCGTGACGTAGCTCGGCCACGTCGCGCCGAACGCCTGGTGCATCGCGGCCATCGCGGTGTCGCCGTAGGTGTTGAAGCTGTCGGGCGCGGTCGCGCCGAGCGACTGCGCGGTCGATGCTCCGTTGTTGTTCGCGAGCGTCGCGAGCGTGAGCGAGAAGCGAAGCCCCGGGTACGCGGCGTGCGCGGCTGCGATGCGCGCGACGAGCGCGTTGATCACGTCGGGGGACTGGCCGGCTTCGATGTCGAAGTCGAGCCCGATCAGGTGCGGCGAGGCCCAGCGCGCG
>JAFAOG010000484.1 GCA_019237945.1 Deltaproteobacteria bacterium | reverse complement strand
GCGTGCTCGGCGAGTACGTGCGGTCGCGCCAGCACGTCGTGCTCGGCACGGCTCACGACCTCGCGGACTTCGAGGCGTGGCAGGTGCTCGGACAGTGGGTGATCACCGGCGACAAGGCCACGTACAAGAGCGTGTCGCCTCGCCATCCGTTCGATCCGGCGAAGGGCCAGTGGGGCGCGTTCGATGTCGCGGCGCGCGTTGGCGAGCTGCGGGTCGTCGATGCGGGCACGCTGAACAACGGCTTTGCGGATCCGGCGAAGTCGGCGCGGCGCGCCTGGTCGGCCGGCGCGGGTGTCGACTGGTTTCCGAACAAGCTCGTGCGCTTCGTGCTCGACGTCGATCACACGTGGTACACGCGCGGCCTCGCGACGGGCGACCGGGCGGCCGAGACGTCGATCGTCGGGCGCGCGCAGCTCGCCTTCTAGCGCCGGCGCGGGATCTTGATGTCGTCGAGCCCGGCCTGATGCGACAGGTCGTTCGGCGTGCGCTGCAGCGGCGGTAGCGGCGCGGCCGGCGGCGACTTGACGTGCATGCTCTGGTACGGCGTCATGCCGCGGCGATCTTCGATGTTCTGCGACTCCGGCAGGTCGTCGAGTCGCATGCCGCCGGAGATCGTCGCGAGGTCCTGGTCGTTGAGGGTCTTCATCGACGGCCAGCACTGCGAGCGCGGTGCCAGCGCAAGTCTGCGCGATCGCGAGCGGCGCGCCGGCCCGGTGTCACCCGCGGGCGACGAGGTGTCGCCTCACATATGCAGCTCGGCGAGCTGGTTCTCGAACTTCACGCGGGTCAGCATGACCTGCTCCTGCGCCTCGACGATCTCGATCGTCGTCTTCTGCACGCGGCCGGAGATCTCGTTCAGCTTCTTGCGCAGCGCCTCCATCAGGTCGCCGCCGGTCTTCACCAGCTTCAGCGTGACGAGCTGGCCATGTAGCTCGCCCTCGCGCGCCTTGTACTCGGCGAGCTGGTCGCGCAGCATGCCGATGCGATCCTCGAGGTCGGCGCCGGTCTGGTGCGTCGCGAGCAGCGCCTTGAGCTGGCCCTGCAGCACCGGCGACGCCTCCGGATCATCGACGTAGACCTTCATCATGCCGATCGCGTCGGGCGCACCGAGGTCGAGAGTGCGCTCGATCGGGGTCGACTCCGCGATCGTGACGTACTTCGTCTCGCCGGCGTTGAGGTCGACCTCGAACAGCTGCGAGTCGCCGACCTTCGTGAAGTGCGACGGCGCCTCGACGAGCGCCCAGCCGCTTTCCAGGCGGTGGCGCAGGTAGACCTTCGTTGGCTCGTGGAGGCGGCTCGTGATCGTGAAGCGCGTCGAGCGCCGGTGCTGGACCTCGGCCGTGACAACGCCGCGCTGCACGGTGACGAGCTTCGCGATGCGGTCGCTCTGGTTGTCCATGTGCTCGACGATCACCTGGCGATCGAGCGCGAACGGCACGACGACCGACGCGCTCGGCGGCACCGGCTCGGTGATGCCTTCGCCGATGAAGCGGCCGTCGCCGTAGACGGTGACCGGGCCCGGCTCGAGCGTGTCCTTCGTCGGATTGTCGAGCCGCACGGCCTTGAACGCGTAGCGCGCGTCGCCGCGCTCGGAGATCGGGTCGTACAGATATACGACGCCGCCCGTCGTCTCGCCGTGCACCATCGCGACCATCGCACTCGAGCCGGCGCGCACGTTCATCGGATGCTCGGCCATGAAGTGGCTCTCGCCGACCGGCGTATCCGGCATCTGGGTGTGCGCGCGCGGCGGCGCGGTCGGCTCGGTGCCGGCGCCGGGCGCGACCGACAGCAGGCGGACCTCGTTGCTCTCGGTCGGGCCGACGCGCGGCACGAGGTGGATCTTCGCGGCGGGCACGCCGTCGTCGACGAGCTTGTTGCGCACGGCCTCGGCGCGCTTCGCGACATCGACCGCGCTCGCGCCATGCGTCTCGACGACGACGTCCTTCTTGCTCTTCAGGACCTTCGCCGCGATCGTCTTGAGCTTCTCGTCGCCTTGCCGGATCGGCGGAGGCGGGGGCGGCGGCGACGCGCCGTTGCTGGTGCCGGTCGTGTTGATCCCGTTGACGTAGTACTCGTTCTCGAGCGAGCTGCTGCCCGAGAACGAGGTGCCGACGCCGTCACTCTTCGAGCCGGCCGCCGCGCCAACGCTCGACGAGAACGTGCGCCCGGGCACCGGCACGTTGTTCATGTAGTCCTTCGTGATCGTCACGCCTGCGGTCGTGCTCGCGGTATCGATCGTCGGCGCGCGCGCCGCGACATGAATTACCTCGCCGCCCGCCTTCGACTGATCGAGCTTCTGCGTCACGTTCGCGACGCGGCCGTTCTCGAGCTTGATGCCGCTGCGCTCGAGCGTGACGTCCGCGTAATAGAACGTCACGAGGTAGTTGCCGGGCGACAGGCCGCCGATCCGGTAATCGCCGGCGTCGTCGGTGATCGCGGTCTGCGTCTGCTTCAGAGACGGGCTCGTCGCGATCACGGTCACGCCGGGCAGCGGCTGTCCCGATTTCGAGTCGGTGACGCGGCCGATGATCCCGGCGCCGTCGACCTGCGCCACCTGCGCCGTCTGCGCGGGCGCCGCCGCCGCAGCGGGGACGTTCTTGTTGACCTCGATGTCGTTGCGCAGCTCGCTGGCGTCGAGCGAGACCAGCTCTTCCGACGGGCCCGCCTCGGCATACGGCGACACGCCGGTCGGTGGCGCGACCGCGAACTTCTCCTCGCCGGCGAGCAGATCGCGATCGATGCGGCGCACGCTCCACAGGTCGTAGCGGAATGACAGGGCCGAGCTCGCGCCGACGCCGACCAGCACACCCTTCCAGTCCTCGCCGGAGACGTTGTCGACGATCGCCCAGCCCTCGAGCATCACCTTGCCCTTGTCGCCGACGACTACGCGATAGCTCGGCTTCCACGCCGGCGCCTCGGTCACGTACGTCAGCAGCACGTCGGCCTGCTTGCGGTCCGGAGTCTCGAGCTGCATCGTCAGGTAGCTGCCGTCGTCCGCTTCCTTTCGAGGGATCGCGACCGAGAGCGGCTGGCGCGTCGCGGGATCGACCACGGTCAGCGACTTGAGGAAGTCGTCGACGCGATCGCGCGGCACGTGGACCTCGAGCTTGCCGTCCTCGATGCGCGCGCGGCGCTCGTAGAACGCCACGCCGTTGCGATAGACGACGACGCGGCCGAGCACGGCTCCGTCGACGGCGACGTGGGTGTGATGGTGTAGACAACCCGACAGCAACGCGACCAGCAATGAAAGGCGACGCATGCCTTTCATCTACGCGCGCGCCCGCTGACCGATCCATGCCGCGCTGCTGACGCCTGCGGTCGCGCCGAGGTGTCGCAGGTCGCGTTCGCTGTCGCACCCTAGGAGCAGGGACCGGGCTCGGTCGAGCCTTCGTGGATGCAGAACACGCCGTCCTCGACGGGCTGCTTGTGCGCAGCGTCGGTGATCAGCACGCGCAGCTCACACGCCTTCGGCGGTGCCGTGATCGGCTTGGGCAGCGTGAACAACAGCGTCGCGAACACGGTCTCGTACGCGCCGGCACTCGCGACGCGATCGGTGTCCTCGTCGGTCGTCTTCGCCGTCATGCCGTCGCAGCGCAGCGCGAAGTGCGTCTCGTGCGCCGACATCTCGGCCTCGCGCGTGACGAGCGCGTCGATGCGCAGCCCGGTGCCCGAGAGCTTCAACGTCGAGCCCTCGATGTTGTACGCGTTGACGTGCTCGGGGCGCTTCGACGGCGGAAGATCGCCGCCGACACACTCGGTCGGATCGAGACGGCCGGGATGCCAGCACGCCGCCGCGAGCAGCTTGCCGTGATCGACGAACCGGATCTCGCACGCCTTCGGCGCCGACACGAACGGGTCGGGACGCCACTCGAGCTGATGTGCGCCCGGCGCGAGGCCGTCGGGATCGTGCGGGTCGAACGCGACCAGGTTGTACGCCTCGACGCGGCACACGATCGTCGCGCTGCGATCCTTCGCGTTCCACTCGGCAATGATGTGGCTCGCCGGATCGACCGCGGGATGCACGACGAGCTTCGCGACGCCGGCCGCGGGCAGCTCGAGCGGTGCGATCCGCGCCGGCTCCGGTGCCTTCGTCGCGACGGGCGCGGACGCGCTGCCACCGCCATGGCCGCTGCCGGATCCTGCGGCCGGCGCCGGCTCGTGCCTCGTCGAGCAGGCCGCGAGCGCGACGACGAGCGCGCTACTTCGCATGACCGGGCGGCGGTGCAGGCGGCGTCTGCGCCAGCTGCTCGCGGAGGTGCCATGGAGGCGTCTCGTAGACGTCCTCGATCAGCGACTCGCGCGGCGGTAGCGGCGTCGCTTCCTGGCGCGCGATGCAGTCGCGGACCTGATGCTCGATCTCCGACGCCAGCGCCTCGCGCTCGCCGGCCGCGAGCCAGCCGCGCTTGTTCAGGAACAGCTCCATGCGGCGCAGCGGATCCTTCTGGCTGCGCCAGACCTCGGTCACGCTCTCGTCGCGGTAGCGCGAGGGATCATCGGAGGTCGAGTGCGCGCTCACGCGATAGGTCAACAGCTCGATGAACGTCGGGCCGTCGCCGCGGCGCGCCTTCTCGGCGGCGTAGCTGACGACCTCGTGGACCGCGAACACGTCGTTGCCGTCGGCGCGCAGCGCCTCGACGCCGTAGCCGAGGCCCTTGATCGCGATCGTCTCCGACGCGGTCTGGATCGTGCCCGGCGTCGAGATCGCCCACTGGTTGTTCTGGCAGATCAGCACGACCGGCGCCTTCGTCACGCCGGCGAAGTTCAGCGAGACGTGGAAGTCGCCCTCGCTCGTGCCGCCGTCACCCATGTAGCCGAAGCAGCACGCGCCCTTGTCGCCCTTGATCTTCATCGCCATCGCGATGCCGACCGCGTGCGGCACCTGCGTCGATACGCACGACGACATCACGACGTAGTGGCGATCCGCATCGCACGGATGGCAGGGCATCTGGCGGCCCTTCGAGATGTCGGCGGCGTTGCCGTAGATCTGCGCGATGTAGCTGTCGAGCGTCATGCCGCGGAACAGCCCGACGCCGGCCTCGCGCAGCGCGGGGACGATCCAGTCGTCGGGCTTCGACGCGGCCGCCGAGCCGACGACCGCCGCCTCCTGGCCCATCGCCTCGCCGTAGAAGCTGATGCGGCCCTGGCGCTGCAGCGCGATCATGCGCGCATCGGTGACGCGGATCCGCAGCATGCCCTCGAACAGCCGGCGGGCGAACGCGCGGTCGAAGCCGGCGAGCGCGGCCTCGTCGACCGGCGTGCCGTCCTCGCGCAGCAGCTGGAACAGTCCGCGCGCCTTGGTCTCGGCATCTCCGTCGAAGTAGCTCATCGTGCGCGCCTTGGCGGAAACCATGCGCGCAATCTACCACCGACGGTTACGGTGCCGTCCACCAGGCGCGCGACTCGAGGTCGGTGCACTGGACGTCGGCGTGGTCGAGCGCGGTCTTGTCCAGCGACTTGGGCGCCCACGCGGTGCTGCCAAGCTGCGGTGCGTCGAGCGAGCCGTCGGCGGCGTACGAGAAGTCGAAGGCGAGCGAGCCGTCGTCGCCGCGCGTCGCGAGCCACGCGCCGTTGGCGTCCTGCATGAAGCGCCCCTCGACCGAACCGCTCGACAGGTTCGCGACAAACCCGCCGTTGCTGCACAGGATCATCGACTCGGCCCCGCGCGCGTACATCTTGTCGCCGGCGCCGTTGTAGGCACCGCACAGGCAGCCAGACGCGAGGAGCGATGTGGCGACAGCGGAGGCGAGGAGGGCGGTCTTCATGCCCTGCCTCTATCGCAACCGCGGGACCACCAGCTCGTGAGTGATCTCGGATGCTTACGCTGCGCGACTCGGCCGCGATCGGGCCCGGCCTGACATCGATGTCAGACCATCTCCATGAACATGGTCGTCGGGTCCTCGAGCAGCGTCTTCACGTCCTGGAGGAACATCGCGCCGTCCCAGCCGTCGGCCAGCCGGTGGTCGACCGAGATCGACAGGTTCATCAGGTGGCGCGCGACGATCTGGCCGTTGCGCACCGCCGGCTTCTCCTCGATCTTGTGGACGCCGACGATCGCGACCTCGGGGAAGTTGATGATCGGCGTGGCGAGCACGCCGCCGAGCTTGCCGAGCGAGCTGATCGTGAACGTCGAGCCGGTCAGCTCGTCGCGCGTCGCCGTGCCTCCGCGGACCGCTTCGCCGAGCCGGTCGATCTCGCGGCTGAGATCGAAGATCGAGCGCTTGTCGGCATCGCGGACGACCGAGACCGCGAGGCCCTGCGGTCCCTGGGCCGCGATCCCGATGTGATAGTACTTCTTGCGCACGATCTCCTGCGTGCTCTCGTCGAGCGACGCGTTGAGCTGCGGCCACTTCTTGAGCCCGCTGACGCACGCCTTGACGATGAACGGCAGGTAGTTGAGCTTGACGCCGCGCTCGGCCGCCCGCGCCTTCGCACGCTCGCGCACCAGGACGAGCTCCGTCATGTCGACTTCTTCGACGTACGTGAAGTGCGCCGCCGTGTGCACCGCGCGCGACATCGACTCCGCGATCTTCTTGCGGATGCCGCGCAGCGGGATGCGCTCTTCGACCCCGCCGGTCGGGCTAAGCCCGCCCGGCTCCAAATTCGGGCCGCCCTTGCCGATCGAGACCGGCGCGTGCTGCGCGCGCTGCGGCGACGACGACGACGACGGCGCGTCCTTGAAGTTCTTGACGTCATCCGTCGTGACGCGGCCGTGCTTGCCCGTCGCGGGCACGCGACCGATCTCGACGCCGAGCTGACGCGCGAGCCGCCGGGTCGCGGGCGTGGCGAGCACGCGCTCGCGGGTCGACGTCGCATCGACGACCTCGATGCCTCCTGCGCTGCGCGCAGCGGGAGCTGCCGACACGGGCGCGTGCACCGGAGCGTGGGCGGCCGGCTTCGGCGCTTCGCCGTGCTTGCCGTTGCCCGCGCTCGCCGCAGCGCCTTCCTCTTCGATCGTGACGAGGATCTTGCCGACCGGCGCGATGTCGCCTTCCTTGAAGTAGAGCTTCTTGACCGTGCCGGCGCGCGGCGACGGCAGCTCGACGGTGGCCTTGTCGGTCATCACCTCGACGAGCGCCTGGTCGAGCTTGACCTTGTCGCCCTCCTTGACCTTCCACGAGACGATCTCGCCCTCGACAACGCCCTCGCCGATATCCGGCATGTAGAAGTCGAATGCCATGGTCACCACTCCAGCGTCTGGCGGACCGCGGACAGCACGCGGTCGGCGTTGGGCATGTACTCGTGCTCGAGGCTGTACGGAAACGGAGTATCGAAACCTGTGACGCGCAGGATCGGCGCTTCGAGAGATGCCATCGCGCGTTCCTGGATCGACGCGATCAGCTCGGCGCCGAAGCCGCACGTGCGCGGCGCTTCGTGAACGATCACGCAGCGGCCGGTCTTCTGGACGCTCGCGACCAGCGTCTCGATGTCGAACGGCAGCAGCGTGCGCAGGTCGATCACCTCGATCGACACATCGGCCTTGCTCGCCGCCTCCTCCGCGATCGACACCATGCCGCTGTACGCGATCACCGTGCACTGCGTGCCTTCGCGGACGATCTTTGCCTTGCCGAGCTCGACCTCGAAGTCGCCGTCGGGGACCTCGCCGCGGCTCGCGCGATAGATCCGCTTCGGCTCCATGAAAAGGACCGGATCGTTCTGGCGCAGCGACGCGAGCAGCAGGCCCTTCGCATCGTACGGGTTGCTCGGCGCGACGACCTTGAGGCCGGGCGTGTGGATGAACAGCGCCTCCGGCGACTGCGAGTGATACGCGCCGCCGCGGATGCCGCCGCCGACCGGCGTGCGGATCACGACCGGGCACGTGTACGCGCCGCCCGAGCGATAGCGGAACTTCGCCAGCTCGTTCACGATCTGATCGAACGCGGGGAAGATGAAGTCGCCGAACTGGATCTCGGGCACGGGCCGGAGGCCGTAGAGCGCCATCCCGATCGCGGTGCCGATGATGCCGGCCTCGGCGAGCGGGGTGTCGATCACGCGGTCGGCGCCGAACTCGTCGTAGAGGCCGCTGGTCGCGCGGAACACGCCGCCGAACTTGCCGATGTCCTCGCCGAGCACGACGACGCGCGAGTCGAGCCGCATCTGCGTCTGCAGCGCGTTGCGCACCGCTTCGATGATGTTCATGACCGGCATTCGAGGCGGCGCCACATTAACTCCGGCGAGGGCTGCATGGTAGATACACCCGGCGTGATCTGGATCCTGCTCGTCGTGCTGACGGTCGTCGGCGGCGTCGCTGCCGTCGGCATCGCCGCGGGCGACAAGCGGAAGCAGCTCGCCGCACCGCAGCAGAAGGCGCTGGGCGCAGGCGGCGGCGACAACGCGATCGAGCGCACGGTCCGGGACGTCCGCGTCGGCGACGTGCTGACGATCGACGGCCGCGACTTTCTGTGCGAGGGCCAGATCGACTACGACGAGGACGGCCATCGCTGGCGCGGCGCACGCTGCGTCGACGGGTCCGACGTCCGCTGGCTGATCGTCGGCATCGAGCGCACCGGCACGACCGCGCTGCGCCTGATGACCCAGGACGAGTCGCAGCCGCTGACCGGCTATCCGCCGGAGGCGATCGTGATCGGCGACGTCCGCTACATGCTCGACAAGCGCGGCACCGCGACGTGCGAGCTGCGCGGCGATGTCGGGCCGCTCGGCGATCTGAAGAAGGATCGGCCGGAGGCGCACGTCGAGCGCTGCCGGTGGTGGCTGTACTCGGCTCCCGGCGAGGACACGCTCGTCGTCGAGCAGTGGGGCGCGGATTACCGGCTGCTGCGCGGCAAGAAGATCGTCGAAGGCACGATCGATCTGATCCCGGGAAGCTAGCGCGGCAGATCGAAGCGAAACGTCGTGCCGGCGCCGAGCTCGCTGACGACCTCGATCTTGCCGCCGTAGCTCTCGACGATCTCGCGCACGACGGGCAATCCGAGGCCGGTGCCGCGATCGGCGGGCTTGGTCGTGAAGAACGGCTCGAAGATCTTGTCGAGCGTGTCGGGCGCGATGCCGGAGCCGGTGTCGCGGACCTCGACGACGGCGCGCTTGCCATCGTCTGATGCGCGGACCTCGACGGTGACCGTGCCGTCGACGCCGATCGCATCGACCGCGTTCGTCACGAGGTTGACGAGGATCTGCTCGATGCGCGTGCGGTTGACCGTCACCATCAGCGGCTCGTTGCCGAGCGCGAGCACGAGCTCGACGCGGCGGAGCTTGCCGGCCATCTTGAGCATGCCGCCGACGTCGCGCACGACCTCGTTGAGATCGATCGGCGCGACGCGATCGGGGCCCGGCTTCGCGAGCTGCATCAACCGCTGCCCGTGCTGCGTGATGTGCTCGCCGACGCGCTCGAGCTCGGGGAGGATCTCGTGGATCCGCTCGAGCAAGCTGGGGCCGCCGAGCGCCTGCTGGATCTCGTCGATCGCCGCGATCTGGATCTGCGCGATGTTGCGTAGCTCGTGGCCGACGCCGCCTGCGAGCGTACCGAGCGTCGCGCGGCGCTCCGCGAGCAACAGCTGCTCGCGCGCCTGTTCGAGCTGTGTCTCGATCGAGGCCTTCGCCGCGCGCAGCTCCTCCTCGGCCTTGCGACGGCGGCTGATCTCCGCCTCCTTGTCGGTCAATAGCTGCCGGACCTCGCGGACGTCGCGCGCGACGAGCACGATGCCCTGCAGCTCGCCGGTCGGCGTCATCACGGGCGAGCCGGTCACGCTGACGGGAATTCGCTTGCCGCTCTTGCTGACGAGATACGATTCCTCGCGCCGCAGGATGTCGCCGTCTTCGATGCGGCGGCGTACGACGGTGCGCAAGCCGGAGCTGTCGTCGACGAGCAGCGTCGACACCGGCATGCCCTTGAGCTCGTCGATGCTCCAGCCGGTCAGCTGCGTCGCGCCGCTGTTGGCGAGCGTGATCCGGCCTTCGGCGTCGACGACCACCACGGCGTCGACCATCGCCTCGATGACCAGCTCGATCACTGTTGGTACCGTAACACGCTAGAGTGGCGGCGTGGCTCGCTGCCCGACGTGTCACCGGCGTCTGAAAACCGGACAGCCCTGTTCGGTACACGGCGGTCCGCCCGGTACAGCGCCGGTGGCGATCGACGCGCCCGCGCCGGCGTGGCCCGAGCCGCTCGGCGGGTTGCTCGGTGCCGGCGGTTTCGCCGCGGTCTGGTCACTCGGCGACGATCGCGTCGTCAAGGTCGCGCACGCATCGCACGACCTGTCCCGCGCACGCCTTGCACGCGAAGCCGATGCGCTCGCCGCGATCGGTCCGCCGGCGGTGCCGCAGCTTCACGATCGTGGCGTCCTGCCCGATGGACGCGCGTTCATCGTGATGGAGCGCGTCACGGGGGTGTCGGTCGCGGACATCACGACCGCGCCGGTGCGCATCGCGGATTCGATCTCGATCGCGGCCGAGCTGCTGACGTCGCTCGAGCACGTGCACGCGGCGCACTTCGTCCACCGCGATCTCAAGCCCGACAACCTCGTGCGGACTCCCGCGGGCCGCGTCGTCATTCTCGATCTCGGCCTCGCGCGCAAGCTGCCGACGGATCCCGACGATCCGACGCGCGCAAACGTCCAGGTCGGCTCGCTCGAGTACATGCCGCCCGAGCAGCTCGCCGATTCGTCGTCGGTCGACGAGCGCAGCGACCTCTACGCGTTCGGCTGCATCCTGTTCGAGCTCATCAGCGGTCGGCCGCCGTTTGTCGGCGATGCCGCGCTGCTCGAACGCGCCCACGCCGCGCTCCGGCCGCCTCGCCTCGGCGCGCTCGCGCAGGTGCCGCACGCGGTCGAGCAGCTCGTGCACGACTGCCTCGCGAAGGATCCCGCGCGCCGGCCATCGTCGGCGGCCGAGGCCCGCGCTCGCCTGCTCGCCGCCCACGACGAGCCCGCCGCGACGCAGACGCACTCGATGTCGGTGATCCGCGAGGGCAAGCAGCCGGTCGTGCTGCTGTGGGCCGAGCTGCCGAAGGTCGATCGCGCGCTGCTCGCGACGCTCGCCGGCCGCCGCCTCGTGATCGCCTCGCAGCGCGGCCGCCGCGTGCTTGCCGGGATCCTCGGCGCCGATCACGCGGACCCGGCCGCCGTCGCGATCGCCGCTGCTCGCGACCTCGCCGCCGCCGGAGCGCGCGTCGCGCTTCACCTCGAGATGCTGCGCGTCGACTCGGCGGGCGGTGCGTCGACGCTCACCGGCGAGCCGGTCGACAAGCCGGAGACCTGGCTGCCGACCACGCCGTGGACAGGCGTCGTGCTGACGCGCGCGCTCGCCGCCGTCACGCGAGCCGCGACCGAGGCGACCTCCGCCGGCGCCGACTGGGTCGCGCTCGGGGCCGAGTCGACCGCCGCCGAGCTGTTCGGCCGCGACGCGCAACTCTCCGACCTCGTCGCGGATGCCGCGGTCGTGCTCGCGCCGCGCACGGTCGGTCCCGCGTTCGCGCTGCTCGTCGGCGAGCCCGGCGTCGGCAAGACGACGTTCGCGGCCGAGCTCGCCCGACGGCTCACCGAGCTCGACGCGCGCGTGCATCTCGGCCAGGTCCCGGCGCCGGGCACCGGCCGGCCCGCCTACACCGCGCTCGGCGATCTCGTCCCGCCTCCGACCGGTCCGCTCGTCCGCGCGATCGGCGATGCGCTGCGCGCCGCGGCCCGTGCGCGCCCGACCGCGATCATCCTCGACGATCTGCAGCAAGCCGACCACGAGCTGCTCGACGCGCTCGAGTACGCGACGCTCGGCGGTGAGCCACTGCCGCTGTGGATCCTCGGCATCACGGGCCCGCGCTTGCTCACGCGCCGCCCGCAGCTCGGCGAGCGCGCCGAACGCCGCCGCCGCGACGAGCTGCCGCCGCTCGACGAGGACGCCGCCGTCGCGCTCGCCGCATCGCTGTTGCGTCCCGCCGAATATCCGCCGCTGCGCGCGCTGCGCCGCCTGGCATCGCTCGCCCACGGCAACCCGCTGCACCTCTCGGCGCTCGTCCGCGAGATCCACGACAAGGGCGCGATCCGCGCGCGTCCCGGCGGCACGCACTACCTCGATACGACCGCGCTCGACGAGCTGTCTCCCGCCGCGCTCGGTCCGTGGCTCGCCGCGCGCGAGCTCGCCGGCCTCGGTGTCGAGCTGGTCGCGCTCGCCCGGCTATGCGCGGTGCTCGGCGGCGAGGTCCGCCGCGATGACCTCGTCGCGATCGTCGAGGCCGTCGAGCGCGGCGGCGGTGCGACGACGACGATCGATGTCGACATCGGCCTCGCCGAGCTCGTGCGCGCGAACATCCTCACCGCGTCCGCGCACGGCTTCGAATTCTCGAGTCCGCTCGTCGAGGAAGGCATCTACGCGACGACGGACGAACAGGAGCGCCTCGCGCTTCACCGCGCCGCGCTCGAGCACTGGCGCTCCGGCGCCGACGATCCGGTGCTCGCGGATCGCGTCGCGCATCACGCGGAGGCGGTCGGCGATGCGGCGACGGCGGCTCGCGCGTTCGCGACGCTCGGCCAGCACGCCGAGACCGAGCACCGCGCGTTCGATGCCGACGAGGCGTGGTCGGGCGTCGTGCGCAATACACCCGATCGCAACATCGAGCGGGCGCGGGCTCTGCTCGGCCGCGCGCGCGCGCGTTCCGATTCGCAGCGCTGGCTCGACGCGCTCTCGGATCTGCGCGAGGCCGCATCGATCGCGGAGGCGATCGGCAACCGCAGCCTCGAGGTCGAGATCCTGATCGAGCAGAGCACGGTGCTCGACTACTGCGAGGACTTCGAGGGATCGGCGGAGCTCGCCGAGACCGCGAGAAACAAGCTCGCCGGCGAGGCCGATCGCGCGCGTCTCGTCGATCTCGACTTCGCCGATGCTCGCGCGCACTTTCGCAACGGGCGCTTCGGCGACGCGGCGCCGCTGTTCCGCAAGGCCCGCGACGAAGCGCGCGCGCTCGGCCGGACCGAATCGGCGACGGTGGCGGGGCTGTTGCTCGGCTGCACGCTCTCGGAGCTGCGCGCGCTCGACGAGGCCGAGCAGGTGTTCGCCGATGTGATCGCCGCATGCGAGCGCGCCGGCGATCGGTTCCACCTCGGCGCGGCCTACGGCAATCGCGCGTGGCTGTGGTCGGCGCGCGGCCTCGCCGATCGCACCGTCGATGATCTGCGCGCCGTGATCGCGATCGCGCGCGAGAGCGGACAGGCGCACCTCGAGCGCGTGGCGACGCACAACCTCGCCGAGCATCGCTTGTGGGAAGGCGAGCTGCACGAGGCGCTTCAGCTCGCGCGCCGCGGCTACGCACTGCAGAGTCGCGCGGGCGAGGGCAAGACGCGCGCGGATCGCCTGCTGCTCGCGCGGGTCCTCGCGGCCCTCGACGAGCGCGCCGAGCTGACCGAGCTGCTCGCGACGTTCCGCGGCGAGGACGGGTTATCGGACGACGAGCAGACGGTTCTCCATGTCCTGCACGGCATCGCCGACCGCGATGAAGCCGAGTGGCAGGCGGGCCTGGCAGGTCTGCCTGCGCTGTTCGTGCAGCTCCGCGTCGAAGTGGGGCATCTGGCGGCACGTCACGGGAAGCTGACCGGGGATCTTCGACACGAAATTGTCGCACTCGCACGCACCGACGGCCTGTGGGCGCGCCGCCTTGCCGAATTCTGACAGCCCCCCCTACACGAACCAACGTGGCTGCCGATGTAAGGCGCAGGTTCGCCAAGGAGGCGTTGTCATGAAAGCTACTCTCATCGCTGCACTGCTCTCGGTTTCTTCTCTTGTTGCTTGCGTCGACTCGACCGGCATCTCGTCGGACGACAGCTCGGCCGAGCCCCGCCTGGCGACGAACGGTATGACCCCGCAGTCGATCGTGCCGACCGGCATCTACGCCGCCCCGCTGACCAGCGCGGCGCTCAACCAGAACAGCCTGATCTCGACGGCCGGCGGCCGCTCGTACCTGCAGTACCTGACGGACTGCGCGCTGTCGTCGACGCAGAGCGTGAAGGGAACGTCCGGGTTCACGACCTACACGTTCACCGGCAACATCGGCATCGCGCCGGCGTGGACGACCCGCGCCCTGACGGCGGTCGAGGGCAACTGGATCAGCGCCTGCGTGCTCTCGCGCGCCAACCAGACCGGCACGAACGTGCAGATCTCGATGCGCGGCAGCATCCCGCTGTGGGGCACGACGGCCGACGAGGCCGCGAACTACAACGTCGAGGAAGGCGCGTTCTACGGCAACGTCTGGAGCGGCAACGCCGCCCAGTACCACGCCTGCAACGGTGCCGACCAGGTTCGCGTCGGCGACACCTACGGCGACCTGCCGCTCCGCCAGTGCGCCCAGCCGGATCCGAACAACCCCGGCTACACCCCGTGTGGCTTCGTGTTCGACGGCAACTGCTCGGATGTCTGCGTGCGCAGCGCCAGCGGCGACTACTTCACGTCGTGCAACGGCAACACGTACGTCGTGACGACCCGCCTGTACGGCACGGCGCCCTGAACGGGCTCCGTCCTACACTGCGCACCCGTACTCACGTCGCGCATTTGCCCGAAGGGCGTTACGCTTTTCGGCAGGACAGATGAGCGACAGCAGGAACAGGCGTCCGACCGGCGGACTCTCCGCGCTCGCGGCGCCGCTACCCGAAATCGACGGCTACAAGATCGAACGGCTGATCGGTGAAGGTGGCTTCGGTCAGGTCTGGCGCGCGACGCGCGATGGAGCCCTGGTCGCGATCAAGATCCTGCATCTCGAATTGATTCGCTCGCACGACGCGATCGTGCGATTCGAGCGCGAGCTCGAGGCGACGGAACGGCTGCAACATCGCCACGTCGTTCGCGCGCTCGATCACGGGACGCTCGGCGATGGCCGACCGTTCCTCGTCCTCGAGTATCTCGAGGGCCCGAGCCTTCGCGATGTGATTCACGAGCGCGGCTCGCTGCCGCCCACGGAGATGCTCGCGATCCTCGCGCCGCTCTGCGAGGCGCTGCACGCCGCGCATCAGCTCGGGCTCGTGCATCGCGACGTCAAGGCGTCGAACGTGATCCTCGCCCACGATGCGAGCGGCCCGCGCCCGGTTCTCCTCGATTTTGGCCTCGTCAAGCTGCTCGATCAGGACGGCCCCGGCCTGACGTCGTCGCGCTCGATGCTCGGCACGCCCGCGGCGATGGCGCCCGAGCAGATGAAGGGGCAGCCGGTCGATGCGCGCACGGATGTCTATGCGCTCGGCTTGCTCGCGTATCACATGCTCACCGGTGCGCCGGCGTTCGGAGCGCCGGGCGTCGTGCAGAGCTACCTGCAGATCCACGGGCCGCGCCCGCGTCCGTCGAGCAAGGTCGACATCGATCCGGCGATCGAC
>JAFAOG010000170.1 GCA_019237945.1 Deltaproteobacteria bacterium | reverse complement strand
ACCCGCTGCGGGTCGCTCGGATCCGGCGGCGGGGGACTCAGCGGTCCGCGCGGAACCCGTGGGTTCATGGCGGGCCGAGCCTACAAGCTCAGGCCGGCTCGGGCGTGGGCTTCGGCGGCAGAATGGTGCCCGGGCGCTTGCGGGCTTCGTCGCCCTCGCCCGTGGCCGCCGCCGCTTCCTTCTGCTTGCGAGCCGCCGCGGCGACCGGACGCTCGAGCTTGCCGCCGCGGAGCAGCGTGTCGATGTCGTCGCCGTCCAGCGTCTCGTACTCGAGCAGGCCCTCGGCAATCAGCTCGAGCTCCTTGCGGTGCTCGGTCAGGATCGCGACGGCGCGGTCGTACTGCGTGGTCACGATGCGGCGGATCTCCGCATCGATCCGCTGCGACGTGTCCTCGGAGTGGCTGTTGTTCTGGTTGAAGTCGCGGCCGAGGAAGACTTCCTGCTTGCCGCTCGAGAAGTTGAGCGGGCCGAACTCGTCGCTCATGCCCCACTCGGTGACCATCGACCGGGCGAGCTCGGTGGCGCGCTCGATGTCGTTGCCGGCACCGGTGGTCTTCTGCTGGAACACGATCTCCTCGGCGACGCGGCCCCCCATCAAGATCGCGATCTGATTCAGCGCGAACTCGCGGGTCATGCTGAGCCGGTCTTCCGGCGGAAGCTGCTGCGTCAGGCCGAGCGCGCGGCCACGCGGGATGATCGTGACCTTGTGGACCGGGTCCGCCTCGACACCCGCGAAGCGGGCGATCAGCGCGTGACCGGCCTCGTGCACGGCGGTCGTGCGCTTCTCCTTGTCGGAGATGATCATCGAGCGCCGCTCGGCGCCCATCAGGACCTTGTCCTTGGCCTCTTCGAAGTCCTCGGACTCGACCTTGTCCTTGTCGCGGCGCGCCGCGATCAGCGCGGCCTCGTTGACGAGGAACTCGAGGTCGGCGCCCGAGAAGCCCGGCGTCGAACGCGCGATGACTTCGAGGTCGACGCCCGTCGCGAGCGGAACCTTGCGCGTGTGGACCTGCAGGATGCCCATGCGGCCACGCACGTCGGGGCGCGGCACGACGATGCGGCGGTCGAAGCGACCGGGGCGCAGCAGCGCGGGGTCGAGCACGTCGGGGCGGTTGGTCGCGGCGATGATGATCACGCCGTCGTTGCTCTCGAAGCCGTCCATCTCGACGAGCAGCTGGTTCAACGTCTGCTCGCGCTCGTCGTGACCGCCGCCGAGGCCGGCGCCGCGATGGCGGCCGACCGCGTCGATCTCGTCGATGAAGATGATGCACGGCGCGTTCTTCTTGCCCTGCTCGAACAGGTCGCGCACGCGGCTCGCACCGACGCCGACGAACATCTCGACGAAGTCCGAGCCCGAGATGGAGAAGAACGGCACGCCGGCTTCACCGGCGATCGCACGGGCGAGCAGCGTCTTGCCGGTGCCCGGCGGGCCCATCATCAAGACGCCCTTCGGGATACGGCCGCCGAGGCGCGTGAACTTCTTCGGATCCTTGAGGAAGGCGATGATCTCCTCGACCTCGTCCTTGGCCTCTTCGACGCCCGCGACGTCCTTGAACGTGACGCGGTTCTGGTGATCGGAGAGCAGCTTCGCCTTGGACTTGCCAAAGCTCATCGCCTTGCCGCCGCCGCTCTGCAGCTGGCGCATGAACAGGAAGAAGATGCCGACGAGCAGCAGCATCGGCAGCCACCACACGAGCACCTGCGGCCACACGCTCGACTCGTCCTTGATCTTCGGGCCGACGTACTGCACGCCGGCGGCGTTGATCTCGTGCATCAGCTCGGGGGTCAGCTCCGCGTAGACGACGCGCTTGGTCGCATCGTTCCGCATCGAGATCACGTACTTCGCGCCGTTGTGACCACGCTCTTCGATGGAGATCTTCTCCATCTTGGCGACATCGTCCTTGTTCGCCAGCATCGTGTGGAACGTGCTGGCCTCGATCTCCTTCTCCTTCGACGAGCTGTCCGTGAACATCGAATAGATGCTCACGAACATGAGGATCAGGATGGCCCAGATCAGGATGGTCTTGTGGGATTGACGCAAGTTGTGTCCAGCAGTTAGCCGCCCGAGTGCCCCCCTAGCATGGGGCCTTTATCGCGGATCGCCAAGTCGATTCTCGTCAAAACCGAACGCTGGTCCGATGTGCTCGGCCCAGACAATTTCTCCATCGCGCACGAGGACCCGCGCGACCTTGCGCAGCTCGCGCGGCACCTTGGCATCGATGAACAGATCAGAGAGCTTCCGCGACCGCCCATTCAGGCGGGCTGGCCTCATCCGATCCCCGGCGCGCCACAGCCGCAGCTCGGCCGCCGGGTGAACGAGAACCAGCCGGCCGTACACGCGCTCGATCCGCCCTCCCGGCAGATCGACGCCCGCACCGGTCCGCGACAGCGCCTCGATCGCCTCGAGGTGCGATGCATCGAATCCGACTCCCGCGCGCTCGAGCGCGATCGCGAGTGCCCGCTTGTGCACGGCGATCGGAAACTGCGCGTGGGGCTCGGCCTGCGCGTCGATCGCGTCGGTCCACTCGCGCGCGCTCGCGGCGAGCCGGCACAGCGCGTCCTCGATTGCCGGGTTCTCTGCGCGGAGCAGCGGCATCAGCACGTCGCGCACGCGCACGCGAAACAGCGAGCGGTCGGCGTTCATCGGGTCGTCCCACACCGGCAACCCGCGCGCCGCGATGTACGCATCGATCACCTCGCGCCCGATGCCGAGCAGCGGCCGCACGAACCGCCCGCGCTGCTCGGGGATGCCCGCAAGCCCCGCCGGCCCGGTGCCGCGCACGATCCGCATCAGCACGGTCTCCGCCTGATCGCGCGCGGTGTGGGCGAGCCAGATGCTCGCGAGCCCGAGCTCGTCCGCGATCGCGTCGAACGCCTGGTAGCGCGCGTCGCGTGCGGCCGCCTCGATGCTCGCCTGCTTCGCCACCGTCACCGCGCGCTTGACCGCCGCGACGCCGCGCTCGCGCGCCCACGCCAGCACGAGCTCCGCCCCATCGCGCTGCAGCCCGTGCTCGATCGTGATCACGACGACGTTCGCCGCACCGACCTCCTCGATCGCTGCATCGGCGAGCGCCATCGAATCCGCCCCGCCCGAGCACGCCAGCCCGAACAGCCCGGGCCCGAGCTGCCCGGACCACCGGTTGACGGCTCGCCGGATCGTGCTCACCGGATCGCGGACCGTGGTAGGCATGCGCGAGAACGATACCCCGATGGCCGACGTCCCACCGACAGGTCCCCTTGCCCGCCTGCGCGCCCAGCTCGCCGGCCCGCGCGGTTACAAGAAGATCGACGCGCTGCTGTCGTCCGACGACGCCCCCGCCGCGATCGCCGCGCTCACGCCGACCGAGATCTTCGAGCTCGTGCACGAGGTCGGCTTCGAGGACGCGCAGTCGCTGATCGAGTACGCGACGCCCCAGCAGATCCAGGGCTGCTTCGATCTCGACGCCTGGAGCAAGGACACGCTCGAGCTCCAGCCGCTCAAGCCGTGGATCGCCGCGCTGGTCGAGGTCGGCTTCGAGAAGGTCGGCGAGGTGTTCGGCAAGCTCGACGCCGAGCTGCGCACGCTGATCCTGCAGCGCCAGGTCGTCGTCTACGACACCACCCAGAACGAAGGCCCCGACGAGAACACCGACGCCGCGATCTACGAGACGCCGGATCGCTTCTTCCTCGTCGAGCTGACCGGCGACGAGGACAGCCAGCGCCTCACCCAGCGCCTGATCGAGGATCTCTACCGCGCCGACATCGGCCTCGCGCGCAACATCCTCATGGCCGCGCGCTCCGAGCCACCGGCCGAGCTCGAGGAGATGGCCTATCGCTGGCGCTCGGGCCGGCTCGCCGACCTCGGCTACGTCGACTTTTACGAGGCGCTCGACCTGTTCCGCCCGCTGACGCCGGACCAGGTCGCGATCGGCGAGAACTCCCAGGACCGCACCGTCGACCCCGACGCCGATGGCGCCCCGCGCCTGCCGATCGCGGTCGCCGAGGAAGTGCTCGGCCGCTCGTTCCTCGCGCGCGCGATGGCCTCGATCGACGACGACGCCGAAGCCGAGCGCCTCGAGGCCGCGCTGATGGTCCTCGTCAACAAGGTGCTTGCCGCCGGTCGCGCCAAGCCCGGCCAGACCGAGGTCCTCCGCCGCGGCGCGCTCTACGCGACCGCCACCCTCTCGCTCGGCCTCGAGACGATCGCCCGCGGGGACCTCGCGCGCGCCCGCGATGCCCTCCACTCGATCGCGCTCTCGCGCCTCTTCCGCATCGGCTACACGACCACGCAGCGCCTCGCCAAGCTCGCGACCACCCTCGCCCCGCGCTCCCTGACCGCCGGCTCGCCCGCGCGCGACCTCGTCGCCGGCCTCTGCTCGCCGCGCCCGCTCTTCGCCCGCGCCGCCGACGAGCCGCCGATGCCCGGTCTCCGCCCGTTCGAGTCCGCGGCCGACCTCCGCCGCGCCGGCGAGCTGATGACCTCGCTGACAATCCGGATCGCACTGGTCGAGTCGTTCGGCGTCGACGTCGTCGCGATGGGCCAGGCCCCCGAGCCGCGTCCCGACCTCGACGATCACATCCGCACCGCGGTCGCGCGCGTGATCGCGGGCGGCGACGTCGCCGGTCTCCGGGGCGACGCGCTCACCCAGGCGGAGCTGCGCGCGCTGCGCACGCACTTCACCGCAGGCAAGCTCGCCGACGCCGACGCCCGCCGCGTCCTCACCGCGATCCGCGCGCGCCTCGACGCCGCCCAGCTCCCCGCGTCGGGCCCGATCCTCGCGCGCCTCGTCGACGGCTGGCTCGCCGACCTCGAGCGCATCCTCGGCACCGTCAAGGACGCCGAGATCGATCCGCGCTTCGTCGAGGGCGTGCTGGTCGAAGTGAACCGCAGCTAGGCTTGCAGTTGCTCGTGCAATTCGGGCGGCGGACCGCCGCAGTAGTACATCAGCTCTCTCAATAACCGGCGTGGGTTCACCGTCTGCGGTGCCTTCGTCGTTGTCTTCGGCGTGGCCGTCGTCGGCGCATCGCGAGGCTCGATCACGATGCGCCGCCCGTCCGTGCTGACGTCAACGACGCTGCCCTTCGTCACTCGCAAAAGCTTGCAGAGCGCGCGGTCGACGATGAACCCCACGCTATTCCCGATCTCGACGAGCCGCTTCTCCATCCTGCGGCTGTAGCAGATCGATCCGACAATCATCGCCACGTGATGTTGTCCGGTATCCGGACAGACCCGAGGGGTATTGGTGTGGGGGGCCGAAACACCCTGGTAGAACCTTGTTCTTACGTTTCGTCGCGAACGCGATACGGAAGACGCCAGCGGGATACGAAGACGCCAGGCGAGACCGATGACGCCGGCGAGACGTTGGCACCGACGCCGCGCCGAAACGTAAGAACGTTGTTCTACCGCAACTTTCCCGGACCCCACCCTGATCTCCCATCCTCCGACCGATCGCGCGTTTGCGTGAACGACTGGGCCGGGCGTGGTACTCCGATCGGCGATGTCCGAAGGAGCTCCGCGCGCTGACGAAGCGCCTTATCGCTCGGGATTCGCCACCGGTGCTGGCGTCGTACTGATCGCCGGGCTGGTCCTCGCGATCGCTGACGTCGTGCACACCGGCGGCGCCGTTCTGCCGGTGCTCGGGCTGTGGTCGCTCGTCGCGTTGCCGATGGCGATCGGGGCGGGGCTCGTGCTCGGCGCCGGCAACGCGACGTGGGGCGTTGGGTGGGTGCGCGGGCTGTTTCGCCGGCTGCGCGCGGAGCCCGAGCTCGACAAGGCGGTCGCCGCGGTCTTGATCGCGGCGGCGGTCGTCGGCGGGGCGATGGCGGTGATCGTCAGCAAGCTCGCGATCGGGCTCGTGGCGGATGTGCAGCGCAAGAGCGTCGGGGCGTTGCTGCTGGGGGTTGTCGTCGTCGCGATCGTGCCGATCATGGCGCTCGCGGCGCTGCCGGTGCAGCGGGCGGCGCGCCGGGTGACCGGGCTCGTGCCGGCGATCGGGCCGCTGTCGCGCGTCGTGCTGCTGGTCGTTGCGGCGGTTGGTGTGCTCGTGCTCGCGGGCGGGTACGTCGTGTTTCGGCGGCTCGACTACCAGGCGTTGAACCTCGGGTCGCTGATCGCGCCCGCGCTGCTGCCGGTGATCGCGATCGTGATCGCGCTGTTGCCGGTGCGCATGCGGCTGGTGCCCGTGGCGGTCGGCGTGGTGATCGCGGTGCTGCTGCCGGTCGTCGGGCTGCGCGGGCGGCCGTCGAGCGATACCGTCGCGCGCGTCACCGAGCGCAGCTATCTCGGCGGGCGGATGATTCCGGCGCTGCGGAAGTTTTTTGACCACGATCACGATGGGTACTCCGCGTTCTTTGGCGGGCCGGACTGCGACGACAACAACCCGAACATTCACCCCGAGGCGACCGACATTCCGGACAACGGGATCGACGAGAACTGCGTCGGCGGCGACGCGCACGTGCAGAAGGACTTGCCTGCGACGCCCGTACAGAAGGACGTGCCGAAGCCCGCGTTCGATGCGGGCCAGAATGTCGTGATCATCTTCGTCGACACGCTGCGCTTCGATCACCTCGGGTTTGCCGGGTATCAGCGCGACGGGAAGTCGCTGACACCGCGCATCGATGCGTTCGCGAAGCAGAGCGTCGTGTTCAAGCACGCGTACTCGCAGGCGCCGAACACGCCGCGCAGCGTGCCGTCGTTCTTGACGTCGCGGTATCCGTCGCAGCTCAAGGTCGACAAGGTGTTCAAGAACTACGCGACGCTGCTCGACGAGAACGAGACTATTTTCGAGGCGCTCAAGCCGGCGGGCTTCACGACGATCGGCGAGTCGAGTCACTTCGTGTTCTGCGACGACAGCTGCGGCGACGTCAAGAACACCGATGGCAAGCCGATGCGCCTGCATCTGACGCAAGGCGCGGATGTCTGGGACAACGCCGAGGCGAAGACGATCCCGGAGTCGAACCACGACTCGGCGGGCCCGCGCATCGCGAAGAAGACGATCGCGAAGCTCGACGAGCTCGCCGACAAGAAGACGAAGTTCGCGATGATCGTGCATTTGTTCGAGCCGCACTCGACGTACATGGAGCACGAGGGCTTCCCGATCACCGAGCACGGCACGGCGAGCCTGGTGCAGAAGTACGACTACGAGATCGCGTACGAGGACGGCATTGTCGGTCAGCTGCTCGACGAGCTCGACAAGACCGGCCTCGCGAAGAACACGACGGTGATTTTGATCTCCGACCACGGCGAGGGCTTCGGCGTGCACCCGGGTGAGTCGGGCTTCTTCCACGGCATGACGCTCTACAACGAGGTCCTGCACGTGCCGATCATCGTGCGCGTGCCGGGCGGCAAGAGCTGCGAGCGCGACGACGTCGTCGGCCTGATCGATCTCGCGCCGACGGTCGCGGGTCTGTTCGGCGTGCAGGCGCCGTCGACGTGGCAGGGACGCAGCCTCGTCGGCGCGCTGTCGTGCGGCGAGGCGCTGCCGGCGAAGCCCGCGTACGCGGAGATGCTGCCGGCGCCCGAGTGGGACCACGCCGCGAAGTCGATGATCACCGGGGATGCGTCGCGGCACGTCATCTACCGCATCAGCGACTCGCGCTGGGAGCTCTACGATCTGACGAAGGATACCGACGAGAAGACGAACCTCGCCGACAGCGATCCGAAGTCCAAGGAGCTCCAGCAGCAGCTCGCCTCGTGGATCGAAGGCGCGCTCGCGCAAGGAGGCGGCAAGTGACCGAGTACAAGAACCCGAAGCCGACGGTCGACGCGCTGATCGAGCTGGGCGACGGCAAGCTCGTCTTCATCGAGCGCGCCCACGAGCCCAAGGGCCTCGCGCTGCCCGGCGGCTTCGTCGACGAGGGCGAGTGGGTCGCCGACGCGTGCGTGCGCGAGGCGAAGGAAGAGACCGGGCTCGACGTCGAGCTCGTCGAGCTGTTTCACGTCTACTCGAACCCCAAGCGCGATCCGCGCCAGCACACCGTGTCGACCGTGTTCATCGCGAAGGCGACGGGGACGCCGGTCGGCGGCGACGATGCGGCGCGCGCGATCGTCTGCACGCCCGACGAGCTCCCCGCCAAGCTCGTGTTCGACCACGCGACGATCCTCGCCGACTACGTCGCGTACAAGAAGACCGGCAAGCGTCCGCCGCCGCGTCGCTAGGGCAGCGCGCGCACGGCCGAGAGGGCGCGCGTCTCGTCCGGATCCGCGGCGAACGCGGCGATCTCGGCAACCAGCGTCGCGCGGCGCGGATCATCGGCGGGCAGCGCCGCGAGCAGCGCGAGGCGCACGTCGAGGTCGCCCGGATGGGCGCGCGCCGCGACCCACATCCGCGCGATCGTGCCCGCGGTCGGCAGCGCCTTGTACGCGAGGATCGCGGCCGCGGGGTCGAGCGGCTCGGGCTTGTCACGCGGCGGCTCCGCGGCGACCCGCTGCACGCGGAGTCCTTCGACCTGGCTCTGGCGCCCGAGCGCGTGGCTCGCGTCGATGGCGAGATCGAGTGCGCGCGGCAACAGATCGGGGCCGGCGAGATCGATGGCATCGTGCGCGCACACGAGCGCATTGACGTGATCCCCGGTGTCCTCGAGCGCGCTGCCGACCGCGATCCAGACCTCCGCCGGATCGCCCCACGCGGCCGCGGCCTGCGTCGCGAAGATCAGCGCGGCCGGTCCGTCGCCGGCGCGTGCGGCGGCCACCGCGAGCCCGCGCACGAACCCCGGCTCGGAGCTTCCCGCATCCTTCGCCTCGACGGCCGCCTGCCAGTGCGTGCGCGCGCGCGCCGGATCGCCGAGCGCGTCGAACAGCGCGCCGAGCGCGGCGTGGGCGGCCGCCTCGTCGACCTGCTGCGCGACCAGATCGTGCGCGAGACGATCGACGATCACCGGTTGCTCGCGAAACGCGCGCGCGATCGGCAGCAGCGCATCGAACGGCGCCGCGCCGGCAAACCGCGAATGCGCGTAGCGCGCGGCCGCGACGATGCGCGGGTCGCTGTCGACAAGCCGGCTCGTCGGCGGGGACGGCGGCACTCCGCTCGCGGACGTCGCGCTCGTCGCCGTGACCAGCGGCTTGCCGGTCCACCATGCCTTCGCCTGCGCGTACGTGTCGGCGATCCGCCCCGGCTCCGACGACGTGCGATGCCACAGCTCGAGCTGCTCGTACGCTTCGCGCAGCGCGCCTTGCTGCCAGAGCCACACGCCGAAGCGGCCGTGCTCGCCGGGCGTCGCGTGGTCGCTCGCGCCGCGCCAGGTGCCGGTCGGATCGGCGAGCGTCGTCAACAGCGCGCGGCCCTTGGCCCGCTCCTCGGCGTCGACGTGCCGGAGCTGGGTCAACGCGACCGCCTGCTTCGCGACGACGAGATCGATCTGCCCGACGGTCGCGCCGAGCCGCACCGCATGCTCGAGATCCGGCAGGCCGCTCGCCGCGCCGCGCCCGACCCGAGCCGTCGCCCGCATCACGAGCAGGTGCGCCATCATCGCGCGATGACCGGGCGTCCACTGCACGCCGAGCGGACCGCCGAGATTCTCGACGATCTGCAGCTGCGCGAGCGCGTCGCCCGGCATGCCGTGCCAGTAGTCGTACTCGGCGAGCGCGAGGTGCGCCTTGGTGTCGCGCGGGTCGGCGAGGACGTTCCCGACGCGGGCCACGCGATCGTCGCCGCCGACCGCCGCGCTTCCGCAACCGCCGATCGCGCCGGCCGCGGCGACAGCCGCGCTCGCGGTCAGCGCAACGCGCGCGGTCAGCGGAACGCTCGCGGTCAGCGCAACAGCTCGCACGCGCGCCATGTTACGCGATCGGCCTCCGTCGCGAGCGCGTGGCGCAGCGGTTGTCCCGCGAGGCGGTCCGCGATCGCCTCGGCCGCGATGTACGAGCTCTGGGCGCCCGGGTCCTCCCACAACGCCGCGGGCGGCGTGCCCGGCCGCAGCGGCCCGTCGTAGCCGCGCTCGATCGCGGCGAGCAGCTCGGCGATCGCGAGGCGCCGTTCGCGCGCCGCCGGCGCGAGCTCGCTGATCCAGCGCGGCGGCAACCACGAGCCTGGCTCCGCGAGACGCGCGACGAACGCCGCCGCGGCCTCGTCAACCGCGCGCGGCAGCCCCGCCGGCAGCAGCAGCGCCGCCGCGGCGTGACCGAGCTCGTGGAGCACCTGCGTGCGCGCGCGCGGCGTATCGATCACCGCCGGCAGGACGACGATCGCCTCTGCCTTCGGCTCGACGACGAACGTCCGCGGCGTCACGCCGGGCGCGCCGCGATCGATGCGGACCGTGCCCGCAACGCCGAGCCGCGACGCGATGAGGTGCCAGACATCGCGGATCGCCTCGTCGTCGACGGCCGCATCCGGCACCCGCCAGCCGTCGACGAATGGAATCGCGCGCGGCTCGCTCGCCTCGGCGACGTGCCCGACGTGCAAGATCGCCGCGAGCTCGATCGCGCCGTGCCCGAATCGCGCCCGCGCCGCCTGGTCGCGCGCGGCGGCGAGCGTGCGGTACGCATCCCACGTCCGCTCGGGAGGCGTGCGGCCCACCTCCAGCGCGAGCGGCACCAGCAGCCGGAGCAGCGCGATGCCGCGGTCGGCGACGAGGTCGAACGCGAGCGCCTGGCGCGCGGTCTTCAGCGACGACGGCAGCCGCGCGAGCAGTGGCGCGGGCGGCGGCGGTCGGCCCTCGGCGTGCGCACGCGCGAACGCCCGCATGTGCGCCGGCAGCTCCGCCGCGAGCTCGCCCTCGAGCAGGTCGAGCGCCATCTCGACCTCGAGCAGCGTGCACGGTGGCTGGCCCACGGACGCCGCTCACCCGCGGTGCGGCGGCTCGACGCCGAGGCGCTGCAGCTCGGCCATCACCAGCTTGAGATCCGCCCACGCCTCGCGCTTCTTGTCGGGCTCGCGGAGCAGGTACGCCGGGTGAAACGTCGGCATGACCTTCACGCCGTTGCGATCGTGGAACTTGCCGCGCAGCGCGCTGATCGGTGCGTCGTTGCCGAGCAGCGTGTTCGCGGCCGGGCGCCCGAGCGCGACGATGATCCGCGGTGCGACGGCGCCGATGCGCGCCTCGAGGAACGGCTTGCAGGACGCGACCTCGTCGGGCTGCGGGTTGCGGTTCCCGGGAGGACGGCACATGACGATGTTGTTGATGTAGACGCTCGCGCGCGTCCATCCCATCGCCTCGATCATCTTGTCCAACAGCTCGCCGGCGCGCCCGACGAACGGCTCGCCGCGCAGATCCTCCTGCTCGCCCGGCCCCTCGCCGACGAACATCAGCGGCGCATCCGGGTCACCGACGCCGAACACGATCGACTTGCGCGTCGCGTGCAGCTTGCACCGCGTGCACTCGCCGAGCTCCGCGCGAATGACCTCGAGCTTCGAGGAGCGGGCAGCAGGCGCTCGCGCAGGCTCGGCCGCCTCGGCAGGCTCGACGGCCTCGCCGGCCGGCATCGCGGGCCGTGCCATCGGCTCGCCCTGGACCGCCCACGCGCCCCCGGCCGCGTGCCGCACGAGGTTGCGGCGCAACGCGCGGGTCAGCTCGAACAGCTCGTCGACAGGATCCACGGCCGGCATGCTATCAGGCAGGTATGAGACTCGTCCTCGCCGCCGCGCTGCTTGCTGCGTGTCATCGTGGGGAGGTGGTCCCCGACGGGGACGTCCTCGATGCGATCCACCAGCCGACCCTGCACGGCAAACCGGGCCTGGTGCTGTTCGTCACGCCGACCTGCTCGCATTGCCTCGCGACGATCCCGCACGCGATCGATGCGGCCGCGGCGAAGGCCGCGAACATCACGGCGGTGTTCGTCGCCGGGCGCGAAGAGAATGCGAAGGGCGTCGTCGACCACGCGCACTTCCCGGGACCGTGGTCGGTGGACGACGGCTCGCTGACGAAGCGCTACGGCATCCACAGCGTGCCGTACATCCTGGTCGTCGGCGCGGACGGCCGCGCGCGCGACGCGCTGCTCGGCGAGCAGGAGACGTCGACGCTCGAGGACAAGCTCGCGTCGGCGAAGTAGCTACCGCTCGGGGTCGGCCGTCGTCGGGACGGACGTGTCTCCGCCGCCCGCGAAGTCGAGATACGCGTAGTACATGCCGTCGGCCTCGGTCGCGCTGCGCACCGCGGCTTCCTTGGCGTCCTTGCCGTTCTTGAACGCGATGCGGACCTCGATGCCCTTGCCCTTGCGGGTCGCGCTGACGCGCGCGAGCGGGGTATCGAAGAACCGGGTGTCGATCGGGCGCCACGTGTTCGCGCCGAGCCGCGTGACGCCGGTGAGCGTGACGACAACCGCGCCTTTATCGACGCGCTGCGCGACCTCGAACGGGGCGACCGACTGCAAGAACACCTCGGACGTGCCCGACTTTGGCTCGAAGCCGATCCAGGTCAGCGTGCCCTTCGGCGGCGGGCGCCGCGGCTTCTCCGGCTTGTGGCCGGGCTGGACCCCGCCGTAGGCGCCTTCGGGGTGCGGGCCCTTCGCCTCGTCGGCGGTGGCGACAACCGGACAGGCGAGGAGCAAGAGGACCAGCAGGCGGCGCATAGAGCGATCGTACGGGCTGGTGCGGCGCGACGCAAAATTAGAAGATAGGGGGATGCGCCAGGTCCGCGGGATTCTGTTTCTGGACTACGTGCGCATGATCAAGGCGAACAAGTCGACCGACTGGGGGCTGCCTGACGAGGACATGCGCTGGGTTGGCGAGCGCATCGACAAGGACGGCTGGTACCCGATGGCGTCGTTCGAGCGGATGGGCAACGCGATCCTCAGGCACGTCGCGGGCGGTCAGCTGAACGCGGTGTATCAGTGGGGCCGGATGTCGGCGGCGCAGCTGGCGGCGGCGCACCCGATGCTGCTCGCGAAGGGCGATCCCGTCGAGACGATCAACCGGTTCCGCGTGCTGCGCGCGACGTACTTCGACTTCGAGGCGCTCCAGGTCCCGATGCTGCACGACGGCGAGGCGCAGATCGTCATCCACTACTACATGGGCATGCCCGCCGAGGAAGCGGCGTCGCTGCAGACGCAGGGCTTCTTCGAGGGCCTGCTCGGGCTCGCGGGGGCGCGCGAGATCCGGTCGACGTTCAAGGAGAAGTCGTGGGCGGGGGCGCCGCGGACCCTGCTGGACCTGCGCTGGGATCCGTGACGAACACCGGATCCGCCGGCGCGCCCAGGTAGCGCACGCGCGCCTCGCCGACGAGAAACAGCGAGCCGGCGATCAGGATCGGCGAGCCGAGCTCGCGTGCGCGCGCGACGGCGTGCTCGAGAGCCGGCGCGGTCTCGGCATGCGCGAAGCAGCCGGCGAGCTGCTCGGGGGACGCACTGCGTTCCTGCTGGTAGCGCGTCGCGATCACGTGGGAGACCGCCGGCTCGAGCGCGGCGGCGAGCTCGCCGAGCGGCTTGTCCGCCGACGCCGCGATCACGAGGACGGGGCGAATCGCGAGCGAGCGCAGCGTGGCGGCGAGGGCGCGCGCGCCGTGCGGGTTATGGGCGCCGTCGAGGATGAGGTCCCCTGCCCGCTCGAAGCGGCCGGGATGCACGGTGCCCGTGAAGTCGGCGGGGATGCCGAGCATCCGCGCGACCGCGGCCGCCACCGCCGCATTCGCACGCTGGTGCGCGCCGGCGAGCGGCGAGTCGACCGGCGTGTCGACGACGACGAGCTCCGCGACCTGCGCGGTACGCGCGTGCTCGACGAGCCACGGCACCGCCTCGGGCTCACCGGCCCGGCCGATCACGGCGCGCTGCCCGGGCTTGAAGATGCCGGCCTTCTCGCGCGCGATGTCGGCGAGCGTCGGCCCGAGGATCGCCTCGTGATCCATCGCGACGCCGGTGACGACGGCGATGTCGGCCGCGACGGCGTTCGTCGCGTCGAGCCGGCCGCCGAGGCCGACCTCGAGCACCGTGATGTCGGGGCGCGCGTCCGCGATGATGCGCAGGCCGATCGCGGTGACCTGCTCGAAGAACGTCAGATCCGGATCGACGCCGTCGGCCGCCGCGACGATCTGCGCCTCGGTGGCGAGCTCGCCGTCGATCGTCACGCGCTCGCGCAGCGTCGACAGGTGCGGCGACGTGTACGTCGCGACGCGCTTGCTCGCGTTGCGCGCGGCCTGCGCGATCATCGCGACCGTCGAGCCCTTGCCGTTCGTGCCCGCGACATGCACCACGGCGCCGAGCCGGCGATCCGGCGCGCCGAGCGCGTCGAGCTGCGCGCGCATCCGCTCGAGGCCGAGCTTCATGCCGAAGCGGCGCGCCGAGACGAGTCGCGCGAGGAGGTCCGCGTACGGCGATTGCGCGAGCGTCAATCGGTCGCCGGGAGCTCGACGTCGTCGAGCGGCTGGCCGGTGCGACGGTCGGGGTCGCGGCCGCGCTCGAACCAGCGCAGCGAGCGCTCGATCGTCTTCTTGAGGTCCTTGCGCGAGACGACCATGTCGACCATGCCGTGCTCGAGCAGGAACTCGGAGCGCTGGAAGCCGGGCGGCAGCTGCTGGCGGATCGTCTGCTCGATCACGCGCGGGCCTGCGAAGCCGATCAGAGCGTCGGGCTCGGCGATGATCAGATCGCCCAGCATCGCGACCGAGGCCGCGACGCCGCCGGTCGTCGGGTGGAGCAGCACCGCGATGTACGGAACGCGCGCCTCTCGCATCTTGCTGCGCGCCGCCGACGTCTTCGCCATCTGCATCAGCGACAGCACGCCTTCCTGCATACGCGCGCCGCCCGACGCCGAGAACAGGATCGCGGGGTGCTTGTTCGCGATCGCGCGCTCGAACTGGCGCGTGATCTTCTCGCCGACGACCGAGCCCATCGAGCCGCCCATGAACTCGAACACGAAGAAGCCGACCTCGGCCGGGATGCCGCCGACGGTCGCCGTGCCCGCGCGGTAGGCATCGCCGGCGCCGACCTTCTTGGTCGTCCCTTTGACCTGATCGGCGTACCGCTTGCCGTCGACGCGGAACCCGAGCGGGTCTCCGGATTCGAGCTCGCGGTCGTGCTCCTGCCACGATCCCTCGTCGACGATCATCGCGATGCGATCGGCCGTCGACATCCGGAAGTGGTGGTTGCAGCTCGTGCAGACCTTGAGGTTGGCGTCGAGATCTACCTCGTAGAGCGTCGTAGAGCAGCGCTCGCATTTTGTCCAAATCCCTTTAGGGACGGACTTTTTCGGCTGCTCCGCGAGCCCCTGCGTACGCGACCACCAGGCCATGGGCGCCACTAGTACCAGACGTCACAGAGTGGGTAAAGAGCTAGCGGACCGCGCCAAAAGTTGCTAATCACCCTAAGGGAAACGCAGCCTGAAGGGCGTTAGGTGGTGACGGTCCGCCCGCACGTGAGGTCGCGATGTCTTCGGTTCTAGTCGTCAATGAAATCACCACGGAACGCGAGGAAATCGCTCGCGCTCTCGAGGCTGAAGGGTTCACGGTCGTCCAGGCGAATTCGGCTGCCGAGGCCGTGCGCGAGATCTGGGGCGGCTCGTTCATCGTGGCGGTGGTCTCGACCCTGCTGACGGGGACGACCCACCAGGCGCTGGTCCAGCAGCTGGGTCAGATGGCGCCCGAGATCGAGACGCTCGTCCACGGCAAGAACGACGAGATTCCCGCACTGGTTCGCAAGTGCATCCAGATCCGGGACGGCGAAGCCGCCGCCTAGCTCTGGCTGTCGAACCGGTCCTTCAGATTCAGAAATTCGAGGAACTCGAGGAGGCGTCCGACCTCGGGGACGATGAACCCATCGCCCTCGATGCCCGCGTCCTCCGCGAGCAGCACGAGCCGCGATGCGCGGAGGCGGTCTACGACCTCGATCACCTCGTGCACCGGTAGCCCGACGCGCGCCGCGATGTCCTCGACCCGCTTGGGCACGAGGATCGCGGTGCCCGGATTGACGGCGGCGCCCGCGAGCAGGATCTGCTCGTCGGCGTACTGGCGGAGGCACTGCACGACCTTGTGGTTCGGCGTCGGTAGCAGCAGCAGCTCGACCTGCTGGTTCGACGACTCGAGACGCAGCGCGAGCATCTTGATGATGCGCAGGGCGATCTCGGGACGCGCACGCAGCATCGCCTCGAACGTCTTGCCCTCGATGACGACGAGCCGCGCCTTCGTCTTGACGACGGCGGTCGCGCTGCGCGGGCGCGCGTTCAGGATCGCCATCTCGCCGAGGAAGTCACCGGCCTTGAGCACGGCGAGCACGCGCTCGGTCTCGCCGACCTGGCGGCGAATCTCGACCTCGCCCGCCTGCACGACGTACATGTAATCGCCCGGCTGGCCCTCCTCGAACAGCACCGTGCCCGGCGCGAAGTCCTTCGCGAAGCGCTCCAGCCCGTCGTTCACCGGCCCATTATCTCATGGTTGCGTGGCGAAGGATGTGGAGGAGCGCGCGGGTTCCCACGGTGGGGCTCTCGTGCTCGTCGGCGGGCAGCGTGATCTCCTCGCAGGTCAGACCGAGCTTCATCGCGCGCACGAGCATCTCGATGTCCCAGCCGTCGCCCTTGTCGCGCATGCCGAGCGCGACGAGCGCCGGGAACTTGAGCGCGCGCACCGGTCCGACGCCGTTCCAGCGGTGGCGATACACGCTCGCCATCAGGCCGAGCGCCGCCTTCTCGCGCAGCTTGCGCTTGCCGCCGTCGATGCCGAGCACGAGCTCGACGCCGCGCGCCCCCGTCGGCTCGACGAGCTCCTCGATCACGGCGGCCGCCGCCGGGCGATCGCCGGGGACGAACACGAGGACGTCGGGCACGCGCGGCAGCGTCTGGAAGTGAGCCTGGGCGCGCAGGCACGCCGCACCGTAGCCGCCACTCGGCTCGCGCAACACGAGCGCGCCGGCATCGCGTGCGAGCTCGGCGGTGCGGTCCTTCGAGGCGCGATCGACGACGACGATCGAGCGCACCAGCCGCGACGGCAATTCGCGCAGGACGGCCGGGAGGGTCGCCGCGTGATCACGCGCTGGTACGACGACATCGATCACGGGCATGGCGGATATGGTACATCGACGGCGATGTCGCTGACCTACAAGGACGCGGGTGTCGATATCGATGCGGGCAACGCGCTGGTCGATCGGATCAAGCCGCTCGCGAAGTCGACTTCGAGAGCCGAGGTTCTCGGCGGCATCGGCGGGTTCGCCGCGCTGTGCCGGATCCCGACCGGCTACCAGGAGCCGATCCTCGTCAGCGGCACCGACGGCGTCGGAACGAAGCTCAAGACTGCATTCGCGGCGAACAAGCACGACACGATCGGCATCGACCTCGTCGCGATGTGCGTCAACGACGTCCTCGTCACCGGCGCCGAGCCGCTGTTCTTCCTCGATTACTTCGGCACCGGCTCGCTCGACGTCGAGACGGGCGCCGCCGTGATCAGCGGCATCGCCGAGGGGTGCCGGCAGGCGGGCTGCGCGCTCGTCGGCGGCGAGACCGCGGAGCTGCCGGGCCTCTATCACGGCCGCGACTACGACCTCGCCGGGTTCTGCGTCGGCGTCGTCGAGAAGAGCGAGATCCGGCCGCGTCGCGATCTCGCGGCGGGCGACGTGATCATCGGGCTGCCGTCGGCGGGGTTGCACAGTAACGGCCACTCGCTCGCGCGCAAGATCGTGTTCGAGACGCTGAAGCTGGAGCTGAACGCGCGGCCCAAGGAGCTCGGCGGCACGACCGTCGCCGAGGAGATGCTGCGCCCGACGATCATCTACGCCGACGCGTTCCGCGCGCTCAAGCAGCTGCCGTGGAAGGCGGCCGCGCACATCACGGGCGGTGGGCTGATCGAGAACCCGCCGCGGATCTTCAGCGATGACTCGCTCGCGATCTCGATCGATTACGGGACGTGGGACGTGCCGGGCATCTTCCGGCTGATCCAGTCGGCGGGCGTCGACGAGGCCGAGATGCGGCGCACGTTCAACATGGGCATTGGCATGATCATCGTCGTGCCGCCCGAGGCGGCCGATGCGACGTGCAAGGCGATCGCGAAGGCGCGCCGGATCGGTACGCTGGTCAAGGCATGAAGATCGGCGTCCTCGTCAGCGGCAGCGGAACGAATCTGCAAGCGCTGCTCGATGCCGAGGCGCGCGGAGAGCTGGCGCCCGCCGAGATCGCCGTCGTCGTGTCGAACCGGCCGGGCGTCAAGGCGCTCGAGCGCGCGGCGGCGGCGGGCAAGCCGGCGATCGTCGTCGATCACAAGGCGTTCACGGATCGCGCGGCGTTCGAGGATGCGCTGCTCGCGGCACTACGCGACTGCGAGGCGGTCGTGCTCGCCGGGTTCATGCGCGTGCTGACGCACCACTTCGTGGAGAAGTTCCCGCTGCGGATCGTCAACACGCACCCGTCGCTGTTGCCGGCGTTTCCGGGCGTCGACGCGCCGAAGCAGGCGATCGCGTACGGCGTCAAGGTCAGCGGCGTGACCGTGCACTTCGTCGACACGTCGCTCGACGGCGGGCCGATCATCGAGCAGCGCACCGTGCGCATCGAGCCGGGTGACGACGCGGCCGCGCTCCACGCGAAGATCCAGCGCGAGGAGCACCGGCTGCTGCCGCAGGTCGTCCAGCGGCTGGCGGCCGGCCGGCTCTCGTGCGAGGGTCGACACGTGGTGGAGCGTGCCGAGTAACACGTACGACCTGGTCGTGCTCGGAGACGACCTGGCCGCGCTCGTGTGCGCGACCTTGTGCGCGCGCCGCGGCATGCGCACGCTCGTGCTCGGCGACGATCGCCCGGCGCGCTACGCACTCGGCCCGCACAAGCTGCCGGTCGAGCCGGTGCTGTGGCCGATCGGCCCCGGTGCGGCCGGCGAGCGCGTGCTCAAGGAGCTGCACGCGGAGATGACGCTGCGCCGCAAGCTGCGCGAGCCGAAGATCGCGGCGCAGCTCGTCGACAAGGACCTGCGCGTCGACCTCGGACCCGACCGGCTCGCCGGCGAGCTCGCGCGAGAGATCGGCGACGCGAGCGAAGCCTGGCTGGCGCGCTGGACGAAGGCGCGCGACACCGCGCGGCTCGGCGATCCGTTGCTCGCGAGCGAGCATGCGTATCCCGGCGTCGGCTTCTTCGAGCGGCGCGAGGTCAGCAAGCTCGCGGAGCACGCGACCGAGACCGCCGAGGCGTGGTGGACGGAAGCGCAAGGCGATCCGCGCGCGGCGCTGTGGCAGCAGCTCGCGGCCGTCGCGATGCGCCACCCTGCCCCGCCGCCGCTCGCGATCGCACGCGCGCTCGATCAATGGTCGATGGGCCCGCCGGCGGTGCGCGGCGACGCCGAGGCGATCCGCGAGCTGCTCGTCGAGAAGCTGACGACGGCCGGTGGCGAGGTGCGCGCCGGCAAGGCCGCCGAGGTCAACGTGTCGTGGGGCAAGATCGCGAGCCTGACGCTCGCCTCGGGCGACGACATCGGCTGCGGCCAGGTCGTGACGAGCCAGCCGCCCTCCGACATCGCCGCGCTGCTCGGCAAGAAGGCGCCGAAGAAGCTCGGCGAGCTCGCCGCGGACATCGAGCTCGTCGGCCATCGCTACACGCTCAACGTCGTGATCGACGAGGCCGGCATCCCCGAGCACATGGCGCCGACGGTCGCCGTGCTCGACGACAGCCCGTACTCTCTTCACCTGAGCGAGCCCGACGATGGCGGCCGCGTTGTCGCGACGCTCGCGAGCGTCGTGCCCGAGGGTCAGGACATCGCCGCGCACCGCGCGTCGCTGTGGCGCCGGCTCGGAGACGTGATGCCGTTCTTCGAGAAGCACCTCGTGCTCGCGCACTCGCCGTTCGAGGCGACGCCTCCGCAGGCGCCGGGCGGCCGCGGCAGCTACGACGTGCCGCGCACGCTGCCGCTCGCGCCGCCGCCGGTGTGGAAAGGCTCGACCGGCTACCTGACCGGCCTCAAGAACCTGACGCTGACGGGCGACCAGGTGCTGTCGGACCTCGGCGTCGAGGGCGCGCTCGCGTCGGGCTGGAGCGCGGCGAAGATCGCGTGCGCGCTCGCCGGCAAGAAGAAGGACTACCTGCGCGACGAAGTCGTCGGCGCGGCGGGCTAGTCATCGTCAATCGATGCGCGGCAGGCCGAGCTGATCGGCCGCGTGCTCGGAATCGGCGACGACGATCATCGGCTGCTCCAGCACATCACGCGTGCGGATCATCGGCACCGCGCCGCGCGCCTGCGCCTCGAGCAGCACGCTATCGCCGAGCGAGTTGCCGACGAGGATCGCGCCGCCGACCGCTCCCAGGAACCGCTCGGCAAACGGCACGAGCGGCACGTCGTGCGCCGCGACGACCGCGCACGGCCCGAGCAGCGACACGGTTCCCGGCTCGCCGACGAGCGTCCCCGTCTCGGGCGGCAGATCATCGAGCGCGCGCTGGATCGCCCGCGACAGCCGCACGCGCGAGTCGTCGTACGTCGTGATGCCGCGCGCGGCGAGCTGGCCACGACCGAGCGCCTCGTTCCAGTCGCGGCCGAGCACGCGGGCGACATCGAACGGCGCCGCGCCATCGCCCGACAGATGCGCGCCGTACAGCAGTACGAGCGCCGGCTGCAACTCCGGCGGCAGCTCGAGGCGCACGATCAGCTGATCGATCGCGAGCGAGATCGGCGCGTCGCGCTCGGCCGTGCCCGCCGCGACCGCGCGGTACCAGCCGACCGCCTCGTCGCGCCACGTCGGCCGCCGATCGACCGCCACCGGCTGCGACGCCTCCGCCGTACGCGGCTGCGCGTTGCGCATGCGCTCGCGCCACACCGAGAAGCGCTCGCTGATCGACGGCCCGACGGGCGCGGGCACCGCCGACTTCGCGCCGACCTTCGCAACGGGCCGCGCAGGAGCTGGAGCGGCAACCGGAGCCGGAGCGGCAGCAGGAGCGGCAGCAGGAGCCGGAGCGGGCGGCGGAGGCGGCTCGTCGTAGAGCGACGACCTCGGCTTCTCGACCTCGACCTCGGGCTCCGGCGCACTCAGCCCCGGCGCCGCGGCAGCCGCCGATGCGGGCGTCGCCATCACCTGATCGCGGGTGTCGAGCGGCACGAACGCGATCGGGTGCTTCGCCTGCCCCGCCACGACGCCAGCCTGGCGCCCGATCACGAGCGCGGCCGTCTCGACGCGCGTGATGCCGTCGGGGCCGATGATGCGCATGCCGGTGCGGCCGTCGAGGTCGAGGATGTAGAGGCGACCGGTGTCGGCGCCGACGACGGCGAGCAGATCGCTGCGAGGATGGCCGGTGACCTGCGCGATCGGCTCGGGAAGATCGTGCGCGCGCGGCTGGCCGCGGTTGACGAGCGGGATGACATCGATGCGCGTCGGGTCCTGCTGGGTCGTCATCCACACGACGCGGTCGCTGCCGCCGAGCGCCGTGATCACCGACGGGCGCGGCAGCTTGAGCCGGCGCTTCGGCATGCGCGTCGCGGGATCCCACTCCTCGATCGCCCCGGGGACCGCGACGACGAACTGCGCGCCGGCCGCGCCCGCGGTCGTCGGGACGGTGCGCGCGGGGAAGTGATAGGGCGTCAGGTGGGTGTCGGTCGCGGTGAGGACGGCGGCGCCGAGCGAGCCCACCGCGAGCGCGTGACTGCCGATCGTGCCGAACAGCTTCATCGGCGATTCGAGCCGGATCTCGGAGATCGTGCGCGGCCCGAGTGGATCGATCAGGTGCGCGGTCGAGTGTGCGGCGTATCGTGCGAGGACGAGCAGGCGCGGCGGCGTCCCGAGCCAGGCGACATCGCTCGCGCCCGCCTCCGGATCGATGCCGACCTCCGCGAACGGCAGGCAGCCGGGCATCTCGAGCACGTTGACGCTCGTCGGCTCGTGGACGGCTGCGAGCGTGCCGTCATGGGCCACCGCGATGCGCACGCGTCAAGCGTATCAGGACGTGGCGTGCGCGTACATCGAGCCGCCTTCGTCCGTGGCGACCTGGTTGAGGTGGCCGACCGCGTGGTCGCCGTCGAGCAGACGGTTCTTCAGCGTGCGCTGGCCATCGCGGACGCCGGCGTACGTGCGCTCGAACAGCTCGTCGAGGTGCTGCTGCGCTTCCTCGGCGGCGTGATCGAGCTGCTCGGCGGCGTGGATGATCGTATCGGCGATCTGACGCGCCGAGCTCGGGTCCGCCTTGATCTGCGGAGCGAGGTCGTGGAAGCCGGCGAGATCCGCCTTCGTCTTCTTCACCGACTCCTTGAGCTCCTCGACGATCTTCTCGCTGTTCTTCTTCGCCGGGTCCGACAGGAAGTGGCTGTTGCGCGCGAGCACGGTGCCGGTCGCCGACTTGCCGGTGTGATTCGTGAACGCGACCTGGAGCTGGTTGCGATAGTCCTCGGCGCGCGTGTCGAGTGTGGTGACCGCCTGGTCGCCCGCCGTCGAGACGTACGACGCGGCGCTCGCGAGCTGACCCGCCTCGGCCTCGGCGTGGGCGTCCGCTTCCGGATCGTGCGCGGGCTCGGCCGCTGTCGGGGCCGGCGTCGGCGTCGGGGCGGCCGCGGCCGTCGGAGCCGGGGCGTCTTGGACGCCCGCGATCGGATCGGCGACGACGCTCGGTGCAGCCGGCGGCGCCGCGGGCGCATCGTGCTGCGGCTCGTGCGGGATCTGGGTCCGCTGCGCCTGCTGCTGCTTGGCCGCGGCCTCCTGCTTCTTCTTCTCCTGCTCGGCGTGCGCGGCGGCGTGGATCTGCGCGATGAACGCCTGCGCGTGCGCCTTCTCCTCGGCGAGCTGCGCCTCGAACGAGGTCAGGTCGGCCATGAAGTTGTCGGCGTCGGAGATGTTGCGATCGCATTCGCCGATCGAGTCGGCGGCGCTCTGCGCTTCCTTCGACGCATCGGCGCCGAGCTTGATCGATTGCTGCGCGGCGACGGCGGACTGGCGATCTGCGGTGCCCGCGACGCCACTCGCCGTCTGCTGCTGGTGACGCAGCGCGCTCGCGTACGACTTGAGATCGCCCATCGACACGCCACACAGACCCTTGAGGATCAACGTCGCGATCTTCTCCTGCACCCAGCCCATCAGCTGGGCGGCCTTGTTCTTCGCCCACCGCTTCGCGGCGCCGAGGATCCGATCCCAGAATCCGCGCGACTCGGGCTCCGGCAGATCGACGGCCGCGTGATTGCTCGCCGCGCCGCGCGCCTCGCCCTGCTTCGCGACGCCCTGGTTCCCGTTGCCCTCGGTCTGGCCCGCGTGATCGGCGTTGTGCGCGGTGTCCGCCTTCGCGGTCGCGGCGCCGGCCTGGTTCTTGTGCGCAGCGTCGCCGCGGAGCTTCGCGTACTCGTGGTACTTGCCGTAGATCCCGAGCGTGTCGACGGCTTTCTGCTTGCCCTCGATCTGGCCCTTCTTGAACTCGGTCGCGACTTTCCGCATGTAGCCGAAGTCGTGCAGCGCCTTGTCGTAGTCGGCGACGAGGCTCGGCCAGTACGGCAGCGCTTCGCCACCGCCGTCGTCGGCAGCCGGTTCTTCGTGCGGCGGCGCCGCGGGCGGCTCGTGGTTCGCCTGGTGCTCCTGCTGGACGTCGGCGTGTGGCGTCGCCGCCGCGGCCGCCGTCGGAGTCGCATCGGGCGAGGCCGACGACGACGTCGCGGTGTTCGGATACGGCACCGCAACCGGCATCGGGCCGGGCACCGGAATCGGCGTGGCGATCGGCGTCGCGGCGACCGGCGCGGGGGTCGAGACCGCTGCCGGTGCGGGGGCTGCCGCCGGCGCCGGAGCGGCGGCCTTCGGCGCGGGTGCGGCGGTGCCGATGCCCGACAGCATGCTGCGCGCGCTGCCCGCGATCGACGACGTCTGCGGCGTGCCGCGCACGAACCGCGAGAAGTCGGCGGCGCGATCGTGATCGGCCTGGCTCGCGATCTCCGCGAACGTTCCGTGGCCGCCGCGCGATGCGGAGTTGCCCTTCGCCCCCTTCTTGTCCCACGCGAGCGGCTTCTTGAAGTTGTACTTCTCCGCCGACTCCCACCACTTCGCCTCGTCCTTCATGTGGAGCTGCTCCAGCACGGGATCGATCGCTTCCTTGGTGCGACCGGCGACGTCCTTCCAGTTATTGATCTCCTCGGGGCCGGCCTTGCCGCCGCGCGACAGCGAGGACATCTCCTTCTCGCGCAGCTCGTTGACGTGCCGCGCGTTGTCGGTCGACATCAGCTCGCGGTTGAGCTCGCCGAGCCGCTTCTCCTCGTCGGCGGTGCGCGTCGCCTTGCTGACGAGCTGCTGGCGCTCGTCGATCGCGACCTTGTGCTCCGCTTCGAGATCGCTGCGGCGGATGCGCGACTCGTTGAGCTGCTTCATGTAGTCGTCGCGGTTGTCGCCGTCGCGCAGCTCGCGGTTCTTGCGCTCGAACCGCTCGTCCTTGAGCTCGGTCAGCTTCTCCTTCGACTCGCGGACCTCTTCCTGGTGCGCGAAGTCCGCCTTGTACTTGTCGCGGACCTTCTCCTTCTCGGCATCGATGAACTTCTTCTCGACGTCCTTGTCGCGGATGTGCTCGGGGTTGCGCTCCTGGCGCCGCGCGAGCTCGCCCTTCCAGCGCTGCTCCTCGAGATGCACGGCGTCGCGCATCTCGTTCTTCATCA
>JAFAOG010000058.1 GCA_019237945.1 Deltaproteobacteria bacterium | reverse complement strand
CGTCAGCAGCTTCATGCGCGCCTCGGCCAGCGTGCGGTTCGCCTTCGTGCGATTGCACGCGTAGCACGCCGACACGATGTTCTCCCACGTCGTCTTGCCGCCCTTCGCGCGCGGCACGACGTGGTCGTACGTCAGCTCGTCGGTCGGGCATCGCGCGGCGCAGTACTGGCAGCGGTAGCTGTCGCGCGCGTAGATGTTGACGCGCGAGAACTTCACCGGCTTCGCGTGGCGTCGAAACGCCTTGCGGAGTCGGACCACCGCCGGCACGTTGATCACGAGCGACACCGCGCGGATCTGCGCGTCGTACTCGTGGACGACCTCGACCTTCTCGAGCGCCACGAGCGTGATCGCGCGCTGCCACGAGATGATCTGGATCGGCTCGTAGCCCTGCGTCAGCAGGAGCGTGCGTGTCTCGGTTGTCATGGTTTCTCCTCGGGGTTGGACATCGGTCGCAGTGGAGGGAATCGAACCCCACGTTCGTTCGCGCCTAACGAACGGACAGAACGCGCGGTTAACGCGAGCCATCGTCGTCTCACCAGAGATCACTGCGGGAAAGGAGCCGGCCCGAAGGCCGGCAAGTTGCGGACCGCGCCTTCACACGGGCCGCGTCGTGCACGACGCGCGCGCGAAGTCGGAGGACAGACATGGCAACGGGCAACCACCGTCGACACGCCGTGCGTGATGCGTACGTGCGCCGGGCTGCACGTCACCCGGCACGAGGGAAAGGGGCCGCCGATCGCTCTTGGACACGAAGGCCCGGGAAGAGCAGTAGCGATCGGCGATGTGTACGCGTCGCTCGACACGCGCCTTGCCTTCAGCGCGCATCGCGCTCGTGCTCGCATCGGGTGACGCGAACCCAGCGCGGGCGACAGCTGGCTGCCGTCGCACACGATGGGGGCCGCATCCACGCGAGCTGCGAAGATGCGGTGTTCGCGTCGGGTGACGCGTGCACGAGCGTCGTACGACCCGCGCGCATCCTCGCGCTCCAGATCGTACGTGCGGAGCAGGCGACCGGAGTCGAACCGGCGGAAGGCCAGTGTGGCGCACTGACTTGTCACCTCGACGCGCCTGCTTGGCGGTAGCGGCCGATTTGGAATCGACGCCACCTGATTGCGGAACGCCTCGGCACCAAGCTGCGGTCGGCGTTCCATCGTCCCACCCCCTGGAATCGAACCAGGACCTCCCGGGCTTCAGCCGGACGCCCAGACCAACTAGGCGAGAGTGGGGCTACGAACGCACCGCCCGCCACGAGGCGTGCGCGGTGCGCGAGCCGCGCGCCATCATGGGCACGCGGCAGATCATCTGCGGGCTATTCGGTTGTCATGCGGCGAGCGCGTTGGCGGCGGGCGCACCTCGGGCGTTGATGCGACCGCGTTCGCGGCGGGCGCACCTCGGGCGTTGGCGCGACCGCTTTGGCGGCGGGCGCACCTCTCGCCATGGCGCAACCGCGGGACGCGCGGACGCACCACTCTCGATTACCAATCTCGGGAAGATTGATATTCGAAAACTAAGTATTGATTCGCGGGTCCGGGCTCGTACCGTGCGGGGTCCTTCGGGCCGAAATGCGAGAAGGGCCGCTCGGTGTCTGCCGGGCGGCCCTTCCGTGCGCTGACGTGAGACACGTCAGGCGCCTGGAGGACCTCCGGTACCGGTATCCGTCGGAAACACGACGCTGTAAGCCCGCTTTGCGGGCTCGCGCTGTTCCGAACGGTTATGGATGCAGAGTTTGAGCACGGGTGATTCCTCGAACGATGTAACGGGTAACAGCCCGCGTTCGATCTGTCAAATGCTTTTTCGCGCGAGATTGCTAATCTCGCAGACTCACTAGCGTGATCGGCGGTGTGATCGCGAGGTCGATCGTGCGATGGCGGCCGAGGAGCTCGCCGCCCGCCTCGACGGCCGTCTCGCGATCGAGCTCGATCGTCACGCGATCGCACAGGAAGTCGGCGACGCGGTCGCTGAAGTACTCGCCGCGGAAGGCGGCGGGAGTCGAGCGCACGATCTCGAACAGGCTGGAGTCGCCGCAGCGCAGGTGAAAGCGGCCGGCCCGCTCGTTCGCGAACGCGAACATCTTGAGACCGAAGCCGAAGAACGGAATCGTCGCGCCGGCGACCAGCGTGCACGTGCCTTCCCACAGCTTCGTGCCGCGCGGCTCCTCGCGCCCGGTCGCGCCGGTGCGGCTCATCTCGATCGCCGGCGAGCCGGTGTTGATCACGCGCGCGTGCGGGCGATCGCCGGTCGCGAACCGCGGCACCGAGCGCAGCGCGACCGACAGCGCGTACCTCGACGCGCCGCCGAGCAGCCGCCGCGCGACCGGCACGCGATCGACGATCCGGCCGACCGCCTCGTGGTCCTCGAGCAGCAACGCATCGACGCCGACGCCGACAAACGGCGCGCGCACGCCGAGCACGTCGAGCATCGGCACCCGCGTGTGGCGGCCGCCGCCGCGCGACACGCGCGCGAGGTCGTCGAGCACGTCGTCCGTCGCGCCGACCGTATCCGCGATCGCATTGCCCGAGCCGAGCCGCAAGATCGCGATCGCGGGATCCGGCCGACCGAAGCCGCGACACGCCTCCGCGATCAGCGTCAGGCCCATGACGACCGTGCCGTCGCCGCCGCCGAGCACCACCAGATCGCAGCCGCGCTTGATCTCGGCGCGGATGGTCGCGCGCGCGTCATCGAGCGAGCCGGTGAACCGGACATTCCCCGGCAGCGCGCGCTCGAGCTTGCCGCGCAACCGGCCGCCCAGCCGGCGCGCGTTGTCGTTGACGATCGCGACCGCGCGCACGGGCACACGATAACGCGATGCCGGCGCTCAGTCGAAATATCGCTCGGGGGCCGACGCGAGCACCTCGCACATGCCGGCGGCGCCCGCGTGGCCGTGTTCGCAGCGCGACGTGTACGCGAGCGCATAGATCGCACCGGCGTTGAGCCGCGCGCGCTCCGCGGCGGTGAAGGGTGTGCCCCGCGCCGCCTCGTACGCCGCAACGAACGTGCGCGCTTGCTCGCGCGACGGCCACGTCCACGGATAGTCGCCCGTGTACGTGTAGTGGACGGCCATCGAGGCGACGCAACGCGGCTCGTCGATGACGCACACGCTATCGACGTCGTAGATCGCGGCGACCCGGCCGCCGACGACGCGCACGTTCGCGCACGAGAAGTCGCAGTGCATCGCGGTGGGTGTGATGCCCTGGTCGAGGACGGCGCGCGCCGCCGCGGCCCGCCGATCGATCCACTCGCCGCCCGGGCGCGTGAAGTCGAACAGCGCGTTGTGCGCGGGAGGGAACAGCGTCGGCGGCAGGCGCGTCCGGTCGGGCAGCGTTGCCCCGACGCCCGCGGCCGGCCCGACGCTCCCCGACAGCACGCGCGACAGGCGTGCGGCCTCGGTGGCCATCGCGACGGCGGTCGCGGGTGCGTGCGGATCATCCGCCGCGCCCGGATCCACGAAGCTCATCACGGCGGCCGCGCGACCGGGGGCGAAGCGACGCGGCGCCTCCAGTACGCGCGCGCACGCGATGCCCGCACCGGCGAGCGCGGCCTGCGCGGCGTAGACGGCGGTGAGCTCGTCGAACGTGTGGAAGTCGCGGAGGCCGGCGCCGAAGCGGTGGATCTTGAGCACGATGCGTTCGTCGCCGCGGTCGAGCACGAACACGGCGCCCACGCTCAGCGTGAACAGCGGGCAGCCGGTGATGCCGGGCACGAACGCCCGCACCTGCGCCGCGATCACCGGCGGGTCGGTCGTGCCGAGGATGTCGCGCGCGAGCACGACGTCATCCGGATCCGCGAGGCGCGCCGCGATCACCTGCTCCAGCACGAGCTGCTCCGTCGCGACCTGCTCCACCACGCGTGACGAACCGGCGCGCGGGCCTGGATATTTCCGCGGGCCGCGTTATGGTCCCGCGCATGTTCCGCCGTTGAATGGCCAACCGGTCCGACGTGCTCGGACCACGCTAGCGCGGGGAGCAGGCGCTCTCCGCGAGGAGAGACGTCATGGATTTCGAGAAATACGCGCAGCTTGCCGCCACCCACGCCGCCGAGGTCGATCGCGGCACCTTCCCGACCGCGACGCTGAAGGCGCTCGCCGACGACGGCCTGCTCGGCCTCGTCAGCAGCAAGGAGGTCGGCGGCAAGGGCGCCGGGCTCGCCGAGGCCGCCGCGCTGGTCGAGCGGCTCGCCCGCGAGTGCGGATCGACCGCGATGGTCGTGTGCATGCACTTCTGCGCGACCGCCGTGATCGAGGCGCACGGCCCGCTCGACGTGCGCAAGGCGATCGCCGCTGGCAAGCATCTGTCGACGCTCGCGTTCAGCGAGGTCGGCTCGCGCAGCCAGTTCTGGGTGTCGCTCGGCACCGCGCAGGCGCAGGGCAACGACGTGCTGCTCAGCGGCAAGAAGAGCTGGATCACGAGCGCGCGCCACGCCGACAGCTACGTGTGGTCGAGCAAGCCGGTCGCGGGCAGCGAGCTGTCGACGCTGTGGCTCGTGCCGCGCGTGACGCCGGGCATCCGCGTCGCCGATGCGCCGTTCGACGGGCTCGGCCTGCGCGGCAACGACTCGAGCCCGGCGAGCGCCGAGGCGGCGAAGGTGCCGGCGAGCGTGCGGCTCGGTGACGATGGCGCGGGCTTCGGCATCATGATGGGCACGGTGCTGCCCTGGTTCAACGTGCTGTCGGCGAACGTCTCGGCCGGCCTGATGGAGGCGGCGGTGACGCGCACCGCAGCGCACGCGGGCGGCACGCAGTTCCAGCACGCGGGCAGCGCGATCGCGGATCTGCCGACGGTGCGGGCGTACATCGCGCGCATGCGGATCAAGACGGACCAGACGAAGGCGCTCAACGGCGACACGCTCGCCGCGATGGGTGCGAAGCGCGAGGACACGATGCTGCGCGTGCTCGAGAGCAAGGCCGCGGCGGGCGAGGCGGCGGGCGAGGTCGTCGATCTCGCGATGCGCGTGTGTGGTGGCGCGGCGTTCCGCAAGGAGGTCGGCGTCGAGCGGATCTTCCGCGATGCGCGTGCCGCCCTCGTCATGGGCCCGACGACCGACGTGCTCTACGACTTCATCGGCAAGGCCGTGTGCGGCCAGCCGCTGTTCTGAGGTGACGACGATGAAGCCACTGATGCTCGGCGCCGTCGCGTACGACGCCAAGGTTGTTCCGATCTGGGAGGGCTTTCGCGCATACTTCGAGGCGCGCGGGCTGGCGTTCGACTACGTCCTGTACTCGAACTACGAGCGGCAGGTCGAGGCGCACCTGCGCGGCGAGATCGATGTCGCGTGGAACTCGCCGCTCGCGTGGATCGAGGCCGATCGCGCGGCTCCCGGGCGGGCGCGCGCCGTTGCGATGCGCGATACCGACTGCGATCTGACGAGCGTCGTGATCGCGCGGCCGGGCATCGCGTCGCTCGCGGAGCTGCGGGGCAAGCGCGTCGGTGTGGGCGCGGCGGACTCGCCGCAGGCGACGTTGATCCCGCTGCTCGCGTTTGCCGAGGCCGGGATCGAGGTCGAGGTCGTCCGCCACGACGTCCTGGTCGGCAAGCACGGCGATCACGTCGGCGGCGAGCGCGATGCGGTGAAGGCGCTGGCCGCGGGCACCGTCGACGCCGCGTGCGTGATCGACGGCAACCGCCTCGCGTTCGCGCGCGAAGGCATCCTGCCGGCCGGCGCGACGGTCGTCCATCAGACGCCGCCGTACGACCACTGCAACTTCACGGTGCTCGGCGACACGCCGACGAAATTCGTCGATCTGCTGCTCGCGATGTCGTACGAAGATCCGCAGGTGCGCCCGCTGCTCGACATGGAAGGCCTCAAGGCGTGGCGTCCCGGCCGCACCAGCGGCTACGCGCAGCTCGAGCGCGCAGTCGATCGGTTCAAGACGCTGGAGCCCTGGCTTGCCGAGCAGGCGCGGCGTGGAAATGATCGTCGAGCTCGGTGACCTCGCCCTCGACGAGGGCGCGCACCTGCTGATCAAGCGCGCGCTCGCGACGGACGAGCAGGTCGAGGTGCGTGGCACCGCGCCGACGCTCGGCGTCGATCTGCCCGCGTGGTGTCGCGCGCGCGGGCTGCGCATCAACATCGCGTTCCGACCCGGCGTGTACATCGTCCACCGCGGGCCCGCCCGCTGGCGCGATGCGGAGCGCGCGGGCCGCGTCGATGCTCCGAGCGCGCACGCGGAGGCACGCTGGGGTCTCGCCGCGCGCGGCGCACTTGTCGAGGCGGGCGCCCCGCCGCTCGACTTGCCGCTCGCGGATCGCGCCGAGGTGTGGGCCGACGAGGCCGCGCGCCTCTACGCGCAGGCCGCCGCCGCGCAGTGGGACCCCGCGACCGCGATCCCGTGGGACGCGCCCGCGACGCATCCACCCGAGGTCGAGGACGCGATCGTCCAGGTGATGACGTACCTGATCGAGAACGAGACCGCCGCGCTGCTCGTTCCCACGCGCTTCCTCGCGCGCCTCCACCCGCACTTCCGCGAGGTGATGCAGCTGCTCGCGATCCAGGCCGCCGACGAGGCGCGCCACATCGAGGTGTTCACGCGCCGCGCGCGCCTGCGCCGCAGCGAGCTCGGCCTCTCGACGGCCGGCGGCCAGGCCTCGCTCGCCACACTGTTCGACGAGCCCGACTTTGCGATCGCGAGCTTCCTGCTGTCCGTGCTCGGCGAGGGCAGCTTTTTGTCGCTGCTGCGGTTCCTGCGCGAGCACGCACCCGATGCCTGCACGCGCGAGGTCGCCCGGCTCGCCGCGCAAGACGAAGCGCGGCACGTCGCGTTCGGGCTCGCGCACCTGCAGCGTCACGTCGCCGAGGATCCGACGCTGCGCAGCCGCCTCGCCTCCGCGATCGAGCGCCGCCACACCGCCCTCGCCCAGACCGCCGGCCTCAACGAGGAAGTCTTCGACGCCCTGCTGCTGCTCGCCGCCGGCAGCTGGAAGCCCGACGCGCTGCGCGCCGGTCACGCCAAGGTCGTCGCGCTCCAGCAAGACATGGACGATGGCCGCCGCCAGCGACTCGCGCGTCTCGGCTTCACGCCCGAAGAGGCAGCGGCGCTGTCGTCGCTGCACACGCGCAACTTCATGTAGCTAGTGCAGCAGCACGCCGTTGACGTACGCCACCGTCGCCGCCGTCTCGTTGATCACGCGCTGGCCGATCATCAGCTGGTCGTTGCGATAGCTCAGCATGTGGACGTTGAGCGGCTGCGTGCGGACGTTCGTCGTCTGCTTCATCGACTTCGCCGACACGTACTTCGGGTCGCGCGCGAAGAGGTTCGCATTGCCGGTCGCCGAGAGGCCGAGCACGTCGTCGCCGATCAGCAGGCGCGCCGCCTGGCCGACGTGGCAGCTCGCGCAGTCGATCGTGTTCGGCGAGTGGAAGCCCGGGTTCTCGATCCGCAGCGCGGCGTCGTACGTCGCCTGCTGCTGCGCCTTCGTCGCGGCCTTCGCCTTGTCGGCGTTGACGAGCAGCGACACGCTGTCCTTCGCCGACGACTCCGCCGAGAAGCTGCCGTTCATTGGCGACGCGAAGCCCTGGAAGAAGCTGACGGTCGTCGCGTGGCTGGGCAGGTTCGGGATCACCATCGGCGTCGCCGTCGAGCCGTTGACGTCGAAGCCCGAGAAGCCCCACACCGTCTGCAGATTGGACGACTGGAAGTGCGTGAAGCGGATCAGGTTCGCCGGGCTCGCGTACTTGAGGATGATCTGGTTGAGGCCCTGCGCGAATGCGCCGTCCTCGCCCTGCTTGACGATCAGCGGGTGCGGCGCGAGCGGCCCCATCGCGGTGAGCTGGCCGTTCGCCTTGCGCAGCGCGACGATGTCCTTGATCGCGGCGACGAGTTGCTCGCGCGACAGCCGGTAGAACACGTGCACCGCGCCGTCGATCGCCTGCGTGCTGCCGTTCTTGTAGGTGAGCGACTGCAGCACGATGCGCAGCTGGTTGTCGCAGCTCGCCGGGTCGGTAATCGGGCCGATCTGCGCGAAGCACGGGTCGAGGCGCACCGCGACGACACGCAGGTTCGCATACGTCATCGTCGTGTCGGAGCCGATCGCGCCGTTGTTCGTCGGATCGGGGAACTGCGCCGTGTACAGCGCCTTCGGCAGCAGCGCCTTCGCGGGCAGGTAGCCGTCGAACTGCGCCTGCGTCTTCGCGAGCGGCATCACGATCGTCAGATCGTTCATCTGCGCCATGCCGGCGGTGGCGGCGTCGGTCTTGCCGTCGTCCTCGGGGAGGCAGTCCGGGTAGTCGGGGTTGTCGGTGGTGCAGGACGCGGCGTCCTGGTTGACACAACCGGCAAGCAGAGCAGCCATCAGCAAGGCGAAGCGCATGCCGTGCCGCACTGCAGCGTGTGTGCCGTGCGCGACCCGCGCATCTTCGACGACTTCCGCGCGACACGCGGTGGCCGGCTAGCCTCCTAGCCAGCAAGTCGAGCGGTCTGCAAACGCCTGATAGCATGCGACATGCGCTGGCGTCGCAGGCTGCTCGCCGCTGCCGAGATCACGCTCGTCGTGATCGCACTCGGCGCGCTCGGTCTGTGGTGCTCGGTGCCGAACACCGCGCCGCTCGCAGACGAGAACCCGACGTCGACCGCGTTCATCGAGCTGCGCCGCGAGCAGAACCCGAAGCTCAAGCTGCAGTGGCAGTGGGTGCGCCTCGGCCGGATCTCGCGCTACCTGCGCGCGGCCGTCGTCTACGCGGAGGACTATCACTTCTACACGCACGACGGCGTCGACTGGGAAGCGATCGAGGGCGCGGTCGAGAAGGACCTCGGCGCCGGCCAGCTCCGCATCGGCGGCAGCACGATCACGCAGCAGCTCGCGAAGAACCTCTACCTGTCGCCGCACAAGTCGTTCCTGCGCAAGCTGCGCGAGATGTTGATCGCGTTCTCGCTCGAGGATCACCTGACGAAGACGCGCATCCTCGAGCTCTATCTCAACGTCGTCGAGTGGGGCGACGGCATCTTCGGCGCCGAGGCCGCCGCGCGTCACTGGTTCGGGCATAGCGCCGCGTCGCTCACACCAGCGGAAGCCGCCCGCCTCGCGATCGCGCTGCCGAACCCGATCGACCGCGCGCCCGACAAGTCGAGCCGCGAGCTCACCGACAAGGCCGTCCGCATCATCCGCCTGCTTCGCATGCAGGGCCTGATCGATTCGGCGCAGGAGCGCACCGCGCTCGACGAGGTCGGCGCGCCGGATGCGAAGGTGCTGCCGGATCGCAACGCGAAGCCCGAGGTGTCCGAACCGCCGACGAGCGGGCCGGTCACGACGCCCGCAGAAACCCCGTGACCTCGCGAACGAACGCGTCCGTCTGATCGAGATAGACCCAGTGGCCGGCCGGCTCGACGCCGACCCACCGCGCGCCCGCCGCGTCGAGCATCTCTCGGCTCGCGGCGCAGATGCCGTCGGGCACGCCCGCGACGAACAGCGACGGCAGCTTCGCGATGCGCGGGGCGAGCGTCTCGGCGCGCGACATGTCGACGAGATCGTGCGCGTGACGATGGAACATCTCGGGCATCGCAAACGTCATCGCCGCGAAGTAGCCGCGCAGCTCGGGACGCGCGAGGGAATCACGCAGCACCTGCTCGCGCACCGTGGCGAGCGACACGGCGGGATCCGCGATCGCGGCCGCCTTCGCCGAGAAGACGCAGTCGCCGATCGAGATGTTGCCGTCGATGTTGACGATGCCCCGCACGCGCGTGCGCTCGGCCACCAGCGTCGCGAGCACGCCGCCCATCGAGTGCCCGATCACGTAGGCGTCTTCGGGCAGCCAGCCGACGAGGTTATCGGCGACCTCGTCGAGCGACATCGCGGCCGCCGGCCACGGCGAGCGACCGTAGCCGGGCAGATCGACGAGCACGTGCGCAAAGCCCGGCATCGCCGCGACCACGGACTCGAAGCTGACGCTCGACTCGCCAAGGCCATGCACCCACACGACGCGCGGTCCGTCGCCCGTGCGCCGCACGATCATTCCGCATTCGAGCGACCACTGCATCAGTTGCCGTAGTCTTGCACGATCGTGATCTTGCCGCCGGAGAAGTAGATGCCGCAGCCGAGCGTCGCGTACGCACCCATCATGTTGATGTAGTGACCGTGCGTGTTGTAGTCGGTGCCCGGGCCCTCCGAGTAGAACGCGGCGATGCACATGCCGACGACCATGTTGAGATCGTCGCCCGGGTTGTAGTTCCAGCCGAACTGACCCGGGCACTCGTTCTCGGCGAACGCGATGCCGCCGCCGCTCGTCGAGCTGAAGTGGTTGTGCGGCGAGCTGCCGAGGTCGACCATCGCGCCCGTATCGGCGTACGTCTCGAGCTGCGCCGACTCGGTCAGCGCCGGCTTGCTGTTCATCGCGCGATAGCGATTCGTCTCGCTCACGCAGAACTGCTTGGCGCTCGGATTTCCGCCGCCGCCCGGTGCGTCGCCGCCCGCCGCGCTGCCGCTGTCACATCCGAGCAGACACGCGAGCAGCAGGAACCGCATGCCTCGATGCTACCCGAACACGCGCCGGATCCGACCGAGCGCTTCTTCGATGTTCGCGCGCGAGTTGAACGCGCTGAGCCGGAAGTAGCCCTCGCCCGCCGGGCCGAAGCCCGCGCCAGGCGTCCCGACCACTTGCGCCTTGTCGAGCAGCTGATCGAAGAAGTCCCACGAGGTCGCCCCGCCGGCCGTTCGCAGCCACACGTAGGGCGCGTGCACACCGCCGAAGATCGTGAAGCCCGCGGCGGTGAGGCCCTCGCGGATCAGCCGCGCGTTCTCCATGTAGAACGCGATCTGCGCGTTCGTCTGCTGCAGCCCCGCCGGCGAATACGCCGCCGCCGCGCCGCGCTGAACCACATAGCTCGCACCGTTGAACTTCGTCGTGTGACGGCGCGCCCACAGCGAGTTGAGCGACACGCGCTTGCCGCTCGGATCGAGGCCGGTCACCGTCTTCGGCACGACCATGAACGCGCAGCGCACGCCGGTGAAGCCCGCGCGCTTGGAAAAGCTGCGCAGCTCGATCGCGCAGTCCTTCGCGCCGGGGATCTCGTAGATCGAGTGCGGCAGGCTCGGATCGCTGATGTAGCCCTCGTACGCGGCGTCGAACAGGATCACCGTGTCGTTCGCCTTCGCCCACGCGACCCATTTCTCGAGCTGCGTGCGCGTCGCGACGGTGCCGGTCGGGTTGTTCGGCGAGCACAGGTACACGACGTCGACCGGCTCCTTCGGCGGCTCGGGCTGGAAGCCGTTCGCCTCGTTGCCCTCGATCAACATCGGCGTGCGGCCCGCCATCACGTTCGAGTCGACGTAGACCGGGTACACGGGATCCGTCACGGCGACGCGCGCGGCGACCGCGAAGATCTCCTGGATGTTGCCGCTGTCGCACTTGCTGCCGTCGCTGACGAAGATCTCGTCGCCCGCGATGTCGACGCCGCGCGCCTGGTAGTCGTGCTCGCGGATCGCATCGATCAGGAAGTCGTAGCCCTGCTCGGGGCCATAGCCCTTGAACGTCGCGCGCTCGCCCATCTCGGAGACCGCCGCATGCATCGCCTCGACGATGGCGGGCGCCAGCGGCTCCGTCACATCACCGATGCCGAGCCGGATCACCTTCGCGTCGGGATGCGCGGCCTGATACGCGCGCACGCGGCGGCCGATCTCGGGAAACAGGTAGCTCGCGGGAAGCTTCGCGTAGTGCTCGTTGATCCGCACGGCGCGACCGTAGCTGAAATCTTCGACGGCCGCATCGCCGGAAGGGTTGCCTGAAAGCAACTCGCGCGCCGCCGCCGCGGACGAACGTGCATGCGGTTCCTGCTCGTCCTGTGTCTCGTTGCGTGCGGCGGCGCCGACGTCCGCGTCCACTACCCGGTCCTGCCCGACCAGCCGACCGGCACGCTGGTCCTGCAGCTCACCCAGACCGCCGATGACGTCACGGTGTCGATCAACGGCAACCTCGTCGTCGACCGCGTGAAGACCGACCACATCATCATCGACGGCGTGCCCGTCGGGACCCAGACCGTGATCATGGCCGCAAACGGCGTCGACAAGCAGTTCCAGATCTGGGTCGACGGCGACCACTGGACGACCGTCCCGTTAGGCGTGCCCGACCCCGGTTATGGCTTTGTAAAGACCCTGGCCGGCTCGCTTCTCACGATCATCGTGTACTCGCTGCTGCATCATTGATACGGTCAGGTCATGAGGTGTTTGCTCGCGCTCGTGCTGGTCGGCTGCGCGACCGCCGGTGCGCCGGGCAACCCGAAGGCGGACGCGTCGCAGCAGCAGCAGATGGACGCGCCGCACCAGCAATTCGATGCGCCGAAGTCGATCGACGCGCCGTCGCAGGCGACGTGCAACAGCGGCATGACCTGCGCGCAGGCGATGAGCGTCGGCACGGTCAGCGGCGATACCGGCGCCGATTCGAAGACCGCGATGGGCTACGAGTCATCGTGGTTCAACGTGCGCGTCACCGAGAACGACTCGAGCGTGTTCGCGACGCCGATGAACCTGACGGTCAACCTGACGTCGCCGACCGGCGTCAACTTCGATCTCTACGTCTACGTCAACACCGGCAGCGACGTCACCGAGTGCACGACCGTGTCGGGGCAATCGATGATGACGAGCGGCACCGATCAGGTGCACCTGTCGTGGGGCGAGAGCGGCACGTTCTCGAACGGCGCCGACGACAGCCGCACGGTGTCGATCGAGGTGCGGCCGGTGTCGGGGTCGTGCTCGTCGGGCAGCCAGTTCACGCTCGTCGTCTACGGCGACCTCTGATACGTCCGCTTCTGGTCGCCGACGACGACGGTCAGCTCGTTGCCGGTGAACGACGAGATCGACAGGTCGATCGGCACGTTGACCGCCTGCGGATTGCACTCGCCCCGCGTGTACGTGACGCGAAAGACGCGCGGCGACGACGGCGCGATCGTGCCCTTCTGCTCGCAGCGCCCGAGCTTGTTGCGGTCGATCCAGACGTCGATCGTCGACGGCGCCGTGATCGTCATCTTGTAGCCCCAGTCCATGTCGTCGGAGGTCACCCATACGCCCGCGAGGTCACTGACCTTCTCCGCCGGCATCTCGACGGGTGCTTGCTTCTTCGCCTGGGGGCCGCCACAAGCCGCCAGCACCACCAGGGGCCAGATTCGACGCATGAGGTAGAGTACGCACGCCATGGCGTCCGAGCGCAACGACTTCATCCGCGACATCATCGACGACGACCTCCGCACGGGGCGTCACGTCAAGGTCGCGACCCGGTTCCCGCCCGAGCCGAACGGCTACCTGCACGTCGGCCACGCAAAGTCGATCTGCGTGAACTTCGGGATCGCGCGCGACTACCAGGGCACGTGCAACCTCCGCTACGACGACACCAACCCGACGAAGGAAGACATCGAGTACGTCGAGTCGATCGAGCGCGACGTGCGCTGGCTCGGGTGGAGCCCGACGGCCGTGCTGTTCAGCGCGGACTACTTCCCGAAGATGTACGAGCTCGCCGAACGTCTCGTGCGCGAGGGCAAGGCGTACGTCGACGATCTCAGCGACGAGCAGATCAGGGAGTACCGCGGCACGCTGAGCGAGCCGGGCCGGCCTTCGCCGCATCGCAACCGCTCCGTCGACGAGAACCTCGATCTGCTGCGCCGCATGAAGGGCGGCGAGTTTCCCGACGGCGCCCGCGTGCTGCGCGCGAAGATCGACATGGCGAGCGCGAACATGAAGATGCGCGATCCGCTGCTCTATCGGATTCGGCACGCGCACCATCACCGCACCGGCGACGCGTGGTGCATCTACCCGATGTACGACTGGGCGCATCCGATCGAGGACGCGATCGAAGGCATCACGCACTCGATCTGCACGCTCGAGTTCGAGAACAACCGCGAGCTCTACGACTGGGTGCTCGACAACACGGGCCCGTGGAACCCGCGCCCGCACCAGTACGAGATGGCGCGCCTCGCGCTCGAGTACACGGTGATGAGCAAGCGCAAGCTGCTGACGCTGGTCAAGGACCACCACGTCCGCGGCTGGGACGACCCCCGCATGCCGACGATCTCCGGGATGCGCCGGCGCGGCTACTCACCTGAGGCGCTGCGCGCGTTCGCGGAGATGATCGGCGTCGCGAAGGCGAACTCGATGGTCGACATCGGCAAGCTCGAGTACTGCGTGCGCGACGATCTCAACCAGAACGCGCCGCGCGCGCTCGGCGTCGTGCGCCCCGTCGAGGTCGAGGTCACCGGTTCGATCGATACCAAGACCGTCGACGCGCCGTTCTTCCCGCCCGACGTCGGCAAGCCGGGCTCGCGCCCGCTGCCCGTGAGCAACCGCATCTACATCGACCGCGAGGACTGGAGCGATGACCCACCGGCCGACTTCAAGCGCCTCGCGCTCGGCCGCACGGTCCGCCTGCGCCACGGCTACTGCATCACCGCCGACGAGGTTGTCGCGCGCGACGCCGCGGGCCACGTGACGAAGCTGCGCGCCCACGTCGTCGAAGGCGGCAAGGGCCTCAGCGTGATCCACTGGGTCGACGCGGCGACGAGCGTGCCCGCCGAGGTTCGCCTCTACGGCCGTCTGTTCAAGGTCGCGCAGCCCGAAGAAGGCGGCGGCGACTTCCTCGAGCACCTCGATCCGGCGTCGCTCGAGATCGTCGAAGGCGCGCGCGTCGAGCAGTCGCTCGCGAACGCGGAGGTCGGCTCGCGCTGGCAGCTCGAGCGCGTCGGCTACTTCCGCGTCGACGAGGACACGAAGCCCGGCAAGCTCGTCTTGAATCGCATCTCGACGCTGCGCGAAACCGTCGCGCCCAAGGCGGTCGAGGCGGCGCCCGCGGAGAAGGAGCCCAGCGGCGGGGAGCGGAAGAAAGAGAACGCGAAGGCGAAGACGCGCCCGAAGAGCAAGTCGCCGCAGGAGTACCGCGCCGAGGCTCGCTCCCGCGATCCGCGCCTGCAGGCCGTGTTCGATGCGGCGCGCTCGCACGGATTGCCCGAGGACCAGGCCGACCTCCTCAGCGGCGATCTCGGCACTGCGACGCTGTTCAGTAAGGCAGCCGACAAGGTTCCGGCGGCCCTCGTCGCCAAGTGGATCATCAACGAGCTCCCGCGCGCGCTCGACGGCAAGCCGGTCGACGGGTTCGCGGGCGACGAGCTCGTCGCGATGCTCGAGGCGCTGCAGGCCGGGTCGATCACGCCGGTGCTCGCGAAGACGGCGCTCGCGCAGATCGCGGCAGGCAAACGGTTTTCCGACCTGAAGCTCGAGCCGGCCAAGGCGGTCGACCTCGGCGCCGCCATCGACCCCGTGATCGCCGCCAACCCCGACAAGGCCGCCCAGTACAAGGCCGGCAAGACCGGGCTGCTCGGCTTCTTCGTCGGCCAGGTGATGAAGTCGTCGCCCGGCGCCGACGCGGCCGCGGTCAACCAGGCCGTGCGCGATCGGCTGGGATAGTCCCACCCAGGGCGGAGAGCACGCTCCCAGTCGTCGACGACGCGCGAAATCGCTACGCTTCTCCTATGAAGGCGCTCGCTCTCGTCGCGTTGCTCTCCGCGTGCGGAGCTCAGCTGACGACTGCGAGCAACAACTCGCAAGTCGATGCGAGTAACAACGGGGTTGACGCGCCGAATGGATCGCACACCGATGCGAGCGTCGGTGGTGTCGATGCGCCGATGCAGAACGCGTGTGCGAACGGACGCCAGGTGTATCTCGCGTTCGAAGGCGTGACGCTGACGCGTGCCGCGACCGACTCGACGACGAACCACGCCGCGTGGATCGGCGTGACGACGGCGGCGGTGCCCGCATTTCATCCGAACGATGCGAATCGCGCGACCGAGATCCAGACGATCGTCGACGGTGTGAAGTCGCGACTCGCGGGCACTCCGATCAGCGTGGTGACGACGCGTCCGGCGAGCGGACCGTACGTGATGATCGTGCTCGGCGGCACGAATGCGATCGTCGGATCGAACTACACGTACGCCACCAGCGATCACGACTGCGGCGACACCGTGAAGAACGATGTCGGCTGGGTCAGCGATGCTCCGAGCCTCTCGTACGTGCCGGACCTGATCATCGGCACGATCGGCTGGGGCCTCGGCCTGCAGGGCACGAGCGATCCCGCCGACTGCATGTGCGCGTGGGCGAACAGCTGCCAGTCCGCGGCCGGGGCGTGCACGCTGTCGGCATCGATCGCGACGACCGTCAGCTCCGGAAATACGACCTGCCCTAATCAGAATCCGCAGAACGAGGTCGCCGCGTTCTCGACGCAGTTCTGTCAGTAGGCGCGTGTAGGTGCCCGCGGCGTTTGACTCGGGTCAGGTCACCCGGGATGATCAGACTCTGTGATCGGGGAGACCGTCGGTAGCTATCGCATCACCGCGAAGATCAGCACCGGCGGTATGGGCACGGTCTACAAGGCCGAGCACACGCTGATCGGCAAGCACGCGGCCGTCAAGGTCCTTCATCCCGAGCTCTGTCACAACGAGGAGCTGGTCAACCGCTTCTTCAACGAGGCGAAGGCGACGACCCAGATCAAGCATCCGGGCATCGTCGAGATCTTCGACTTCGGCTACATGGAGTCGGGCGACGCGTTCATCGTGATGGAGTTCCTCGAGGGCGCATCGCTCGCGCGCCGCCTCAAGCAGAAGGGCAAGCTCGACGAGGGCGAGGCGGCGATGCTGCTGCGAGGCGTGTGCAACGCGCTCGCGGCCGCGCACGGCAAGAAGATCGTCCATCGCGATCTCAAGCCCGACAACCTGATGCTGTGCCCGGATCCCGAGGCCCCGACCGGCGAGCGCTGCAAGATCCTCGACTTCGGCATCGCGAAGCTCACCGACACCGGGATGATGGCGGGCGCCGCGAACATGACGAAGACGGGCTCGGTCATGGGCACGCCGACGTACATGAGCCCGGAGCAGTGTCGGGGCAACGGCCAGCTCGACGAGCGCAGCGACCTCTACTCGCTCGGCTGCATCTACTACGAGATGATCGCGGGCCGTCCGCCGTTCGACAACATGTCCGCGGGCGAGCTGATCGGCGCGCACCTGTTCATCGAGCCGGTGCCGCCGATCAACATCGCACCGCACATCTCCGCCGACGCGAACGCGCTGATCATGGAGCTGCTCGCGAAGGATCCGGCGAAGCGGCCGCAATCGGCGCGCGAGCTCGGCCTGCGCTTCGCGGAGATCGCGAAGAACCACGGCTGGATCTCGCACACGAACCCGACGTCCGTGCGCGCGCCTGAAGGCCCGCCGCGCGACGACGACCCGCACGACGAGACGCTCGCCTCGGCGCCGAGGATCACACCGCCCGCGGTCGCGCGCGTGACGCCGCCGCCGGACTCGTCGCCGATGACGACCGATCCGACGACGCTGTCGGGTGCGGCCAGCCAGTCGGTGCACGACGTGCCGAAGCGCCGCGTCGGGCTGTACGCGGGCATCGCGGCCGCCGCCGTCGTGCTCGGCGCGGTGACGTTCATCGCGGTGAAGGGTGGCGACAAGTCCAAGCGCCCGCCGGCCGTCGAACCGGCGACCGCGCCCGCCGCGACCGCGCCTACGCCGACGCCCGCCGTCACCACACCACCGCCGGTCGATGTGGCGAAGCCCGCGCCAGCGGCCGTGCCCGTGACGCCGCCGACGCCCGCGACGCCGCCGACGCCTCCGCCCGATCCGGTCGAGGTCGCGAAGCCGACGCCTGCGCCGCCGGTCACGCCGCCCGAGACGCACAAGCCGGTCGCCGTCACGCCGAAGGTGACGAAGCCCGCGACGACGAAGCCCGCGACCCCGGCCACGACGAAGCCGGCCACGACCGCCGCGACGAAGCCCGATACGCACAAGCCGACGACGACGAAGCCCGACGCGCACAAGCCGGGGAACGGCTCGGGCTCGGGTAAGATCCTGATCGAGACCGACCTTTGAACCGCGCGCTCCTCGCCCTCGTGCTCGTCCCCTCGCTCGCCGGTGCGCAGCCTGCGCCCGCGCCTGCACCTGACACGTCCAAGATGGACGCGAAGCAGGAGATGCAGACCGGCGTCAAGCTGCTCGAGGCGAAGGACTATCTGGGCGCGCTCGCGATCTTCAAGGACGCATACGCGCGGTTCCCGAGCGCGAAGATCCTGCTGAACATCGGCACGACGCTGCGCCTGCTCGATCGCAACGCCGATGCGGCGAACGCGTACCAGCACTACCTCGACAGCAAGGACACCGATCCGGCGCGCCGCGCCGAGGTCGAGAGCGCGATCGCCGACCTCGACAAGACCGTCGCGACACTCTCGATGACGGTGACGCCACCCGATGCGGAGCTGGAATTCACCGACGACTGGGTGCCGGCGGCGCAGGCGCGGGTGTGGCGCGTGCCGGCCGGTCCGATCACGGTGCACGCGCGCGCCAAGGGCTATCTGCCGTCGGCGGAGAGCGTCAACGTCGCGGCGGGCGAGCGGAAGAGCGTGCTGATCGCGCTCGTCGCCGAGCCGAAGCAGACGACGACGGTGATCACGAACAACGAGCTGCCCGTTGCGCCCGCGCTCGTCGAAGGACCGCGCGCACGGTTCGGCGGCCTCGCGACGATGCACGTCAGCGTGTTGCCGAAGATCGGCAGCGCGCTGCTCGTCGGCGGGACGTTCGATGTGACGGAGCAGCTCGCCGTCGAGGGTGCTCTGATCCTCGGACCGGGGCTCGTCAGCTCGGGCATGGCGACGCTGCCTCCGCCGAAGATCGGCGGCTACGTCGGCGCCGCGTTCTCGTTCTCGGGTGGCGCGGTGCGGCCGAAGCTCGCCGCCGGCATGCCGATCTTCGCCGACGACGGCGCGCGATTCTTCGTGCGCGGCGCGGGCGGGCTCGAGTACCTCGTCAATCATCACTGGTCGGTGACCGCGGAGCTCGGCCTCGAGGTCAGCCTCAACGCGCGCAGCGACATCCGCGAGACCGCGTTCGTGCCGTCTCTCGGGATCGTCGGCCGGCCGTAGCCTCAGTCGACGACGCGCAGCTTGCCGCCCGAGAACACCGGCGCGGCGGCCGCGTGCTGCGGGCGCGGAGCGGAGGGCTCGGCGGCGGGACGGATGTCGGGCGAGCGCTCGGCCCATGCGCGCGCGACGTCGCGATCGAGCAGGTGGGTCGGCCGCACGTTGCGGAGCGCGTTCGCCATCACGGAGCGGATGTGCGGGTTCTGCTGCTCGAGCTGGGCGAGCAGCGCCGTCATCGCGTCGCGCTTGAGGCCTTCCTGCGAGCCGCACAGGTTGCACGGGATGATCGGGAACTGCGCGGTGGCGGCGGCCTCCGCGATGTCCTTCTCCGCGCACTCGATCAGCGGTCGGATCACCTCGAAGCGGCCGTCGTCGGTGCGGTACGCGGCGGGCATCGCCTGGAGCTTGCCGCTGTAGAACAGGTTGAGCAGGAACGTCTCGAGCGAGTCGTCGCGGTGGTGGCCGAGCGCGAGCTTGTTGCAGCCGAGGCGCTCCGCGGCGGTGTAGAGGATGCCGCGGCGCAGGCGCGAGCACAGCGAGCAGTACGTCTGCGCGCTGTCGAGGTGCGACGTGACGACCGAGTACGTGTCCTCGCGCAGGATCTCGAACGGCCAGCCGGTCGACTCGAGGTACGCGCGAAGCGACGTGCCGTCGTAACCGGGCTGCACCTGATCGAGGTGGACGGCAACGAGCTCGACCTTGAACGGCAGGCGCGGCACGAGACGCGTCAGCAGGTGGAACAGCGTGTAGCTGTCCTTGCCGCCCGACATCGCGACCATGATCTTGTCGCCCGGCGCGAGCAGCTTGTAGCTCTCGCACGTATCGCGCACCTGCGAGTACAGACGCTTCTCGAGACGCGGATCCACGGGCGACTGATTACCCGATCACGGAGGCGAAACCAAGGGAGACCAGCCGGCGGGGGTCGTGATCCACAGCCAGTCGCGGGCGCGGGTCGCCGCAACGTAGAGCGACCGCATCAGCTCCGGCGTCGACGGCCAGAAGCTCGGGTCGAGGTCGGGGATGACGACGGCGTCGAACTCGAGGCCGGAGACGGCGGAGGCGGTGGTGACCAGGATGCCGGGCTCGAAGCGGAAGTCGCCGTCCAGCACGAGGGTCGGGTCGAGGCCGCGCGACAGCTCGGTGTGCAGGCGACGCGCGTGCTCGGGGGTGCGCGCGATCACGCAGATCTGCCGCCACGGGTCGCGCGTCTGCAGCGCGTCGAGGTGCCAGCACAGCTGCGCGGCCTGGGCGAGCGCGCCGTCGCACGAGGTGGCCCACACGGCGGGCTCGGCCGGCGGCTCCTCCGGGATCAGGAACGTGCGCGCGAAGTCGGCGATCGCGGGGACCGAGCGGTACGTGACCTCGAGCGTGATGTCGGCCCAGTGCTGCGCCCGGACCTCGCGCTTGGCGGCGTCCCAGCCGGCGAAGTACGCGGTCTCGTCGGTCGCCTGGCGATGGTCACCGGCGAGCGTGATCGTGCCGTGCTTCGTCAGCGCGTCGCCGATCGCGGCGAGCTCCATCGGCGCGCGCAGCTGCGCCTCGTCGACGACGATGTGATCATATTTCGGCAGCTCGGCCTCGGGCAGCACACCGCGGCGCATCAGCTCGAACAGCACTGGCGCATCCTCGGCGTCGAACGTGTGCGCGTCCTCCATCGTCGTGCCGGCGTCGATCTTGCGGCCGTCGAGCGCGACGAGCCGGTCGGCATCGACGTGCTTGAACTGCTTCTCGGTCGTCGTCTCGAACTGGATGCGCGTGTGCTTCATCGTCTCCGTGATCGCGCGCGCCGGCAGGCCGCTCGCGTCGACGATGCGCTGCAACCGCGGCTGGTCTCCCCACAGGTGAAGCAGGCGCATGCGCGAGCGCGGCAGCTTGTCGTCGGCGTCCTTCGGCGCCTTCCAGCCGATGAAATCGTCGAGCACGCCGCGCACCGCCGGGTGGCGCTTGAGCGCGATCGTCTGCGCGGTCGCACCTTCGCTCGTGCGCGACGGCAAGCCCGGGAACGCGAGTCGCGCGCGCTCGACAAGCCACGGATCGATCACCTCGATGTCGAGCTTGTCGATCTGCAGGCGATCGGCGAGCAGCCGGCACAGGCGGCGCAGACCCTCGGTCGGCACGAGCACGAGCGCCCGGAAGCGCCGCGAATGCTCGCGCGCCCGCCGCTGCAGCGAAGCGACGCGATACAGCGCGACGAGCGTCTTGCCGACACCCGCCTCGCCGTCGACAACGAGCGACGTATCCGCCGGCAGGTCGACCGCACGCTGCTGCTCGGGGTCGAGCACGACGAGGGCATCGCGCGGCGGCGCCGGAATCGCGACCGGCGCGGGCCGTGGCATCTCGACCGCCGCATCCGCCGACAGCACCTGGGTGTCGCCGATCACGCGCTGCCGGCCGAGCAGCCAGCGCTCGCGCACCGTGCCTTCCTGCGTACGCTCGCCGGCCTCGACCTCGTACGGCTCACCGGGCGCGGCCCGGAAGAACGCCTCCGCGAGCGGCGACGTGCGCCAGTCGAGCACCGGCGGTGTGACGTCGGTCATCGTGCGCGCGCCGAGCAGGTACTCGCGGGCGCCGCGCGGCGTCTCGACCGCGAGAAACCCCTGCGCGGCCGGGACCTGCGCGAGCAGCTGCTGGGCCTCCGCGTACGTCAGCGCCATGCACGGTGTCTCGCGCATTCGGGGCGCGTCGGCAAGCTAGTAAGCGCACGCCCGGATTTGCTACGATCGTCGCAGGTCGTGATGCGCCGCCTGCTGCTCATCGTCGCTGCAGGTTGCAGCAGTCACCACACCGCCGAGGATGCCCCCGCGGCGGATGCGCCGGTGACCCAGCTGCCCGAGCTGCGCTTCGCGGTCGTCGGGGACACCCGCCCCGCCAACATCGACGACACCGCGAACTACCCGGCCGACATCGCCCGCCAGATCTGGACCGACGTCCAGACCGAAGGCCCGCCGTTCGCCGTCACCACCGGCGATTACATGTTCGCGTCGACGGTCGGCCACGAGGTCGGTCCGCAGCTCGACCTCTATCTCGGCGCGCGCGGCGCCTTCACCGGCATGGTCTATCCGGCGATGGGCAACCACGAGTGCACCGGCTACACGGCGTCGAACTGCGGCCCCGGCGGGCGCGATGGCACGCCCCCGAACTACACCGCGTTCATGGACCGCATGATCAAGCCGCTCGGCTTCGACCTGCCCTACTACGAGGAGCGGTTCGCGGCGCCCGACGGCAGCTGGACCGCGAAGTTCGTGTTCATCGCCGCGAACGCGTGGACGACCTATGAGGGCACGTGGCTCGACAAGGCGCTCTCCGAGCCGACGACCTACACGTTCGCGGTGCGCCACGAGCCGCATTACTCGAACACCGCGCCCGGCGTCGATCCGACGACGACGATCCTCGCGCAGCACCCGCTGACGATGCTGATCACCGGCCACACGCACAGCTACAGCCACGTGCCGGCGTATCGCGAGATCATCGTCGGCAACGGCGGCGCCCCGCTGACGAGCAGCACGAACTACGGCTACGTGATCGTCGCGCGCCAGCCCGACTCGACGCTGCAGGTCACGTCGTACGACTACCAGACGCACGCGATCATCGAGCAGTTCACGGTCGCGCCGTCGGGTCTCGCGCCTTAGGCTACGTCGCAGAGCCGAGCTGCTGCAGCTGGCGCTGGACCTCGTCCCACTTGTAGCCAGCGTCGTCGAGCACGGCGCGCTTGACGTAGATCGGCACGTGGTTGCCGATCGCGAGCGCCACCGCATCGGACGGGCGCGCGTCGAGGCGCATCACATGGCCTTCGGAGCGCACGAAAATAGCCCCGATGAACACGCCGCCCTCGCCGTCGCGGCGCAGCGAGTCGACCTGCACCTGGACGAGCTTGGCGTGCAGCTTCTCCATCAGGTGATCGAGCAGGTCGTGCGTCAGCGGGCGCGGCGGCGGCTCGTGACGCATGCGCGTGTCGATCGAGGCGCCCTCGGTGCCGCCGATGAACACGGGGAGCACGAGGTTGTCGGGCTCGTCGACGAGCAGCAGTGCGACCTGCTCGCCCATCGGCACGACCTGCGCGGGGCGGACCTCGACGTAGCCGGCCGGTAGGCCAACGGGCTCGCCTGGATCGACGGCCGCGGGCGGCGTCGGCGGCGGGCATTTCGGCGCCGGCGCCGGCTCGCGGGTGCAGGCGGCGAGAACCAGAGCGAGCCACGCGTGCTTCATGCAGGGAGGAGCCGTCACGTCCCCGACGGTCGCATGGAAAGTGCAGGCCGGGCGGTCACGTCCCCGACGGTCGCATGGCATCGGCAGGCGCTTCGGGGTGGCGGCGGGCGTGGTCGCGCGGGCGCCAGTCTGCGACCTCGTCGCGCGGGTAGACCGGGCCGTCGAACGGGAGCGCGAACGCCGCGTCGAAGTCGGTCGCGCCATGCGTGCGCACGAACAGCGTCTTGCGGTTGTACGGCAGGAAGAACATCAGGAACGGGAAGAAGTTCTTCACCATCACGATGTCGGCGCGCCACGGATCGAGGCCCACCTCGGTGTAGAAGCTCGGCCGCATCACCATCGCGGGCCCCTCGGTGATCACGATGCGGACGTCCTCGACCGCGAGCACGCACGTGCGCCCGAAGCCCTCGCGATCGTGCTTGCTGACGAGCGTGCCGCGCACCGGAAGCGGCCGCGACCGCGCCGGATCGAGCGTGCCGCCGATGCTCATCGCGACGACGTCGCCCTTGTCGCGCGGCCACAGCGTGGCGACCGCATGCGGATCGCGCACCGCCGCGTACGCGAGCATGCCGCTGCCTTCTTCGATCAGCGCGCGCAGCAGGTGTGTCGAGTCGCCGGGCGCCCCCGCCGTGACGACGTCGCTCGCATCCGCCATCATCACGCAGCCGAGCTTGCGGCGGATCCGCGCCGACCGCGCCTGCGCGATCGCCTCGCTCGCCGACGGAAACTCCGGTGGCTGCTCGAGCCGGCGCTCCCAGCACATCTCGGCGAGCTCGTCGGCGACGGCATCGGCATCGCGGCCGATCGCATAGGTGGCCCAGCCGAGCGCCGGGTCGGCGTTCCACGGGTGCACCATGAACGTCGAGGCCGTCAGCACCTCGCGCTTCTCGGCCGCGCGCATGCGCCGGAACACGGCGCGCATCGGGGACAAAAAGTCGATCGTCTTGCCGCCGCCGAGGATCAGCGGCAGCGAGCGCCACGCGACGTGCGGCACGAGGCCGTCGAACAGCATCGCGCGCATCAGCTCGCCGGCCTTGCGCCCGGTGCGCACGTGATCGCGATGCGGGTTCGTCTGGTAGCCGACGATCGCGTCCGCCGCCTCGACACGCGCGCGCGTCAGGTTGCCGTGCAGGTCGTGCGACACGACGATCGGCGCCCCGCCGACGACGCTGCGCGCCGCGCGGATGAACCGTGTCTCCGGATCGGCGATGCCGCGCACGCCCATCGCGCCGTGCAGGCACAGGTACACGCCATCGACGGGTCCCGCCGCGCGCAGCCCCTCGACGAGCCGCGCCTCGAGCGTCTCGAAGCAGTCCTTCGCGAGCGGCCCACCCGACGACGCCCACGCCGACAGCACGGGCACCGGCTCGGCGACGCGCCGCACCTCGCGCACGAACCCGGCGAGCTCGGCGCGCTTGAAGAAGCCTTTGACCTCGGGACCGTCGGTGACGGCGCGGCGCAGCTCGTCGCCCGCGAGGTAGTGCGCGGACTCGAAGTCGTGGAGCACGGTATCGACGGGCGACAGCGCGTTCGTCTCCTGCGCGATGCGCGCGAATGCGATCTTCTTCATGGCGCGTACATCTCCGCGATCAGCTTGCGCACGTTCGCTCCGACCAGCCGCCGGGCGACAATGATCGGCAGCTTCGCCGCCATGCCGTACATCGGCGCCGTTCCCTGCTTCGCGAGCGTCGGATCGGCGCGCACCTCGGCGAGCGCGGCGCGCAGGTCCGCGAGGTACTCGTCGACGATCGCGGCGTGGTTCGCGGTGACCGTCAGGTGGATCGCCTCGGGCCGGTGCATGCGATCGACCGACCAGCCGCGCGCTTCGAGGCGATCGGCGATCGCGAACAGATCACGTCCCGTGTAGCTGACGATCGTCGAGTCGCTCGGCAGCACGCGCAGCCCGAGCGCCCGAATGCCGGTGCGCAGCGCATCGGAGGCATCGGCGGCCTGCCTCGCAAGCGCGAGGTAGCCGTCCTCACCCTGCGCCTGCAGCGCGGCCCACGCGGCGGCGATCGGTCCGCCGGGTCGCGTGCCGAGCATCGTCGGCGACGCGTAGATGCCGCCGGGGAAGTCCGTCGCGACGAAGATCTGGTGCTTGAGGTCCGCGAGCGAGCGCCACAGCAGCAGCGACGCGCCCTTGCCCGCGTAGCCGAACTTGTGGAGGTCGGCACTGATCGACGTCACGCCCGGCACGCGGAAGTCCCACACCGGCACGCGCCGGCCGAGCTTCTCGAGCCACGGCAGCACGAACCCGCCGACGCACGCATCGACATGCAGCGGCAGCCCCTTCTTCTGCGCAAGCGCTCCGATCTCCTCGATCGGATCGACGACGCCATGCGGATATTGCGGCGCGCTCGCGACGAGCCCGATCGTGCGCCGCGAGATCGCCTTCGCCATCGCGCGCGGATCGACGCGCAGGTCATCGCGCACGTCGACCTTCTTGAGCCGCACCCCGAAGTAGTGCGCCGCCTTGTCGAACGCGGGATGGATCGTGCGCGGCACGACGAGCTCCGGCCACCACGCGCGCGCGCGATCACGATAGGCCGCGACCGCGCACAGGATCGACTCGGTGCCACCCGACGTCACGGTCCCGACGACGCCCGCACCGTGCATCAGCGAGCCCGCCATCGCGACGAGCTCCTTCTCGAGCTGCTTGAGGCTCTTGAACGCCATCGGGTTCAGCAGATTCGCGCTCGCGTACTCGGCGTGCGCTGCCTTGACGAGCTGCTCGTGTTCGGCGCCCGCGTGATAGACGAGCGAGAACACGCGGCCGTGCCGCCAGTCCGTATCGCCCGCCTGGCGCGCGCGCAGGTCGGCGAGCACGTCCTCGGCCGTGCGCCCCTTCGTCGGAATCTTCATAGCGCGACCTCCAGCGACAGCGTCACGATGTTGTTCGAGCCGTGCCCCTTGATGTTCGAGGGCGGCGACGTGATCGAGTCATCGATCGTCGGGATCAGGTACCAGTAGTGGATGTAGCTCGCGCCGAGCCGGTAGCGCCCGACGGTGTAGCGCGCGCCGGTGTGCAGGCCCCAGTGCGAGAACGACGGCTGGTCGAGCGTCACGGTGCGCGGGGGCGCGGGCGAGTGGTCGTACTGCGTGCCCGCCATCAGATCGAGACCGGGCGCGCCGGCGAGGTCGTGCACGCGCAACCCGCCGGAGGTCTCCCACGAGTCGTGATAGTCCTTCTCGGTGTCGAGTGCGCGCACGATGAAGATGCCGACGACATCCGTGTGCTGCCGCTGGTACTGGCGATACAGCCAGTAGCGCAGCTCGCCGCCGATCTCGAGGTTCGGCGTGATGTCGATGTTCGCGCCGCCCTGGAACGTCCACGGCAGCAGCTGCTGCGTCGACTGCGTGCCCGCGAGCACGTCGCCCGGGACCTTCGCATCGTCGCTGTACGTCACGGTCAGCGGGCCCTTCAGCGTCGCGTCGACGCGCCCGATCAAAGCCGCGCCCCACGTCACGCGCGGATGCGGCGAGCCGAACGCACCGAGCGACCACGTCGGGGCCCAGCCGCTGCCATCGAGCACGAGCTTGGGCGACGTGCCGGTCAGCGACGAGATGTCGGCGCCCATGACGATCGGAAACACGTCGCGCTCACCGTGCACGCGGATGTTGACGACGCCCGCCGTCGCACCGAGCGCGAGGTCATCCGTCAGCTTGTACGCGGCGCCGAGCACGGCCTGCGGCGCGACGACGTAGCCGTCGATCAGGTGGTAGCGAGTGACCGCCGTCTTGTCGAACTGCGCGCCGGTCGCGTTGCCGACGAACACCGCCGCGCCCGCATACAGCCGCGGCCTCAGGTGCGCGGTCACCGCGAGCATCGGGATCACGCCGAACGCGCGGCTCGGCTTGACCGGCGCGTAGTAGCCGTCGGCGCCCGCGCTCACGCCAAGGAATCGATCGCTCATGTCCCACGGCCGCAGCGAGAACTGCGTGTTCAACAGCGACAGGCCCATCGACACGTAGACGTGCCACCCGTCCTCGAGCACGAGCCCGGCGGGGTTGTGATAGAGCGAGCTGCCGTCGTCGGGACGGCCGATGACGGTGGCCATTCCGGTGCGCCGCACGCCGATCTCCGGAATGCCGAACCCGCCGGCGCGCGCGACGCCGGCCACGAAGAGCAGTACGACAACAGCGCGGGTCACGCCTGCACACTAGCGACTCGCGCGCCACGATCCAGCGTGAACTCGCGCATGTCGCAATGTATTCGAGACGCAGCGCCAGAATCGATCAGCCCCAAAGAACCCAAAGGACCCAAAGGGAAGATCGATCTGGGCTCTTTGGGCTCTTTGGGTGCTTTGGGGCCAAACCCTCAGGGTCTGGACCCGGACCTAGATCGAGAGCCCGACGTCGCCCTCGAGCACGTGCTGCGTCAGCTGCGGCCGCTCGCCGGGGCGCCAGAGCTTTGCCGTGTGCACGACGCGATAGCGCAGCGGTCCGCCGTCGGGGGATTCGCTGCGCGTGACCGGCCGCGGGATGCAGACGAACTCGGTGCGCATCTCATCGGCGCTGAGGCGGACCGTCGCGTAGCCGTGCCCTCCCATGTCGATGAACTCGACGTGCGGCGCGAGCGCGGGGTTCGATAGCGCACGCGCGCGTGCGAGGTCGAACGTCTTTGCGTACTCGAGGCACGACCGCACGCCGTGCCGCATCAGCATGTCGAGCGTGCAGTCGGGCGGCTCGCCGTTGGGCCGGTCGGCGATGAACAGCGGGCGCAGCGGCAGATCCTTCGGGAGCGTGTACTCGTTGCCCTCCGCCGCGCCCGGGCTCGTCAGCGATCCGCCGACGAAGCTCAGACCGATCGGTTCGAACTTCCCGGGAGGAAGCTCGGCGGATGCGTAGCCGGCCCAGAAGCTGTGGAGGTCGCCCGACACGATCGCGAAGCCGGTGATCTTCGAATCGCGAACCAGATCGTAGATCTCGTTGCGTTCGATGTACGCATTGCCGAAATCGGAGTTGCCGAGGTTCCCGAACGAGCCCGCCGGCCACGCCTCCTTCATCAGTCCCGGTGGGAGGTTCTCCGGATCGGCGCGCTGCTGGAACGCGCTCTGCGAGTTGCCCCAGATCTTCCACGTGGCCGTCGCGCGCTTCAGCTGGTCCTTGAACCACGCCCTCTGCTCGGCGCCGAGGATCGTCTGCGGTGGCGCATCCTTCTGCGAGTTCGGGACACGCGCGTCCTTGAACCGCAGCTCCGCGGGCGGGTTGCCGCCGTTGAACGCGCGCCCGCCGTCGAGGACCTGCTGCAGCTCGTCGGGGAACATGCCCTGGTACTCGCCCCACGGGCCGAGCTTGTCGAGCGCGGGATCGCTGAACGGATCGGGCCCGCGGTAGCTGTGCTGATCGGTGATGATCAGATCGAGGTGCTTGCCCCAGCGCAGCGCCCGATAGCCTTTGAGGCTGTTGATCGCGATGAGGTTATTCGGCTCGGTGCCGAGGCCGTTCTCGTCGAACGTCTCGATCTTCACGTTCTTGACGTCGGGCGGCCCGAACGCGTCGAGCGATCCGCTCGGTGCCTTGACGCGCGCGGGCAGGTACTCGAACCAGGCCTGATTGGCGGCGACCTTCACGCTCTGGCCGGGCTGCACGAACTTCCCGACCTGGACGATGCTCTGCCAGCCCTGGAACGAGAACTCGTGATTGTCCCACATGGCAACGAACGGCCAGCGCGCACGCGCATCCTGCAGATCGGGATCGGCGAGATAGGCGCGCCATACAGCGCGGTAATCGTTGAGGTCGACGGGGACGTGGTAGTCCGCGATCTTCATACCTTTCGGGTAGCGGACGATGTCGCGAATTTTGCGCGCGTAATATCCCTTGGGCCGGTCTTCCGGATACCAGACAAGCTCGTAGATGAAGTCGCCGAGATGCAGCACGAAGCCCAGATGCTCCGCTTCGGGCGCGCGCGCGTCTTCGTAA
>JAFAOG010000354.1 GCA_019237945.1 Deltaproteobacteria bacterium | reverse complement strand
CGGGACTGGCAGCCACCCGCGCACGTCGCGATCACGGGCGCGGCCGGTGCGATCGGCGGTGCGCTCGCGCGGGCGATGCGGCACGCGTGGCCGGCGTGCGAGCTCGCCCTGATCGATCGCGCACCGACGACCGACCTCGCGACCGCGCTCGGCGGCGCGACGACACACGTCGCCGACCTGACCGACCTCGCGGCGTTGCCCGCGCTCGTCGATGCGGTCGAGGCGGCCGGGCCGCTCGAGGGCCTCGTCAACTGCGCGGGCGTGATGCGCGTGCAGCAGCTCGCGACGTGGCGCTGGGAGGACGCGTGGAACCTGCTCGCGCTCGATCTGCTCGCCCCGCTGCGGCTGCAGGATCTCGTCGCGCGCGCGATGGCGGAGCGCGGCACCGGCACGATCGTCAACGTCGCGAGCATGGCGGGGCGCGTGCCGCTGCGCGGGTGCGCGTACTACGGCGCGGCGAAGGCCGGCCTCGCGATGGCGTCGGAGATCGCGCGCGCCGAGCTCGCGTCGCAGGGCGTGCGCGTCGTGACGGTGTACCCGGGCCCGGTGCGCTCGGCGCTCGAGCAGGGTGCGCGCGACGCATATGGTGGCGGCGGCCTGCTCGGACGGCTCGCGCCGACGGGAAATGCGGACGCGCTCGCCGCCCGCATCCTGCACGCGATCGTCGAGAACGAGGCGCGCGTGATCTATCCGCGGCTGTATGGCGTCGGGTGGATCGCGCCGAACGTCAGCCGGCGCGTCGCGCTCGACTACGGTCCGCCGCCGGTTGTCTAGGGTCTCGCGAGCACGACGAACTGCCGCTCGCTCTCGATGCCGGCGACCTTCTCGTAGAACGGGCGCGGCCCGATCCACGCGACCTCGCAGTGCTCGTGATGCTCGCCGACGTCGGCGAGGCATGCGACGAGCAGCGCTTCGCCCAGGCCCTGGCCGCGGTGCGCGGGCCACGTGCCCGTCGGGCCGAACCAGCCGAGGCCGGCGTTGTTGCCGTCGTGCGCCGCGAACGCGCAGTACGCGCCGTCCTTGAGCGCGACGTGCACCGCCGGGACCGCCGTGCGCAGCTTGGCTCGCCAGAGCGTGATCATCGCGTCGGCGGTGTCGTCGCCCACGCTCGCGCGCAGCTTCGCCTCCATGTCCGGCGGCGGCGACACGTGCGGCAGGTCCTCGCGCGAGAACTGGCGCGCGAACGCGGCCGGATCGGGGACGCCGACGAATTCGGGGCGCGGTCCCGGGACGTGCTCGAGCGCGCGCGACAGCTCGTGCGGCCATGCGCCACCGAACTCGCGCGAGACCGCGTCGAGCAGCGGCCACTCGGCGAGGCGAGCGCGGCGGATCTCGTAGCCGCGGGCGGTCGCGAAGCGGGCGAGCTCATCGGCGCGCGCGCGCGAAACGCGGGGATTGCCGCGCACGCGGATGAGGACGTTCGTGCGCGGATCGCCGGTGCGCGTCCAGCCGCGCTTCTCGAGCCACGCGATCGTGTCGGTGTTGCGAGTGTCGATGCCGGGCGCGAGGTAGTTGCCCGGCTGATCGAGCGTGCGGCGGGCGCCCGCGTCCATGCAGGCCTCGAGCAGCGCGGTGCCGGCGCCGAGGCGGCGGGCGGCGGGCGCGACCGCGAGCACGCGCAGCCACTTGCCGCACGCGGCCGCGACGCCGACGAGCCGGTTGTCCGAGGTCCACACGCCCAATGCGCGCGGCGCGATCAGCGAGGCCGGCTCGCCGGGCTTCGGTGCGCCGTCGGGGCCGGGCTCGAACAGCTTCTCCTCGGCGACCTGCGCGGCGCGATCGAACGCGCACGTCCCGAGGATCGCCTCGGCGGCCGGAAGCTCCGCACGCTGCAGCGGCGCGACGCGCATGGCTCGACGGTATCACGCGCGCCGCGCAGGCTCGACCGTTCGCGCTCGCGCCGCTATGCTGCTGCGATGCGCGCGATGCTCCTGTGCGCCGGCCTCTCGACGCGACTCGGCAAGCTCGGCGCCGAGCGTCCCAAGCCCATGCTGCCCGTGTGCGGGATTCCGATCCTCGCGTACGGGATCGCGAACCTCGTCGCGCATGGCGTGACCGACCTCGTGATCAACACGCATCACCTCGGCGAGGTGATCGAGCGCGAGATCGGCGACGGGCGCCGGTGGGGCGCACGGATCCGTTACATCCACGAGCCGGCGATCCTCGGCACCGGCGGTGGGCTCAAGCATGCGCTGCCGCTGCTCGATCCGGACGGGCGCGACGAGCCGTTCCTGTCGTGCAACGGCAAGCTGATCTTCGATCTCGACATCACGAAGCTGGTCGCCGCCTACAAGGCTGCCGGCGACATCCTCGGCATGATGGTCGTCCGCCGCGTCCCGGATGCGAAGGCGTGGGGCGCCGTCAACGTCGTGAACGGCCGCATCACCGACATCCTCGGCGACGGCGACCACATGTTCTGCGGCGTCCACGTGACGCGGCCGAGCGTGATGGCGCGCCTGCCCGACGGCGAGAGCGACTCGATCCGCCAGGGCTACCTGCCGTGGCTGCGCGCGGGCGAGCCGGTGCTCGCGTACGAGCATCGCGACGGTTACTTCGCCGAGCACTCGACGCCGGAGCGCTACCTCGAATCGAACTGGGCGTTGCTCGGCGCCGAAACGCTGCGCCATCCGCCGGGCCACCTGCGCGGCATCGATCCGACGGCGCGCATCCATCCGACCGCCGTGATCGAGGAGCCGGTGCGGATCGGCGCGTTCGCGCACATCGGCGCGGGTGTGAAGGTCGGGCCGTACGCGGTCGTCGGCGATGGCGCGACGGTCGAGCGGTCGATCGAGCGCACGGTCGTGTGGGCGGGCGCGCGGGCCGATGCGTCGAATGCCGGCGAACCGATCGTGACCTGAAGACCGTGACCTAAGGACAGCCGCGCGACGGCAGCTGCGCCATCTTCTCGATGCACGTCTTGACGGCCTTGCGCACGCTGTCCTGCGCGCCGTAGATGTCCTTGGGCTTGGACTCCGCGCTCTGCGAGACCTCGACGCCGATCCGCACCGCCTCGGGCAGCGCCTTCGACAGGTTGCACTCGTCCTGCACCGCGGGCACGGTCGCCGCGCACGCGCACACCTTGTCGACGTACGCCTTGCACGCGTCGCTGCTGCGCTGGATCTCGGCCGCGCTCATCGCCGGAACCGTCTGCTCCTTCGGCGCTTCCTGCTTCTTCGCGCAGGCGACGAGCAGACACACGAACAGGAGGCTCTTCACGTCGCCTCGACGCGCGCGAGGACGACCGAGATGTTGTCGACGCCGCCTTCTTCGTTCGCAGCCGTGATCAGCCGCTCGACCGCGCGGTCGAGATCGCGCTCGGTCATCAGGATGTGCTCGATCGTCGCGTCCTTGATCATGCCGGTGAGGCCGTCGGAGCACAGCATGTACGTGTCGCCGGCGCGCGGCTGCTCCGTCATGATGTCGACCTGCACGCTCTCCTTCATGCCGAGCGCGCGCACGATCACGTTCTTGTGCGGCCAGTTCTCCGCTTCCTCGGGCGTGACCCGCTTCATGCGGATGTAGTCGTTGATCAGCGAGTGGTCCTCGGTCAGCTGGCTCAGCTCGTTGCCGCGCAGTCGGTAGCAGCGCGAGTCGCCGACGTGACCGATGATCAAGTGATCGTCGAGGAAGTAGAGCGCGACGCACGTCGTGCCCATGCCCTTGAACCGCGCCTCGCGCTGGCTGCGCTCCCAGATCTCGAGGTTCGCGAGCATCACGCCGGTCACCATCCGGTTGGTGTCCTTGCGGAGGTCGCGATCGACCTTGTACGGCCAGGTCAGGATCTGCTGCTTGCCGGTCTCCGTGAAGTGGTCGACGATCAGCTCCACGGCGAGGCGCGACGCGACTTCACCCGACGCGTGACCGCCCATGCCGTCGCACACGATCGCGAGGCGTTCGCCGGTCTCCGGGAGTGCGATGGAGTCCTCGTTGTGGTCGCGCTTGCGGCCGATATTGGTGTCGCCAGCGAAGCGCACGCGGGCGCCGTCGAGTGGGAACGAGGTGCTCACCGCCCGCAATTGTAGCAGCGCCCGGCGGATTGACTCCACTTGCATCCCTGACCATCCTCTAGGGGAAATGCATGGCCTGGGTGTCGGCTGGTGGGGGTATGCCGAGGGCAACCCCATCCTCGTCGGAATCGTCGTCGGAGTCGTCGTGATTGCGGCGATCGCCTACGTCGGCCGGCGCCTGTGGAGGCGGTGATGGCCGAGCTTGCACGCGGCAACGTCACCGACCGCCCGTGGGGCCGCACGCTCGGCGCGCTCGCGCTGCGAGGCCTGACCGGCCAGGTCAACGTGCTCTCCGACGGGCGTACATACTCGATCGTCTTCGACGGCGGCGTGATCGTCGGTGCGTCGTCGCCGCTCGCGAATGACGCCGCCGTGCGCGTCGCGATGACGGGTGGGCTCGTGTCTTCGACCCAGGTCAACGACCTCAGCCGCCGGCTCGCCGCCGCCCGCGGCCTCGATGAGATCGACGTGATCGCCGAGGCGGTGCGCCTGCAGCCCGATCAGGCAACCCGGTTGCGCCGGCGCGTCGTCGCGCAACGCGCGGCTCGCACGTTCTCCGTCGAGAACGGCACGTTTGTCGTCGAGGATCGCGTCACGCTCGCGATCGTGCCCGGCAGCGAGCTCGACATTCGCTCCGTCGTCTACCTCGGCGCGCGCAACAACCTCGGCGATCAGCGCCTCGAGAGCGAGCTCGATCAGATGGGCACGTTCTTCACGCTCAAGCCCGACGCCGACGACGACCTCGTGTACTTCGGCTTCTCCGAGGCCGAGCGCGCTGTCGTCCAGCGCCTTCGCAGTGGCGCGACGCTCGTCGATCTGCACCAGGCCGCCCCCGAGATCGATGGCCGGACCCAGCGCGCGATCATCTATTCGCTGATCTCGTGCAACGCGTGCGATGTGACGATCGCGCCGCCGCAGGGCATCGATCTCGACGCCCCGACGTACATCAAGCCGAGCGTCGCGCGCACCGCGAGCCAGAACGCGATCCCGCAGCAGGTCACGCGCACGCCGAGCGGTCCCGCGGCGAGCGCCAGCGGCCCCGTCGTGTCGCGCACGTCGAGCGCGAATGCGATCCCGCAGCCCGTGACGCGGGCCCCGAGCACGCCAATGCCGCGCGCCCCGACCGCCCAGCCCGCGCCGCGCGCCCCGACGGCGCAGCCGACTCGCGCGAAGGAGCCGACTCCGTCGCCCGACGGCACCGCGGCCGGCCTCCGCATGCGCAATCCGACCGGCGGCCCGCCGATGCCTTCGCTCGCGACGGGCCAGCCAGCGCGCACGGCGAGCAAGCCCGCGACCGCGCGCGCGAAGCGCAACACCGCCGAGACGCGCGAGACCGAGGAGCTGATCCGGCGCAAGCTCGTCGATGCGCGCGGCGATCACTTCCAGGTGCTCGGAGTGGCACGCACGGCGACTGCCGACGAGATCCGGCTCGCGTACTTCACGCTCGCGCGCAAGCTGCATCCCGATCGGCTGTCGGCGCTCGGCATCACCGACGACAATCGCGAGGCGCAGCAGCTATTCGCGCAGATCAACACGGCGTTCGCGACCCTCAATGATCCGGGCAAGCGCGACGAGTACAGCCGCGTGCTCGCCCGCGGTGGCGAGGCCGCGGTCCGCGCCGAGGACTCGCAAGCGGAGGAGCTCGCGCTCCGCGTGATGCGCGCCGAGGAGGCGTTTCACCGTGGCGAGATGGCGCTGCGCCGCGAT
>JAFAOG010000204.1 GCA_019237945.1 Deltaproteobacteria bacterium | reverse complement strand
GACGGAGATCCGAGTGTCGTGACCGATCCACCGTCGCCGTCGACGGTCACGAGAATTCCATCGGATAGCAGCGACCACGCGTCGCGGCAGCCGACGACACACGTGATGCCCAGCTCCCGCGCAAGCGCGGCGCCGTGATCGAGCAGGCCGCCGGTCTCGCTGACGAGCGCGGCGCACCCGGCGACCATGACGGCGAGCGCGGGAGTCACGGCCCGCGTCACGACGACGCCGCCGGCCCCGACGCCGATCGCGCTCGCCAGCGAGGCGAACCGCACCACGCGCCCGGAGACTCTCGGGCCCGTGCCGACACCGCGCAGCCGCTCGCCGCCGGCCGCCGCCGTACCGCCGACGACGAGCGGCATCTGCCACTGCGCCGCCCGCAGCGCCGCGTTGCGTGCCGCCGACGCGCGCCGGCGCAGGTCGTCGGGCGTGCCGGTCTCGTCGGAGATCCAGAAGATGTCGTCGCCGATGCCGAGCGCCGTGCCGCGCGCGAGCAGCGACCGGCGGACGAGCAGCTGCGCGCGGGCAAACAACGCGTCGTCGCGCTCGGCACAATCGGCGGCCGCGCGCGCGAGCTCGACGGCCGTGTCGTGCTCGGCAGCGATCGCCGCTTCGCGCGCCAGCTTCGCGGACATGCTCGCCGATACGCGGGGTGGCTCATCGACAGAGGTCGAGGGCGTCGGCCGGCGCGCGCGCGCGATGAGCTCGGCCCCCATGCGCGCCCGGGCGATCGCATCGCGGAGCAGGCCGCGCTGCTCGCCGTACGTCGCCACCGCGACATCCCACGCCGGCGCGAGACAGCCGAGCGAGCGCTCGACATCGTCCTCGGTCAGCTCGCCCTTGGCCGCCGCCGCGAGCGTGACCTCGACCGCGCTCGGTCGCGAGCCGATCAGCGTCGCCGCGAGCGCCTCCGGACGTTCGTGCCCCGCCGCGCGCAGCGCCTCGGGCAGCACGCGCTTGCCGGCCGCGATCCACGGCGCGAGCTCGCCGGCCCAGATCCGGTAGAACGCGACGTACTTCGCGAGCGGATCGCCGTCGCCGGTCAGCGCGCGCTCGCATCGCGCCTCGAGCTCGGCGACGCGCACGCAGAATTCGTGCTTCGTCGTGACGACGGGCCGCGGTTCTGCGGGCAGCCGCGGCGTCGCGTACAGAAACCCGGCGACGACGCGCAGCTCGTACGGGCCGCTCGTCGAGACCGTCTCGACGAGGTGCTGCTGCGCCGGCGACAGCGGATCGGGGTTGTGCGCGACGTCCCACGTCCACACGCGTCCGTCCTCGAGCGGCGCGAGCACACTCGGCGGCGCCGGCACGAGCGTCTTCGCGATCGGATGCACGATCGGACGCGCCTGCACGACGACCGTCTGCATCGCTAGATCGAAGCCGTGCTGCTTGCGGATCTGCACGAGCTCGACGTCGGCGCCAAACCGCGCGTCGATCGCCTGCTCGGCGCGCAACGCGAGCACGCCCGCATGATGCGCCTCGATCTCGCGCGGCAGGTCGCTGCGCGAATGCCGGCCCATCTGATCGCCGCGCTGCACGAGCAGCTCGTCGGCCTCGGGCGCGCCGGGCGGCCGCGTGTACACGGTCACCGGCACGCCGGGAATCCACTCCTGCACGATCACGCCGATCGCGACCTCGCCGCCGCGCCGCCGCGCGTACGCCGCCGCCAGCGGGGTCAGTGCACTCGTCCACACCGCGCGGATCGCGTCCCAGATCTCGGCGACGGGCACCGCGCGCCGCGACGAGAACACGCCCGCCGCCGCGCCCGCCGCGCCGTCCTCGATCGTCGCCGACGACCGCACCGCGACGCTCGATCCGAGCTCTCGCACGCGCTCCTCGACCTCGCGCCGCAGCGCCTCGGGGATCTCGGCCGTCGCGATCCGCTCGGCGGCCGCCGCGAGCGCATGACCCAGCTCGCCGACGTCGGTGCTGATCTCGCCGGCCAGCGCGCGAAACGCTCCGCCATCGATCACGAACCCGCCCGGCACCGGCACGCCGGCCGCGATCAGCTTCGCGAGGCCGACCGCCTTGCCGCCACACGATGCATCGGCGGCTCCGAGATCGTGCACCCACATGCCGCTCAGAGTACGCTTGTTTCGTGAGGGTTGTAGCGCTCCTCGCGTTGCTGGTCGCAACGGCGCACGCCGACGACTCGAAGCTGCGCAAGGAAGACGTGCCCCTGCAGCCGAAAGCGGCGCTGCGCGGCAAGAACAAGCTGTGCTGCGGCTATCCGCTCGCCGAGGACCTCGGGTTCGCGCTGCGCTTCTACTGGCTCGTGCTCGAGGCCGACTACGACGACCCGGCGAGTGGCGCGGCTCCGAAATCCGGTCGCGGCGCGACGATCGCAGACAACTCGTGGGTCGAGATCTACACGCCGGAGGGCTTCTTCATGCAGCGCGTGCCGGAGCGGCTCGCCTGGGCGCTGCGGCTCGAGGGCTCCGGCCTGATGCGCGACGGCCGGATCATCAACTACACGGGCAAGTGTCCCTACGGCTACGGCACCTGCTTCGAGCAGCTCGACGAGCACGAGCACCCGTTCGGCCGCGGCGCCGGCGTGCGCCCGCTCGTGCCGTTCAAGTCGGTCGCCGTCGATCCGCGGCTCGTGCCGATCGGCGAGCCGATCTACATCCCGGAGTTCGACGGGCTCGTGCTACCCGACGGCTCGATCCACGACGGCTGCGTGCGCGCCGACGACACCGGCGGCGGCATCAAGCGCCGCAAGATGGACTTCTTCGTCGTCACCTACGGCAACTTCCGGTTCCTGCTCGACGAGCTCGCGAACGTCTCGTGGATCACGCCTCACATCGAGGCGCCGCGCTGCGAGTACATGCGCGACCAGGACTGACGCTGCGCTCAGTCGCCGGACTGGAAGTAGCTCTCGCGGACCCTCGTCGACGTGTCGACGCTGGTCTCGAACGTGTTGATGATGTCGAGCGCATTCACGCGCGCCTGATCCCACGTCAGCGTGCTCGACTCGTACGCCTTGCCGAACGTGTAGGCGACGCTGTCCGTCGTCTTCGGCATCACATCGCCGACCTCGGGCGGCAGCGGCGGCAACGGCACGTCGCCGATCTGGGGAGCGATGACGCGCCAGTAGTAGCCGGTCTGCCCGCCGGCGCCGTTGTCGCGATAGTAGTAGACCTCGGCGGAAAAGAAGTCGGGCTTGTCGTGCGTCGTGCCCGTCGTGTCCGTCGGCACGTACGCCATCTTCTTGTCGAGATCGAGCGTCACCGGCCCGACCCACGGCAGCAGCGTGGCGCCGAGGTCGACGCCGTACGTCAACGAGCTGCCGGCGATGTTCTGGATCACCCGGTTCGCGTACTGACCCTTCGACGCCTGCGTCTCCACGCTGGCCGTCGCACCCTGGATCGCCGGCATCGACAGCGGCAGCATGCCGCTCATCGGCATCCCGGAGGCGGATTCCGAGAAGCCGTTGCCGGCGGGCATCGCGCGCCGCATGTACACGTACTGGACGGTCGGATCGACGTTCGTGATGCTCGCGTTGAACGTCGACACGAACGAGTACGTGCCGGTCAGCGCCGTGCTGCCGCCGTTCGTGTACGTGACGCCCGGCTTCTCGAAGTACGCGATCGGCACGAAGCTCGAGTTGTACGCGACGACGACGAGATCCATCGTGTCCTGCTTGCAGTACGAGTACATGTACAGCGTCGTCGAGCCAGTGCCGCTGTTGGCGCCGCACGGTCCGTACACGTAGTGATACGTCGCGCCCGGGTACTGCGGGAACGTGACGTTGAACATGCCGTTCTGGCCGTTCGGCTGGCTCGAGTTGAGGACGATGTTGTCGCCGGGTTGAATGCCCGCGATCGTCGACATCGAGACGTTGTTCTGCGTCGTGATCACGGCGGTCGCGGTCGCGTTGAGGTGGACATCGGCCATCGCGACGCCGTTCGTATCGGTCGACGGCCGCCCGACGATCGTGCCGTCTGCCTCGACGAACACGACCGGAATGCCGACGGCGATCGTGCCCGGCGTGTTCGGATCGTAGACCTTGACGGTCACCATGCCGTGCGGCACCGCGTCGGGCGCACCGTCGATCGGCTTGGCATCCGGTGTGTGCCGCAACTTCGCGGGGTCACACGCGCCAACCGCCGCCACCAGCAACAAAGCCATCCCTAAGCGAGCCATGGTGTCCATTCTTACCTCGTTCTTGCCCGTGCTAGCCTGCAATCGTGCTCGAAGGCCTCTTCGTGACGCCTGCTGTGACCGCGATCGCGGAGGCTCTCACCTCTGCCCACGTCGAGGGCACGCTCGCTGTCATCGGCAACGCAAAGCTCGCGTCCGCCCTGGCCGCAAAACACACGATCCTGCCGATCGGCCTGTCGCCGCGTGCCGCCAAGCGGCTGACCAATGCGCTCGCCGACCTCACGTCGATCGAGGACCGTTCGCTCGCCGGTGTGATCGGCGTCGACGTCGCCGTCGATGACGGCTGGGAGCTCACGCTTCGCGACTGGACGCGCGTCGTCAAGGACGGCGGCGCGATCGTGTTCGTCGACCGCGGGCACGCTCCCGAAGCCTCGCGCCGTGCGCTGTGCGCGGGGCTGACGGAGCTCGAGCAGCGCCATGCCGGCCGCGCCGTGATCACGAGCGGGCTCGTCACGCACCCGTAGCTACTGCCCGACGACGAGGTAGTAGTTGAAGCTGTCGCCCATGTACGACATCGGCGCCGGAAACGTCATCGGCAGCTGGCTGTTGTACGTGAACGAGATGTAGTCGGTCTTGGTGTCCGTCATGCCGGCGCCATGGCGGCCGACGTGACCGGTGTTGTCGTAGACGGCCATGAACCAGTACGTGCCGGCGGTGATCGGGATCGGGCTGATCTGGATCTCGTTGACGCCTGCGACGACCGCACGGCCGGGAAGCTGCGCGACGAGCGTGCCCGGTGCGCCGCTGACGTCGGTGTAGATGCCGACCTGGATATTCGGTCCGGCGACGGCCGAGTAGAAGCCGATCCGCTTGAGGTGGCCGGTCGTCATCACCGTGACCTGCTCGCCGAGCAGGTAGCCGACCGTGAAGCTGCCCTGCGTCGGGTACGGCGTCGGAAAGCCGGCGCGCTCGAGCGGCACGATGTTGAGCATCGCGGTCAGCGGAGCCGACATCATGCCGTCGGTCGTGCCGATGACCGTCGCGCTCGCGGTCGCCGGGCCCGCGGCCGACCCGGACAGGTACGTCACGTTCGAGCTACCGTCGCCGCTGCCGTCGGTCGTGACGAAGTCGAGCATTGGCGAGATCGTGCCGTCCGTCGTGCCGCTGTACGCGACGTTGACGACCTTGTGCGGCTTCGCCGTGTGGACCTGCACGGTGAGCGTCGAGTACTCGCCTTCCGCGTCGACGTTCGCCGGACCCGGCATCGACAGCGCGACCGCCGGGACGAACGCATCGATCCCCGGCGCATCCTTGCCAGCATCCGGCTTGATCTTTTCGACACTGCCGCACGCACACACGGCCACCAGAGCGAGACCCAATCGCATCCGCTGATTCTACACTGGCGGGCGGTTCTCCGCGTCGGTGTCCTTCTTCTTCGGCGGCCGAAAAATCAGTTCCATCTGCGGCCCGTGCTCGCCCTTGGTGTGATCTCCGCGGTCATTCGGATTCTGACCAGGTGGCACGTACCAGGGAATTTGCGGGTTCGGATAGTTGCGGGCCGCTTCGTACATGTACCGGGCCCACAGCGGAACGACCGTCATGTAGGCCGCGTCACTCTTGCCGAGCGCGCGCTCCTTCTTGTCGTCGCCCATCCACACGATCGTCGTGAACTTGGAAGTGAACGCGATGAACCAGTTGTCGTGAGTCGCGCTCGACGTGCCCGTCTTGCCGGCCGCGTTGAGGCCGGTGGCGCGCAAGATGTTCGCAAAGCCGAACTCGACCTCGTGGCCGAGCAGCCGCTGCATCAGGAACGCGGTGCGCGGCGAGATCGCCTGCGGCGGAGCGATGCCGGCGAGCGCGGCGGTGCGGTCGTAGCGGTCGACGGCCGTCAGCTCCGGGTCCTCGGCGACCGTGTTGTCGAGCACGGCGTTGCCGGTGCGATCGAGGATGCGCCGGATGTAGACCCAGTCTTTTTCGTGGCCAGGCGGGCGCGGCCACCACTGGCCGAGGCGCGCGAACACCGTGAACGCGCGTGCCATCTCGTCGATGTGCGAGCACGAGGCGCCGAGCGCCAGCGCGTCGTCGACCGACAGCGGCGTCGTGATGCCGAGGCCGCGGACCCACTTCTCGAGCGCGGGGTCGCCGGGCAGGGAGCCGGGCTTGTGGCCGTCGTCACAGTGGACGCCCGGCTTCTCGCAGCCTTCCTTGCGCATGCGGTGAAACAGATCGACCGACGGCACGTTCTTGCTGAACACGAGCGCGTACTCGAGCGTGACGTTCGCCTGCGATGGATCGTTGCCGCCGAGGTTGGTCGGCGTCCACACCTCGCCGGTGTCGGGATCGGTGATGTTGACCGGGATGTCGTCGAGCACGGTGTCGAAGCCGTATCCCTCGTCGAGCCCCTTCGCGTAGTAGAGCGGCTTGTACGTCGAGCCGGGCTGGCGGCACGCCTGGACGGCGCGGTTGAACACCGAGCGGTCGTAGTCGAACCCGCCGACCATCGCGACGACGTAGCCGGTGTGGTGATCGGCGGTGAAGATCGTCGTCTGCGGGTGCGGGACCTGCTCGAGCTGGACGACGTCGGTGTGCGCGGCGTCCCACTCTTTCTGCTCGTCGTGGACGACCCACTGCGGGTTCGTCTTGTCGGGCAGGTTGTAGTCGCGATAGCGGCCGACGGTGCGGATCTCGCGCGAGACCCACACGACGTAGCCGGGCTTGAGCGCCTGCGTCGGCGAGTCGATCGTCTGATCGTTGTCGGCGTTGCCGGGCTGCCACTTCGCGGCCCAGCTCATGTTGCGCAGCGGCAGCTGCAGCTTCTGATCGCCGACGAGCACGGTCGCCTTCTCGCCATCGACCTTGTCGACGAGCGCGAGGTAGCGCTTGCCCGGCTGCAGCGGCCCCTTGCCGTACAGCTGCTTCTGGCGATCGAGGAACGTCGCGCGGGCGGCGCCGTCGAGCCGCCACTCGGGGCCGCGCCAGCCCTGCCGCTTGTCCTGGTGGCGCGCGCCGAAATCCGCGTTCTCGTACGCGGCCGCTTCCCACGTCGGCTCGGCGGCGGTCTCGACGCGCAGGCCGCCGGAGAACAGCTCGTCGTTGCCCAGCTGCTCGGTGACCATGCGGCGCACGGTCTCGGCGTAGTACGGCATGCGGTCCGGGAAGATGTCGCGATACGGGTGGAGCGCGATCGCGTCCTGCTTCGCCTTGTCGACCTCGGCCTGCGGCGCGAATCCGTACTGCGCCATCCGATCGAGCACGAGGTTGCGCCGCTCGATCGCCTGCTTCTCGTGATGCACCGGCGAGTACGCGGTCGGCGCCTTCGCGAGGCCGGCGATCATCGCGCACTCCGACAGCGTCAGCTGGTCGAGGTCCTTGTTGAAGTAGCGCCGCGCCGCCGCCGCGACGCCCCACGCGCCGTCGCCGAGATAGATCTGGTTGAGATAGACCGCGAGGATCGCCTTCTTCGAGTACGTCGCCTCGAGGCGGCGCGCCATGATCGCTTCCTTGGCCTTGCGCGATAGCGACTTCTCCGCCCCGAGGAACTGCTTCGCGACCTGCTGCGGGATCGTCGAGCCGCCCTGTGCGAAGTCGCCGGCCGTGACGTTCGCCCACGCGGCGCGAAAGATGCCCTTCCAGTAGATGCCGCCGTGATTCCAGTAGTCGTGATCTTCGACCGCGACGAACGCGTCGACGAGCTGCTTGGGGATCTGCTCGTACGGCACGAACTCGCGCCACTCCTTCGCAAACTCGCCGAGCAGCGTGCCGTCGGCCGCGTAGATGCGCGATACGGCCGGGACCGCGTGCGGATAGGCAGCGAGGTCGCGCGTCGGCGGCGTGCGCAGCGAGAAGTAGCTGTAGAGGATCGTGCCGGCGAGCGCGACCGCGGTCAGGGCGATCAGCGCGGCGAAGCCGTAGAGCTTGCCGACCCAGTAGAGCGTGCCGCCGTCGGCGCGGTTCTCGACCGTGACGCGTGTGCGCGGGAGCGCGGGCTCGGCGGCGGGCGCGGGGGCCGCGAGCTTGTCGTCATCCTTGATGAACGGGCGCGTCGCGTCGTCGTCGCCAACATCCGGCGCTTCGTTCACAGCGCACGGATTCTACACGCCACGCGGTGCTACGCTACCCGCGATGACCCGCGTGCTGATCCTCCTCGGAATCACCGCACTTGCGTGCCGTGACAAGGAGGCGCCGAAGCCTGCCACTCCCGGATCCGCGGCGGTCGCGGTGAGCGCTCCGGCTCCCGTTCCCAAGCCGCGCGCCGACAAGGCTCCCGAGCTGTTGCCCGGCTTCGGTTCCGACAAGGTCGCCGTCAACGTCGAGGACCGCTTCAAGAACGAGGACGTCGATGTCGCGTGGAAGTCGCACGTCGAGGCCGACCTCAAGAAGCGGCTCGCGAAGCATCCGCCGAGCGAGCTCGAGTGCAAGGCGTCGGTGTGCCGGCTCGCGATCACCGGCTCGGAGGCCGACATCTCCGCCGCGATCGACGACATGCAATCGCTGCACGACGCGGCGCAGTCGCTGACGCTGTCGCGACCGGATCCGACGAAGGTCGTCGCGTACCTGACGTACGAGCGCGCCGATTAGGCGGCGGCCGCGGCGAGATCGCCGATCGGCGAGTCCGCACCGAGCTGGCCGAGCACGCGGACGAGGTGCGCGCGGATCTTGTGCTTCTTCGAGTAGACCGTCTTGAGTGAGATCTGCATCTCGGCGGCGATCTCGTCGGCTTCCATGCCCTTCTGGTAGTAGAGCTCGACGAACGTGCGGTCCTTGTCGGTGAACTCGGAGAGCACGGTGTTGAGGTGCTCCCAGCGCTCCTTCTCGATCAGCTGATCGAGCGGCGTGCGATCGCACTCCTCGTGCGGATCGACCGTGCCATCGGTCTTGTCGAGCAGCGGGCGGCGGCCGGCGCTGCGCAGGAAGTCGTACGCAGCGTTGACCGACAGCATGCCGATCCACGAGCCGAGCTTCGTGCCGCGCGTCGGGCTGTAGACGCGGAGCTTGTGCATGTCATCGCGGACGAGCTGCATCATCACGTCCGCGTAGATCTCGTCGAGGTCGGCCGAGCCGAGCGTCGGCGCGTACTTCAGCGTGACCTTGGTGATGCAGCGATAGATGAGGGGACGGTAGCGGCGGACCAGCTCTGCCCACGCACGGGCCTCGCTGCGCAGGACATGCCGCAGGAGATCGCGGTCGGTCCACTCAGCGGGGTTCTTCGTAGTCGCGCGGGCGAGAAGTGCCATGGTTTCCATCCCTCCGTGTGCGCGGCTGCTACAGCAACCGCGGTGCCACGCCTAAGTCGGCGGAACCAAAGGCTCGGGAGTGTGCTCTGGCGGTGCGCTCCACCAATGTTTGGTCAAATCAACCAGCGGGAGGAAGCATGCTCCGGGAAGGTACGTAGCAGCACTCCCGCGGGTGTCGCTCGCACGTACATTCGCGCCATGTTCGGACCTCACGACGGCGTGCGCGCCCAGGTTCCGCCGTACCGCCGGATGATGCCGTTTCTGATGCGCGGCAGAAACGAATCCGCCGTGTACTTCGAGCAGACGCTCGATCTGTCGCGAACGCAGCGGTGGCTCGAGGCGCGCGGGGTGAAGTTGTTCGCGCTGGTCCTGCACGCGCTCGCGTCGGTGCTGCACGAGCGCGAGCGGCTGAACCGGTTCACGGCCGGCCGGCGCATCTACCAGCGCAAGGGCGTGTTCGTGTCGTTCGCGGCGAAGAAGGCGCTCTCCGACGACGCGCCGCTCGCGACGGTCAAGCGCGAGTTCCCGCGCGGCGAATCGTTTGGCGAGCTGCAGGCCGCGCTCGCAGGCGACGTGCGCGAAGCGAAGAGCGACCGGCCCTCGCACGTCGACAAGGAGCTCGGCGTGCTGCTCAAGCTGCCGGGCTTTCTGCTCGCGTTCGCGATCGGCCTGCTCGATCGCCTGTATCGCTGGGGCCTCGCGCCGCGCTCGCTCGTCGACACCGACCCGATGTACGCCAGCGCGTTCGTCGCGAACCTGGGCTCGCTGAAGATCGACGCCGCCTATCACCACCTCTACGAGCACGGGAACTGCCCGCTGTTCGTCACGATCGGCCAGGTGACGGGCGGCCGCGTCACGCTGCGCTACACGTTCGACGAGCGCGTCGAGGACGGCCACTACTGCGCGGGCGCCCTCAAGCTGCTCGCCGAGCGGGTCGAAGACCCAGCAAGCTGGCTGGGGACGCTTTCTCACTTGTCAACCCACGCTCCCGAGTGATCTCGCGAACTTGATCGGGGACGCTTTCTCACTTCACAACCATGCGACCGGACGCCCGCTCGCGGCTCGTGTCTGCATGAAGCGCGTCGTCCTGTTCGCCTTGCTCGCCGCGTGCGGCGGTTCGTCCTCGCCTGCTGGCCCCGACGGCGCCGTAACGCCCGATGGCGCCGGCTCCGGCTCGGGCACGCACGGCAGCGACAAGCTGTATCCGCTGTCGCTCGGCGCCCACTGGACGTTCACCGTCACCGCCGTTGGCGCGGGCGCCGTGTGCTCACCCGGCACGTACATGCAGTCGATCGTGTCGGCGAATGCGGTCGGCGGGCGCGCGGCATTCCAGATGACGAGCTTCTGCAGCGGCATCACCGGCACGTACGACTACACGGCCGGCTCGGGCGACGAGGTCGACTTCTATTACAACGGCGGCTGGGCGACGCTCGTCGACGGCAACCTCACCGAGGGCCACGACTGGCCGTACTTCAACACGAGCTATCACTGGCAGCGCACGACCGTTACGGGCCACAGCGACTGCTGGAAGGCCGTGCAGGACGTCAGCTACACCGCGTACCTGACGTACTGCCGCGGCGTCGGGCTCGTCGAGAGCTACTCGATGGATCTCGCCGGCAACGGCTGGGACGCCAAGCTCGACTGAAGCAGCGTGACGAGCCGCTGCATCACGTGCTGCGCGGCCTGATCGAAGTTCTCGATCTTGCCGTACGTCACGTCGCCGGCCGGTGACACGACATCGCTGACGCCGCGCAGGATCAGCACGCGCGTGTGGTTCTTCGCGGCGACGCGCGCGATCGAGCCGGACTCCCAGTCGGCGGCGATCGCGTGGTACGCGGCGGCGAGCTCGCCGAGGCGCGCCGGATCGAGATCCTGATCCGCCGAGACGATCGTGCCGCGCACGGTGCCGGCGGGCGGATGCAGCCACGCGAGGTCGATGCTCGTCGCGTACGCATCGATCGCTTCCTTCGGATCGCCCATCCGCTCGACGATGTCGTAGACGACGGTGCGGTCGACGAGCACGACGTCATCGGGCTTCACCGCGCCCGCGAAGCCGCCGCACGTGCCGAGGTTGACGAGCAGCCGCGGATGCCAGCGATCGATCGCGTACTGCGCGCTCAGCGCTGCATCGATCTTGCCCCAGCCGCCGTGCAGGTAGAGCAGGCCGCCGGCCTCGAGCGTCTCGCCGACGGGCGTGCTGCCGGCAACGCCGTGCACGACCGTCTCGAGCGCGCGCCACTCGCTGTTCGCCGACACCAGCACGACGACGTCGCGTCGCGCCTCGGCCCGCGGCTGCGCGTGACATCCGACGAGCGCGAGGACGAGAAGGTTGCGAAGTGAGAAAGCGTCCCCAATCAAGTTCGCGAGATCATTCGAATGCGTGGGTTGCGAAGTGAGAAAGCGTCCCTAGGCTTTGGCGACCGCAACGTCCCATCGCGCGAGGTGCTCCTTGACGCGCGCGCGGTCCGCCGTCGGCTTGAACCGCTTCTGCTCGCGCCACGTCGCGCGCAGCTGCTCCTGGTCCTTCCACACGCCCGTGCCGAGACCGGCGAGGAACGCGGCGCCGAGCGCGGTCGACTCGACGAGCTCCGGGCGCGCGATTTCGACGCCAAGCACGTCGCTCTGGAACTGCATCAGCAGATCGTTTGCGGCCGCGCCGCCGTCGACCTTGAGCGTGCCGAGCCGCTTGCCGGAGTCGCGCTCCATCGCGCGCAGGATGTCGACGTTCTGCAGCGCGATGCCTTCGAGCGTCGCACGGGCGATGTGGGCGCGCGTCGTGCCCCGCGTGAGGCCCGTGATCGAGCCGCGCGCATCCGGTCGCCAGTGCGGCGCGCCGAGGCCGGCGAACGCGGGGACGACGATCACGCCACCCGAATCATCGACGGAGCGCGCGAGCGCCTCGACCTCGGCCGCGCTCTGGAAGAACTGCAGGCCATCGCGCAGCCACTGCACGGCGGCGCCGGCGATGAACGCGGAGCCCTCGAGTGCGTAGCGCAGCTCGCCCGTCGAGAGCTTCCACGCGACCGTCGTCAGCAGGCCGGACTTCGAGGTGACCGGCTTGTCGCCCGTGTTCATGAGGATGAACGCGCCCGTGCCGTACGTGCACTTCGCGTCGCCCGGCGTGAAGCAGGCCTGGCCGAAGAGCGCGCTCTGCTGATCGCCGGCGAGGCCCGCGATCGGGATGCCGTCGGGCAGGCCCGGGACGCCCTTCGTGGTGCCACACGTGCCCGACGACGGCACGACCTCCGGCAGCAGCGCGCGCGGGACGCCGATCGCGTCACACAGCTCGTCGCTCCACGCGAGCGTGTGCAGATCGAACAGCAGCGTGCGCGACGCGTTCGTGACGTCGGTCGCGTGCACGGCGCCGCCGGTGAGCCGCCACAACAGGTAGCAATCGATCGTGCCGAACGCGTCGGCCTTCACGCCGTGCGTCAGCATCCAGTGGACCTTGGTGCCCGAGAAGTACGGGTCGAGCGTCAGGCCGGTCAGCTCGCGTACACGCGCTTCCTTGCCGGCGGCCTTCAGCTCGGCGCAGCGATCGGCGGTGCGGCGGTCCTGCCAGACGATCGCATGGTGGGCCACCTTGCCGGTCTTCTTGTCCCACAGCACCGCGGTCTCGCGCTGGTTCGTGATGCCGATCGCCGCGATCGACCCCGCATCGATGCGGTTCATCGCCTGTGCGAGCGCGGCCGTCACCGAGCTCCAGATGTCCTCGGGGTCGTGCTCGACCCATCCCGGCTGCGGGTAGATCTGCCGGAACTCCTTGTAG
>JAFAOG010000202.1 GCA_019237945.1 Deltaproteobacteria bacterium | reverse complement strand
TGACGAAGGACGGCGAGGTGGTGTTCCGCGTGCACGATCCGCACGTCGCCGACAGCTCGGCCGACTTCGGCGCGATGCTCACCGGCTGGGCGAAGGTCCTGCCACCCTGCCAGAAGATCGTCGACAAGACGCTGGGGAACTAACCATGAGGCTCCACACTTCGATGCTGATCGTCGCGCTCGCGGCCACCGCCGCGATGGCCGACGATGATGACGAGGCGACGGCCCCGCAGGTGACCGCGACGCACACGGCGAGTGCGAAGTCGATCGCGGTGCTCGCCAAGCTCGACGATCCGAAACCCGAAGCGAGCTTTCGCTCCCAGGACTCCGACGATCGCTGGAAGTACTACCGGCAGTCGCTCCAGCAGCCGTGGGACGATTTCAAGAAGGAGTTCGGCATCGCGGTGACCGCGCCGGCTTCGATCGACGGCGAGTCGTTTCAGGCCGACTGGGTTCAGCAGCTGAAGAAGGACGCCGCCGCGACGCTGACCGGCCCCGACTATCGCTGCCCGATGGCGCTGAACGTCCGCGCGATCACGACCGACATCGTATGGGTATTCAAGCAGTCGAAGTCGTGCATGGCGTCGCTCAAGACGATCAAGGCGTATCGCTGCGTCGACGAGCCGAAGCAGAAGCAGCTGACGAAGCTCGAGCTCAAGAAGGACGGCACGCTCGTGTTCCACACGCACGACCCGCACGAGGCCGACAGCTCGCAGGACTTCTCGAGCGTCGCCGAGGAGTACGCGCGCGTGTTCCCCGCGTGCAAGGCCGTCGTCGAGAAGTACAACCGCTAGGCCTCGACGGTCGAGAGCGTGACCTCGATCTGGCTCTCGATCAGCCGCAGGATGCTCGAGACGTCGTCCTTCGCGACGCCGAGCTCCGCCATCATCGCCTCGCGCGTCCCCTTCGCGAGAGCGTCGCGCGCCGCGGCGACCCAGCGCGAGATCGTGCCCGCGTTGACGCCGTGGATGCGTCCGAGGTCCTCGACGCCGAGGTGATGACGGAACCGCTGCTTGAGCAGCAGCCGATCCTTCGCGGAGAGGCCGGCGAGCGCCGTGCGAAACGCGCGCTGGAACGCCTCGCCGTACGTCTTCTTCATGTAGGCGAGCTCGGCGTCGTCGACGAGCGAGCCCGGCGTGCTGTCGTGGGCGCCTGCTGCAATATCAGTGAGCGGCTCGTAGCGCGCTCCTGCGCGACGCAGGCGCAGGCCGGTGCGCACCGCGACCGAGCGTAGCCACGCGAGCAGCGGGCCGCGGCCGCTGTAGCCCGCGATGCGCGGGGCGCCGTCGGCGCGCGGGGCGAACTGCTCGGTGCGCACGAGCTGCAGCGCCTCGGCGATGCCCGCGTCACCGAGACCGATGCGCGCGAGGGCCGGCCGCAACGCCGGCGCATGCTCGCGATCGAAGCGCGCGAGCGCATCGGCATCACCGCGGGCGAGCGCTGCCGCGAAGGCTACGTCGTCGTCGAGCTCTGCCACGTCCGATCATCGTACCAGCCCCGTTAGCGGACGAGCAGCGACAGCGACGGATTGGCGACGAGCGCGCCCTGCCCGCGATGCGCCGCGAGCCACGCGTTCTCGCGCGCGGCGGTCTCGGCGTCGCCCGCAGCGGCGGCCGCGCGGGCCAGACGGTCGTGCACGAGCCATGCATCGCCGAGCAGCGCGGCGGCGCGATACGCGGCGAGCGCACCATGGAAGTCCCCCGCGGCGCGCGCGAGATCTCCCGCGAGCAGCTGCGCGTACATTCGCCGGTCGGTCTCCGCCGCGATGCTCCACGTGCGTACCTTGTCCTCGGCGCCGCTCGGGTCGCCGGCGTCGATCGCGGCCGTCGCAGCGAGGTACGCGCCCGGCATCGACGTGTCGCCCATCGCGAGCTTCGCCGCCGCGAGCGCCGCGGGCTTGTCGCCTTCGCGAAGCTTCGTCCACGCGAGCACGAGCTCGTCGATCTCGTCGGTGCGACCGGCGAGCGCGGCCTCGGCGTCGGCGAGCCGCCCCTCGAACAGCGCGAGGTCGGCGACCGCGTGGGGCGCCATGTCGTCGGGCACCTTGGCAGCGAGCGCGCGCGCCTCGGGCAGCTTGCCGAGCAGCGCGAGCGCCGCGACGGTCGCCGAGACGGCCGGCCCCGACGCATTCGGTACCTCGGCGATCAGTGACTGACCATCGCGCACGGCGTCGGCGAGGCGCTCGTTGCCGAGCTCGGCGAGCACGAGGTTGCGGCGCGCGATCTCGATCGTCGGATGATCATGCGCGGCGACGTGAGCGACCTCGAGCGCCAGCGGCCAGCTCTGGGCATCGAGCGCGGTCGCGGTCAGGTTGATCTGCGTACGCGCGTCGCCGGGCCACGTCGCGAGCAGCTGCTGGTACGCGAGGATCGACTCGCTGAAGCGGCCGGCGATTCCGTAGTAGTCGCCGAGCAACGTCAGCCGCTTGCGCGCCGGCAGTCGATCGGCGGCCGCGATCGCGCGCTCGAGCTGCGTGATCGCCTCGGCCTTCTGGTTCTCGTCGTAGAGCGTGAGCCCGAGCGACGCGCGCGCCTCGACGAGCTCCGGATCGATCGAGACGGCCTGGCGATACGCCATCTCGGCTGCCTTCTGGTCGCCCGCGATCGACGCCGTCTGGCCAGTCACCCACGCCGCGATCGCGGGAAGCGAGTCCGATAGCACGTCGCGCTCGTTCGCGGCGAGCGGCGCGGCGCCCATCGATGCGAGCAGCTCCGACACGAGGTCGGCGACGGCGCGGCGCGTCCCCGCGTCATCGAACGTGCGCGTGCCCGACCATCGCCCGGCGTGCAGCGTCAGCGTCTGCAGTTTGCCCGCGCCTGCGAGCGCCCCGCGCACGACGACGACCGGCCGCGGATCCGTCGCCGCCGCCTTCGCCGCGACCGCATCGAGGTCCTTCGCGTCGACGCCGAGCCGGGCCGCGAGCCCGCGCAGCTCGGGCGCCGACACCGTATCGATCCGCAGCGACGTGCTCGCCATCTCCGCGATCAGCGCCGGGATCACGCCGTCGGGCGCGTTGTCGATCGGCGCGACGATCAGCCGCGTGCGCAGCCCCGCCGGCGCGACCGGCGCGTCGGGACGCGTCATGAGGTGCACCGTGACGCCGACCGCCGCGAACGTGACGACGGCGGCGCCCGCCGCGAACAGCGCGATCCGTCCCGCCCGCGGGCGAGCGGCCCAGTCGAGGTTCTCGACGAGCGCGGTCATCGACGGCCACCGCCGCGACGGATCGCGACCGAGCGCCCGGCGCACCACGCGCGCGACCGTGCCGGGCACCGGCGATCCGGGCGGCGGCTCCTCGCTCGGGACGTGCGGCGGCGCGCCGTAGAGCGCCTCCCACAGCGCGACCGCGAAGCTGTACTGGTCCGTGCGCGCGTCGATCGCACCTCCGGCCGCCTGCTCCGGCGACTGATACTTCGGCGTGCCGAGGATCTCCTCGACGCCGAAGTCGGTCACGCACACGCGGCCGTCGCGCTCGACGAGCACGTTGTCGGGCTTGAAGTCGCGGTGGACGATGCCTCGCGCGTGCGCGGCCGCGAGCCCGCGCCCCGCCTGCACGAACGCGCGGACGATCTCCTGCCAGCTGCGCGGGGCACGCGCGAGCCACCGCCGCAGCGTCTCGCCGTCGACGAGCTCCATCGCGATGAACGCAACGCCGTCCGCCTCGCCGATGTCGTAGACGGCGGCGATGTTCGGATGGTTCACGGCCGCGGCGGCGCGAGCCTCGCGGAGGAGGATCTCTTTGTTCCGATCATCGGAGAGGAATCGATCGGCGAGGACCTTGAGCGCGACGAGGCGCTGGAGCCGTCCGTCGACCGCGCGATAGACGACGCCCATCCCGCCTTCGCCGAGGCGCGCGACGATCCGGAAGTGTCCGAGCGACTGACCGGCCAGATCGCCGCTTCGCTCGTGGACGACAACTTCGGCAGAGCGCGAATACGTCGAGCAGAGCGTCGCTTGCATCATGACGCGCGTGCGTGAGCAAGGACGGGGCCAGCGAGAGATCAGCGATTTTTCGCTCGTCGACGTGCCCCCGCACGGTGCGCGCACGGTGCGGGCACCGTGCCGGCGGTCCGCACGTTCGATCAACCCCGGTCCGCCCAACCGCGCGTAGCTACGGGCGAATGCCGTTGGGCCTCGGACGTGCGGAGCGTTGGCGCGCGACGTGCTCTAGGCCCCGCCCATGAAGCGCACGGCGGTC
>JAFAOG010000044.1 GCA_019237945.1 Deltaproteobacteria bacterium | reverse complement strand
ACGTTCAACGGCGTGCGCCTGCCGTCGATCGCGACGCACGACAACGGCACGATCACGGTGCACCGCCGATTCGGGTACCGCGACTACCGCGACCGGCTGTCCTGACGACCGCCGAGCGCCGCGCGCGTCACGGCGTGCCATCGGCGCGCACTTCACGCGTGTAAGTCGCGTCGGAAAGCCTCCGAAGCGCTGGCGCGCCGGTTGCTGAATGCACCGGCATGCGCCTCGCTGTAGCGATCGTGTTTGTGGCGGCCTGCGGCACCGAGCCCCCGCGCTCGGCTTCTCCCGACGCCGGAGCGATGATGAACAACGCCGGCCCCGACGCCGCCCTCTCGGTCTGCGACGAGGCGGCCCAGCACTCCGACCTCGCGTGGATCCAGACGAACGTCTTCAACGCGTCATGCGCGCGCTCGAACTGCCACGTCACCGGTAACGAGGCGGGCGGCCTGATCCTCGAGGCCGGCAAGTCGCACGACTACCTCGTCAACAAGGTCTCGACGAAGGGCAACGGCATGATGCGCGTGCTGCCCGGCGACCCGGCGAACAGCTACCTGCTGGTCGCGCTCGGCGGCGAGCCCGGCATGCCGCCGGAAGGCAACGTGATGCCGTGGGGCGGGCTGCCGATGCTGTGCAGCCAGGAGATCGACGCGATCAAGCGCTGGGTCGCGGCCGGCGCCCAGCCGTGAACGGCGTTGTCACTGTCAGCGCCGACCGGTATCGTTGAGACGTGAACGACGATGATCGCGAACGGCTGATCGCGCGCGCAACCGCCGAGGTCGATACGTCGCTGCTCGAGTGGTTCGCCAGCTTGTCCGTGACCGAGCGTCTGCGTGTGACGAGCCGCAATGCCGCGGTCTTGGAGCGAATGGCTCGTGCCGCGTCCCGCGACCGCTGATCTCGAAGCGCTGCTGCGTGATCTGCAGGCTGCCGGGATCGAGTACATCGTTGTTGGTGGCGCTGCGGCGGTCATTCATGGAGCGCCGGTAACAACGCAGGATCTCGATATCGTGCCGCGACAATCGCCCGAGGCACTGCAGCGCCTAGCCGACGCGCTGACGGCGCTGGACGCGCGGTTTCGGCCGGTAACGCCGCACCGCGACATCGCGCCGACACTAGAACACCTGCAAGGCGGAGGTCAGCTCAACCTGATCACGCGCCATGGTCCGCTCGACATCTTGCTGCGGCTGCACGACTCGCGTGGATATGACGAGTTGCTCCCGCACTCGATCGAGATCACGACCGACGCCCTACAGCTGAAGGTCATCGATCTGGACACGCTCATCGAGATCAAGCAGTCCACGGGCCGCGCGCGAGACTTGATGGTGGTGCCGATTCTCGTCGCGCTCAAGAAGCATTAGCCGCGGAGCGTCACCAGCTCTTCGGCGATCGTCGGGTGCAGCGCGAACGTGCGGTCGAAGTCCGCCTTCGTCGCGTGCATCGAGATCGCGATCGCGGCGGCCTGGACGATCTCCGGCGCGTCGAGCCCGACCATGTGCAGGCCGAGCACGCGGTCGGTCTTCGCGTCGACGACGAGCTTGATCATGACGTGCTCGTCGCGGCCCGCGAGCGCGTGCTTCATCGGGCGGAAGCGCGCCTTGAAGATGCGGAGCTCGTGGCCGAGCGCTTCGGCGGCCGGTTGCGTGAGGCCGACCGCGGCGGCCGGCGGCTGCGAGAACACGGCCGTCGGGATCTTGTCGTAGTGCATCGGCGTCGGACGGCGGCCGAACAGCGTGTCGGCGAGCGCGTGGCCTTCGCGGATCGCGACCGGGGTCAGCGCGACGCGCGCGGTGACGTCGCCGACCGCGTAGATGTCCGGGACGCTCGTGCGCGACCACTCGTCGACCGCGATGCCGCCGTGTGCGGCGAGCGTCACGCCGACCGCGTCGAGGCCGAGGCCGTCGATGTTCGGCGCGCGCCCGATCGCGCTCATCGCGAGGCCGCTGTCCGGTGGCACGGTCGGCGCGTGATGCGTCTCGATGCCGTGCGCGACGAGACCCTTGTGCACTTCGCTGACGATGTCGGGATCGAAGCCGCGGAGGATCTGCGGGCTGCGATGCACGAGGGTCACGCGCGAGCCGAAGCCGGCGAAGATGTGCGCGAACTCGATCGCGATGTAGCCGGCGCCGAGGATCGCGATGCGCTCGGGCAGCGCGGGGAGATGGAACGCGTCGTCGCTCGTGATCCACTCGCCGGTCGCGGGCTTCTTCGGCGTGCCGCCGGTCGCGATCAGGATGTTTGCGGCGGTGACGCGCGTGCCGCCGACCTCGACCGTGTGTGGATCGAGGAGCACTGCGCGACTTTCGTACAGTCGGGCTCCCGCGCGGGTGAGCGCGCCGGCGTACGCGGCAGACAGCCTCGCGATCTCCTTGTCCTTGGCTGTAATGAATGTGAGCCAGTCGAAGCTTCCGGGCGGAATCATCCAGCCTTGGCCGCGCGCGTCATCGAGGTCCCAGCGGACCGCGCTCGCGTAAACCATCAGTTTCTTGGGTACACAGCCGCGCACGACGCACGTGCCACCCCACTTGCTCTCCTCGGCCACCGCGACGCGAGCACCGTGAGTCGCGGCGACGCGCGCGGCTCGTACACCGCCCGAGCCGCCGCCAATCACGAACAGATCGACGTCAAAGCGCGACATGTGGCATCAGTCTCTATCAGAACGTGAAGTCAATAAGGGACTGGACACGCCGCTCGTGGTTGATACGCTCGCCTCCACTTTAGGGGGTATCAGCATGCGCAAGCTCGCACTCGTTCTCTTGATCGCTGCCTGCGGAAAGAGCCCGTCGACGACCGGTGGCCCGGACGCCGACATGATGGGATCGAACACCGGCTCGAACACTGGCGGCGGCTCGCTTGCGTTCGAGGTGAAGAGCACCGACATCCCCCTGCCGCACAACACCGAATTCACGAAGTGCTACTACTTCCACACGTCGAACACGGCGCCGGTCGCGATCAACGAGTGGGTCTCCGACATGACGCCGGGCAGCCACCACCTGATCATGTTCCTCAACCTGAGCGGCGCGTCGCAGCCGGCCGACGGCACGATCGACGAGAACTGCAGCTTCGGTAACTCGGCGACGAACATCCCGTCGTGGACGTACGCCGCCGCGATCCCGCACGCGGACGAAGTGTTCCCGGCCGACGACGGCGCGGGCAAGCCGCTCGCGCAGGTGATCCAGCCGAACACGGCCGGCTTCATCCAGATGCACTACCTCAACGCGACGGATAACGACGAGACGGTCCACGTCGACGTCAAGGCGTACAAGCTCGCCGACGGCGCCGCGTACACCGGCACCGCGCCGTACATCACCTATACGAAGAACTTCTCGGTGCCGGTCGGCGGGACCACGATCACCGGTAGCTGCCCCGCGCCGGCGGGCACGAAGTTCTGGCAGCTGTCGTCGCACACGCACAAGCAGGGTCTCGAGGTGAAGATCACCGACGGCGCGACGATGGCGTACTCTTCGACGGACAACAACGGCAACTGGGAGCACCCGAACGTCAAGAACTTCGGCTCGTCGCCGTTCTTCACGTTCTCGTCGAACCAGGTCAGCTGGTCGTGCCAGTACGAGAACACCGGCACGACGGCAATCCAGGAAGGCCAGAGCGCCCAGACGAACGAGATGTGCATGGCGACCGGCTACTACTTCCCGGCGACCGCGGCGAAGCTCGACGTCGAGTTCTATCAGAGCCCGACGCAGCACAGCTGCTTCGCCGTCAACTAGGCATCGCGCGCAGCGCCTAATCGTCGGGGCCGACCTCGATGATGATCTCCTCGGTCTGGATCACATCCTCGGTCGGGGTCGCGGCAGTCGCCGCCGGTGCACCGCCTTCGGTCGCCGCCGGCTTGTCGGCCGCCTTCTCGGCGGGCTTGTCGGCCGGCTTGGCATCATCGCCGTCCTGCTCGAGCGCGACGGCGACGGACTTCGCCGCCTCGCGGGGCGCGATGCTCTCGCCGCCATCGGCGCGCGTGCGATCCTTCGGCCACTGCGGCCCGCTCGAGCCGGTGTGCGAGCACGCAGCCAGCGTCAGGACCAACAACCAACGGCGCATCTCGCAATCGTAGCACGCGTTCGTGTATCAACGCGCCATGGTCGAAGTCGGTAAGAAAGCTCCCGCGTTTGCGCTCGAGTCCAGCGACGGCGGCAAGGTCAAGCTCGCGGATCTCGCGGGCAAGGTCGTCGTCCTCTACTTCTATCCGCGCGACAACACGCCCGGCTGCACGGTCGAAGCGGAGAACTTCCGCGACGCGGTCCCCGCGCTGAAGAAGCTCGGCGCGACGGTGCTCGGCGTCTCCAAGGACTCGATCGCGTCGCACTGCAAGTTCCGCGACAAGTACAAGCTGTCGTTCCCGCTGCTGACCGACGCCGACGGCAAGGTCATGGAAGCCTACGGCGCGTGGGGCGACAAGGTGATGTACGGCAAGAAGATGAAGGGCATCATTCGCTCGACCGTGCTGATCGGCAAGGACGGCAAGGTCGTCAAGCACTGGCCCAAGGTCAGCGTGAAGGGCCACGTCGACGAGGTCGTCGAGGCGGTCAAAGCGCTTCAGTGAAAATCACGGCTGTCGACCTCGGCGACCGGCCGCGATAGCTGCGGCTGCCACACGCGCTCCGCGATCAAGTGCACGATGCCCTCCTGCACCTGCAGCCGCCCGCTCACGCCGAGCAGCGACGTCGTCTTGATGATCGTCGCGAACTGCTCGAACACCTGCGCCCACACCACGAGGTTGACGAACCCCGTCTCGTCCTCGAGCGTCATGAACGTCACGCCGCTCGCGGTCCCCGGCTGCTGTCGGCAGATCACGACGCCGACATACTCCATGCGCTGCCCATCGCGGCCCTTCGCGACGGTCTTCGCATCGGGCCACCCGCGCGATCGCAGCTCGCCGCGCAGCGGCGCCAGGGGATGCCCGCGCGTCGAGTGCGCGCTCGCCGCGTAGTCCCACACGATCTGATCGAGTCGCGTCAGCCCGCCGAACCGCGCCTCGCCGTTGACATCGCCGCCGAGCTCGAGCGCGTCGTCCTGCCGCCGCACCCAGCCCATCACTTGCCACAGCGCATCGCGCCGCTCGCGAACCAGCGCCCCGAGCGCACCCGCCTCCGCGAGCGCCGTCTGCACGCGCACGGGCAGCCGCGTCCGCCGCACGAAATCCTCGACGCTCTCGAACGCGCGCTCGCGCCGGGCCTCCGTGACCGCGGCGCCCTCGCCGAGCTGGATCCCCTTGACCCAGCGCAACCCCATCCGCACCGCGAATCCGAACGCATCGCCGCTCGCCTCGAGCGTGCAGTCCCAGCTGCTCGCCGCAACATCGATCGGCCGGATCTCCAGGCCGTGCCGCTGCGCATCGCCGACGATCGTCGCGGGCGAATAGAACCCCATCGGCTGCGCATTGAGCAGCGAGGCGGTGAACTCGGCGAGGTAGTGCTTGCGGACCCAGCAGGTCGCGTAGGCGATCAGCGCGAAGCTTGCCGCGTGACTCTCCGGAAATCCATATTCGCCGAAGCCGCGGATCTGTTCGAACACGCGCTCCGCGAACTGCGTCGTGATGCCCTTCTTCTGCATCGCCGTGATCAGGCGCTCGCGATGTTTTTCGATGCGGCCCGAGCGGCGCCAGGCGGCCATGTCGCGGCGGAGCTGATCGGCTTCGCCCGGCGTGTAGTCGGCGGCGACCACCGCGAGTCGCATCACTTGCTCCTGGAACAGCGGGACGCCGAGCGTCTTGGCGAGGACGGGCTCGAGGCAGGCGTGCGGGTACTCGACCGCCTCGAGGCCGGCGCGGCGGCGCAGGTACGGGTGGACCATGCCGCCGGAGATCGGGCCGGGACGGACGAGCGAGACCTCGACGACGAGATCGTAGAACGTGCGCGGGCGCAGGCGCGGCAGCATCGACATCTGCGCGCGGCTCTCGATCTGGAACGTGCCGACGGTGTCGGCGGTGCAGATCATGTCGTAGGTCGCGGGATCTTCGGCCGGGATCGTCGCCATCGAGAGGTCGATGCCGCGGTGAGCGCGCAGCATGTCGAGCGCGAGGTGGAGCTGGTGGAGGGCGCCGAGGCCGAGCAGGTCGACCTTGAAGAGGGCGAGGTCCTCGAGGTCGTCCTTGTCCCACTGGATGACGGTGCGGCCCGGCATCGACGCGTTCTCGATCGGGACGAGGTCGTGGACCGGCTCGTGGCCGAGCAGGAAGCCGCCGGGATGGATCGAGAGGTGGCGCGGGAACTCGAGGATCTCGTCGGAGAGGCGGGCGAGATGATCGAGCGCGTGGGTCTCGGAGCCGAGGACGTGGGTGAGCACGCCTTCCTCGACGCTGCCGTACATCGAGAGGTGTTTCGCGGCGCGATCGAGCGACGTCTCGGGAATGCCGAGCGCCTTGCCGACATCGCGCACGGCAGAGCGCGGGCGATAGCGGATCACGTTGCACACCATCGCGGCGTGATCGCGGCCGTAGACCGAGTAGACGTGCTGGATCACTTCTTCGCGGCGATCGTGCTCGATGTCGAGATCGATGTCGGGCGGCTCGGCGCGCTCGCGTGACAGGAAGCGCTCGAACAAGAGGCCCATGCGGACGGGATCGACCGCGGTGATGCCGAGGCAGAAGCAGACGGCGGAGTTGGCGGCGGAGCCGCGGCCCTGGCACATGATGTTGCGGCGGCGGCAGAACGCGACGATCTCGTGCATCGTCAGGAAGTAGCCCGGGTAGTCGAGCTCCTCGATCACGGCGAGCTCGGCCTCGAGCTGCGTGCGCACATTCGCCGGGACGTTGATGCCGTAGCGCCACGCGGCGCCTTCGTACGTGAGCGCGCGCAGGTGCTCCATCGACGTGCGGCCGTCGGGCAGGCGCTCCGATGGGTAGCGGTAGCGCAGCTCGCCGAGCGAGAACGTGCAGCGCGCGGCGATCTCGAGCGTGCGCATGACGGCGGCGCGCTCGTCGGCGTAGAGGCGGCTGAACGCGTGGGGCGCGCGGAGGTCGTGCTCGTCGTTGCCGCGGATCAGGCGGCCGGCGGTCGCGAGCGTGACGCCGTGGCGAATGCAGGTGAGCACGTCCTGGAGGGGGCGGCGCGCGCGCGAGTGATAGAGGATCTCGGTCGCGGCGACGAGCGGGAGCTCGAACGCGGTGGCGCGAGCGCGCAGGCGAGCTTCGCGCGGGACGTCGTCGGCGCGGCGGTGGCGCGCGAGCACGGCGAACAGGCGATCACCGAACGCGTCGCGCAGCTGACCGGCGAGCGCCGGCGATGGATCGAGCTCGTCGGCGAGCTGGTCGTGCCACAGCGCGATCAGGCCCGGCGCGCGCTCGCA
>JAFAOG010000041.1 GCA_019237945.1 Deltaproteobacteria bacterium | reverse complement strand
CGCGAGCGCGCTGCCCGGCGTCGGCTGGATGCAGGCGAAGATCAAGCCGCTCGACGCCGGCCTGATCATCATGATGCGCGAAGTCGAGCCCGACACGATCGAGGCCCGGCACGCGCGCCAGGCCCTGCTCGTCGGCGAGATCGGCGTCGCCCTCACGCGCGAGCGCGAGCTGCGGCCGATGCTCGAGCGATGCACCGAAGCGATCGTCCGCAACCTCGACTGCGCGTTCGCCCGCGTGTGGATCCTCGACGAGGGGCGCGCGGAGCTCGTGCTCGAGGCGAGCAGCGGTCTCTACACGCACCTCGACGGCCCGCACTCGCGCGTGCCCGTCGGTCTCTCGAAGATCGGCCGCATCGCGCACGCGGGCCAGCCGTTCCTGACGAACGACGTCGCGGGCGACAGCGAGACCAGCGATCGCACGTGGGCGCGCCGCAACGGCATCGTCGCGTTCGCCGGCTACCCGCTCAAGGTCAACGATCACGTGATCGGCGTGCTCGGCATGTTCTCGCGGCACAAGCTCGCGCGCGAGACGCTCGGCATCCTCAACGTCGTCACCGACTCGATCGCGCTCGGCGTCGATCGCAAGCGCTCCGAGCTCGCCCGCGCAGCCGCCGAGCACGAGCTGCGCGCCCAGGCCGAACGCCTGGAGCTGATGGTCGAGATCGGCAAGCACCTGTCCGCGGAGCCGGAGCTCGGCCCGCTCGTCTACAAGATCGCGAACGTCACGACCCGCCTCGCGGGCGCGCAATCGGGCGCGTTCTTCTATCGCCACGCCGGCCGCCTCCTGCACACCCACGCCGGAGACGACATCTTCGCGAGCTTCGACCACCACCCGCTCCTCGCCGCCGCGCTCGACGATCATGAGGGCTATCGCTGCGACGACATCCGCCGCGAGACCCGCCACTCGATCGACCTGCCCGTCCGCTCGCTGCTGGTCGTCCCCGTCGTCGGCCGCCGCAACACCACCGTCGGCGCGCTCGTCTTCGCGCACGAGCTCTCGCACGCATTCACCGCGACCACCGAGCGTCTGCTCGAAGGCGTCGCAGCGCAGGCCGCGATCGCGATCGACAACGCGCGCCTGTTCGACGAGGCAAGCTCGCTGATCGCCAAGCTCGAGCGGACGAACCGCGATCTCGATCAGTTCGCCTACGTCACGTCGCACGACCTCAAAGCCCCCCTGCGCGGCATCGCGAACCTCAGCCAGTGGATCGAGGACGACCTCGGCGACAAGATGGACGAGCAAGCGCACTACCACATGCGTCTGCTGCGCGGCCGCGTCACCCGCCTCGAAGGCCTGATCGAAGGCATCCTCGCCTACAGCCGCGCCGATCGCGATCACGGTAACAACGCCGACGTCGACGTCGCGAAGCTCGCCCACGACGTCTGGGAGCTGCTCGCGCCGCCCGCCACCGTCCACTTCACGGTCGGCGCCGACCTCCCCACCCTCTCGACCGCGCGCGTCCCGCTCCAGCAGGTCCTGCTCAATCTGATCGGGAACGCGGTCAAGTACAACCGCGACCGTCCGGATCTCGCAATCGAGGTCGGCGGCAAGCGCGCCGGCGATCTCTGGGCGTTCTACGTCAAGGACAACGGCGTCGGCATCGCCCCCGAATTTCACGACCGGATCTGGGGTCTCTTCCAGACGCTCGAGGCTCGCGACAAGGTCGAGAGCACGGGCATCGGTTTGGCCGTCGTGCGCAAGATCGTCGAGGCGCGCGGTGGTAAAGCATGGATCGAGTCGGCGGCGGGCGCCGGCGCGACGTTCTGGTTCTCCTGGCCCGCCGAGGTGACACGACATGGATGAGCGCGTGATCAACATTCTCCTGGTCGACGACGATGAAGTCGACGTGATGACCGTCAAGCGGGCCTTCGCGCGGGCCAACATCTCCAACCCGATCTTCGTCGCCAGCAACGGCATCGAAGGCCTGGAGATGCTCCGCCGCGACGCGATGCCGGCCAAACGCCGCCTCGTCCTCCTCGACATCAACATGCCGAAGATGAACGGCATCGAGTTCCTGCGCGAGCTGCGCGCCGACCCCGACCTCAAGCACGTCACGGTCGTCGCCCTGACCACCAGCAACGCCGACCGCGATCGCCTCGAAGCCTACAAGCTCAACGTCGCCGGCTACCTCCTCAAACCCGTCACGTTCCAGCAGTTCGCCGAGGTGATGGCAACGATCAACAAGTACTGGGCGCTGATGGAGATGCCCTGAGCTAGCGCCCCGCGCGCCCGAATCGCCCGCGCCGCCACCGCCCAGGTCCGCGCGGAAGCCACGCGCAGTGGCCCGGCCGTCCACAAAGCCTCCAGCGCCACCGCGCGTTCTGCACACCGCTCGCTCGAGCTCCGAGGGGAGTCGCTCGGCGTTTGATCGCTTGCCCGCTCGAACCCGCAGGCATGGCGCGCCCTCGGCCCGGTTCCGAGCCTTCCCGGAGCGCTACCACGCGCGCGCACGGCTGCTTGCGACGGGGTGGAACAAGCACGGCTTGCTGCGCTTCGACGAGCGGCCAAGCTAGCCGACCGTGCACGAGGGCCGGTCGAGATGCTGGGCGCACTGCCTGATCGCGGGGTCAGGGCGAGCCGCCTTGGCGGCGCGGCGCAGCGGCGGAGATCAGGCGGAGCCGCCTCGACGACGCAGCGGCGGAAACAACTGGAGCTCCGCGGGCCCCGACGACGAGCCTCCCGACCCGGCCGTCGGCGGCACGCCGCCCGAAGGCGCGTGTGCGAGCAGGCGCCGGACGGCGCGATCGACGTTGCCGTGAAGGTTCCGCGCCGCGGCGAGCGCCTCCGGCGATGGCTCGATGACGGCGATCGCGACGAACACGCTCTGGGCGGCAACGCCGAGGTAGATCTCGCGGTCGTCGAGCATGACCGGCAACAGCTGGCCCGCGAACAGCCGGTCGGCAACGTCATCGCCGTGCAGGCTGTTCGTGACCGCGGCCGCGATCGCGCCGACATCGTCGATGTCGAACCGTCCCGTGCGTGCGATCTCGATGCCGTCGCGGTCGAGCAGCACGGTGGCGCTCACGCCACGATCGATCGCGTCGCGCAGATCCGACTGCAGCAGCGAGGCGAGCGCGTCGTACACGAGGCGAGTGTAGCGCGGTCACGCCAGGCCGAAGCGCTTCATCATCGCGCGCACCGTGCCGCCAGGGTCACTGGAGGCGCCGCGGCCGACCTCGCCGAGCAGGCGTGCCGCCCGTGCGGGGCTGCCGCCGGCCTTCGCGAGCGCGAGCTCGAGGGCGGTGCGTTCGAGGGCGTCGCGGATCGCGCGCAGGTTCATGTGGCCGCCATCGATCAGGCGGGCGAGCTGGGCGCGGTCGACGAGGGTGGCGGTGGCGGGCTCGTCGGCTGGCTGGCCGCGCACGACGTGCTCGGGAAGATCGGAGAGGAGGAGCTCGTCGCCGCCGAGCTTGCGGACGAGGGCGTGGAACAGGACGTTGCGCAGCTCGCGGACGTTGCCGGGCCACGGGTAGCGAAGGAGCGCGGCCATCGCGGGCGGCGAGACGCGGGCGACGCGATGCTTGGCGTCGGGCTCGTCGCGGTAGAAGCGCGCGATCAGGTGCGCGCAGAGCTCGGGGACGTCGGCCGCGCGATCGCGCAGCGGTGGGAGCTCGATGCGCACGATCGCGAGGCGCTGATAGAGGTCGCCGCCGAACTCGCCCTTGCGCACGAGCTCGACGAGATCGCGGTTCGTCGCCGCGATGATGCGGAAGTCGACCCGGCGCCAGGCGTTCTCGCCGAGACGTGCGACGACGCGATCCTCGAGGACGCGGAGCAGCTTGATCTGGAGCGTCTTCGGCGTGTCGTCCACCTCGTCGAGGAAGACGGTACCGCCGACGGCGGCGCGGATCAGACCGTCGTAGTCGGCGACCGCGCCCGAGAACGCGCCGCGCACGTAGCCGAACAGCTCGCCTTCGATCAGCTCGTTCGGGATCGCGGCGCAGTTGATCGGGACGAGCTCGCCCTGGCGGCCGCTGCGCGCGTGCAGGTAGCGCGCGGCGAGATCCTTGCCGGTGCCGGTCTCGCCGGTGAGCAGGACCGCGAACGAGGTGTGCGCCGCGCGATCGAGATCGAGCAGCACGCGGCGGGCGGCTTCGCTGCGCGCGATGTAGCCGTCGGGCGGCGTGCCCGGCTCGACCTGCACGCGGAGCTCGGCGAGCCGGCGCTTCACGGTCTCGGCGAGCTGCGAGTCGGCGGCGATCGCATCGTAGGCGCCCGCGAGCACGGCTTGCGCCGCGAGCTGCGGATCGACCTCGCGCGGCGACACCCACAACCATGGCGACCTCGGCGCGCGCGCCGGCGGACGCGCATGCACGTAGACGCGCAGCTCCGCGCGCTCCGGCGACGCGAGGCCCAGCGGCTCGAGTGCCTTGCGATGGGCGGGCGAAGGCGCGCCGAGGACGGCGATCGACATGTCCGTAGTTTACCACGTAGTTCCGTAATCGATTACGGCGCGGGCGCGGGCGCACCCTGCAAATCCGCGCACTTGGCGTGGCCCGACCGATGCTCTTCTTCCAGGGCGAACCCAAAGGAGGCCTCGCCATGATGACCATTCTCCATCTACCGCTGTTCGCGTGGATCGCGCTCGGCACTGCCGCGCTGCTGCTGTTCTGCATCGCGTTCGGTGTCGTCGTGATCAGCGAGCAAGAATCCGGGCTCGTGATCAAGCGCTACGGACGCGCGCTTCCCGCCGGTCGCATCATCGCGATCGAGGGCGAGGCGGGCTACCAGGCGCAGATGCTGCCGCCCGGCTGGCACTTCCCGCTGTGGAGCTGGAAGTACAAGGTTCGCAAGGTGCCGCTTGTCGAGGTGGCGCCCGGTCAGATCTCGCTCGTCGTCGCCAAGGACGGCGCGGCGATTCCGACCGAGCGTGTGCTCGCGCGCGAGATCGAGTGCGACAACTTCCAGGACGCGGTCCGCTTTCTCAACGAAGGCGGCGAGAAGGGCCGGCAGCTCGGCATGCTCACCGCGGGCAAGTACCGGATCAATCCGGCGCTCTTTGACATCGTGACGGCACAGCGTGCCCAGCAGTTCGGTCTGTCGCCCGAGCAGCTGTTCGTGTTCCGCGTTCCCGCCGATCGCGTTGGCATCATCACCGCGCTCGACGGCCGGCCGATTCCGTCTGGCGATCTCGCCGGACCGGCGGTTCAGGGACACGACAGCTTCCAGCGCGCGCAGGCGTTCATCGAGGCGGGCGGTTGCCGCGGTCTGCAGGAGGAAGTTCTCCTGTCGGGCGCGTGGAACCTCAACCCGTGGTTCGTGTCGGTCGAGCTGATTCCGCTCACCGAGATTCCGATCGGCTACGTCGGCGTCGTTGTCAGCTACGTCGGCGGCGAGCATGTCGACGTCTCGGGTGACGGCTTCTCGCACGGCGACCTCGTCGAGCGCGGCCGCAAGGGCGTGTGGGTCGAGCCGCTGCTGCCGGGCAAGCATCCGGTCAACACCAGGGCGATGAAGATCGAGCTCGTTCCGACGACGAACATCGTGCTGAACTGGGCCTCGCGGTCGGAGTCTCATCACTACGACCAGGGTCTCGATTCGATCACGGTGCGTTCGCGGGACGGCTTCAGCTTCGATCTCGACGTCGCGACGATCATCCACATCGGCATGAAGAATGCCCCGCGGGTGATCTCGCGCGTCGGCTCGATGCAGAACCTGGTCGACCACGTGCTGCAGCCCACCGTCGGCAACTACTTCCGCAACTCGGCGCAGGAAGTGACGGTCCTCGAGTTCTTGAGCGCGCGTAGCGCTCGGCAGCGCGAGGCCTACCTTCACATCCGTGCCGCGGTGGCGGCGTACGACGTCGACTGCATCGACTGTCTCATCGGCGACATCACGCCGCCCGAGGAGCTCATGAAGACGCAGACCGACAAGAAGATCGCCGACGAGCTACAGCGCACGTACGACGCCCAGCGCGAAGCGCAGATGCGCCGCCAGCAGCTCGAGCGCGAGACCGCAGCCGCGAACATGCAGGCCGAGGTCGTGCGCAGCGAGCAGCAGGTCCGCATCCAGGAGATGGTTGCCGAAGCGCGCGTCGCGGCGGCCAAGGGTGAAGCCGAAGCCGCCAAGGTGCGCGCCCAGGCCGACGCCGAGGTCCAGCGCGTGAGCGCCGCGGCCACCGCCGATGCGCTGCGCCTGCAGGCCGATGCGGATGCCGATGCCACGCGCGTGCGAGGTGATGCGAACGCGCATGCCGAGCGCGCACGTGGTGAGGCGGCCGCCGCGACCTACAAGGCGGGCATCGACGCCCTGGGCGAGCAGTCGTACACGGCCGTGCAGCTGGCGTCGATCGTCGGAAGCGCGGGCCTCAAGCTCGTCCCGGATGTCGTGCTGGGCGAAGGCCGCTCGAACCTCGCCGACGTGCTGCTCGCGAAGATGGCGACGAACAAGGAGGCGCCGGCCATCATCCACAGCGCGCCGCTGACGCCGACGAACGGCGTTTCGAAGACGTAGGGTCGCTCGCCTCCGCGACCCGGGGCTCCCGATAGGCAAGACGCCTGTCGGGGGCTCGTTTGTTTTCGGCCTGACCACGCGCGCAACCGCGGCGCCGCGACGCTGTCCCTACCCGCATGCGCTGGCCCGTCGTGTTGCTCCTCGCAAGCATGAGTGCGGTCGCGGCGCCGGCCGCTTCGCGGAAGGAGGTCGACGATACGACCGCCTGGTTGACCGCGCGCGGCGTCGAGGATGCCGACACAGAGCTCGGCGACGTCTGCTGCTGCGTCGAGGTGCGCGTCGGCAAGCCCGCCGAGACCGCGCTCGATTGTCGCGAAGCACGCGCCGGAGGCGCCCCGGAGAGCGCCGACATCGCGATCGCGGAGGTCATTCGTGTCGTGCGCGCGCACAAGGTCGTCAAGGTCCTCGACGCGTGGACGGGCCTCGAGAATCTCGATATGCCGATCGGACGAGGCGTGCGGCCATGGCTCGACCTCCCCGTGACGATCGATCGCACCGGCCGCACGCTGACGATCGCTTCCCCCTCCGCCAGCATGTACGACTGCTCGCACAAGCGCGGCGAGCCCGTGTTCGACGGCTGGCTCGAGCGCGTCTGCGCGAGCCGGGGCACGTATCGCTGGAGTGGCGGTCGCTTCGTGCGCGCGAGCCGCTAGAGCTCGTCGGCGGAGAACGTCAGCACGTCGTCGATCTTCTCGGCACCCGTCGCGAGCATCACCAGGCGGTCGAAGCCGAGCGCGATGCCCGCCGACGGCGGGAGGCCCTCCGCCAGCGCGGCCAGGAGCTTCTCGTCGAGCGGGTACACCGGCTTGCCGCGCGCCCGGCGAGCTTCCTGATCACCGAGGAACCGCGTGCGTTGCTCCGCCGCATCCGTCAGCTCGTCGAACGCGTTCGCCAGCTCGATGCCGCCGACGTATGCCTCGAAGCGCAGCGCGGTCTTCGGATCGTCGGGCTTCGTACGCGCGAGCGCGGCGAGCGGCAGCGGCCAGTCGTGGAGGATCACGGCGTGCGGGAGCGCGGCGATCGCGGGCTCGACGCGCGCGAGATACGCGGCGAAGAACGCGTCGTCCCACGCCGCATCGGGCGCGCACTCGATGCCCCACGCGCGCAGCTTGTCGATCAGCTCGGCGGCGCTCTCGGTGCCATCGACGTCGATGCCGGCGTGCTCGCTCATCGCGTCGCGCACGGTGATGCGCTGCCACGGCGGCGTGACGTCGATCGTGCGGCCGCCGACGCGAGCCTCCGGCTTGCCCGTGAGCGCATGGCAGACGTCGGCGACCAGCTGCTCGGTGTCGTCGATGATCGCATCGAGCGTGTCGAACGCGCGGTACCACTCGATCATCGTGAACTCGCTCGCGTGGTGCGCGCCGCGCTCGTTCGCGCGGAAGCACTTGCAGACCTGGTAGATCCGCTCGAAGCCCGCCGCGAGCAGCCGCTTCATCTGGTACTCGGGCGACGTGATCAGGTAGCCGCTGCCGGCCGCGACCGCCTCGAGGTGGATCTCGAGACCCGGGGCGGGCACGAGCAGCGGCGTCTCGACCTCGAGGAACGAGCGCGCCGCGAACACCTCGCGGACCTTCGCGAGCGCCTTGGCGCGGGCGCGCAGCAGATCGAGGCGGCGGCGCGGCATGCGCAGCACCTCGGCGCCCGGGGTCGGCGCGCTGCCATGCACCCGCAGCACCTGCTGGCTCTCCAGCTCGACGTGATCGCCGGGCCGCCAGGTGCGCGCCGCGTTCGTGACGCGGAGATCGTACAGCTCGGCGCGCACGACCGCCGTGTCGCCATCGACGGCGAGGACGCGGCCGCGCGTGCGCATTACTTCGAGATGCGCTCGTTGTACTCGTGCGTGCGCGTATCGATCTTGACGAGGTCGCCGACGCGGATGAACAGCGGCACCTGGATCGTCGCGCCGGTCTCGACCGTCGCGGCCTTGGTGACGTTACCCGCGGCCGTGTTGCCGGCGACGCCGGGCTCGCTCGCAGTGACTTCGAGCGTGACGAACGTCGGCAGCTGGACATCGACCGGGCGCTCGTTGAAGAACGTCAACACGCACGCCATGTTGTCCTTCATCAGATCGTGCGCCTCGCCGATCAGCTCCTTGCTGACGGTCACCTGCTCGTAGTTCGTCTGATCCATGAACACCATGTCGTCGCCCTCTCGATAGAGGAACTGCATGTCCTTGGTCTCGACGTTCGCGGGCTCGAGCTTCTCGCCCGAGCGGATGTTCCGCTCGATCACGGCCCCCGTCAGCAAGTTCTTGAACTTGGTGCGGGTAAACGCCGCTCCCTTGCCCGGCTTGACGAACTGGAACTCGATCACGGTGAACGGGTTGCCGTCCATCAAGACCTTGAGGCCCTTGCGGATATCCGACGTATCGTACATGGCGGGGGACGTTTACCCCGCGACTCCGCTGGGTGTCAAACCAAAGCTGTTGTAGACCAAGGAGGTGGACGCCGCCGCGCACTACCGCAAGCTGCTTCAGCTTGGCCGGGACGAGTTCCTGGCGTCTGCCGCGCCTGCCGCTCTCGTTCGCTATCGCGCGCTCGATCCCGCGCTGACCGGGTCGCAGACGCTAACGATTGAGGAGGACTACGCCGAGGAGCAGGACGGGACACTCCCGTACGGCAAGGAGCTCCCGGCCGAGACCGACCTCGAGGTCTACCCGCTCGCCAAGAAGGCCGGCGCGTCGTTCCAGGACAAGATCACGATCGGTCGCACGTTCAACAACGACGTCGTGATCAACGACACCAGCGTCTCCCGCCTTCACGCGTACATCCGCCGCGAAGGCAACCTGTGGATCGTCGCCGATGCCGGCAGCAAGAACGGCAGCTGGTTGCGCGGCGCGCGCCTCGATCCGCGACGCGAGGTCCCGATCCCATCGCACGCGACGCTCAAGATCGGCGAGGTCGAGCTGACGTTCTACACGGCCGTCGATCTGTTCGCGGCTCTCGGAGGCCGATGAGCATCGACGAGTGGGACGAGCGCGTGCTGTGCCCGAACGGCGCCTGCAACGGCCTGATCGGCCCCGAGGGCACGTGCAAGGTGTGCGGTCACGTCATGCCGAACTGGGGTGACGAGCGCATGCGCGGCCTCAGCGACGCGCCCGACGCGGACGACGACGAGGATGACGACGAGCTCGAGGACGACGACGAGCTCGATGGCGCCGAAGCCAGCGACGACGACGAAGACGGCGGCGACGATGACGACGATGAAGACGAAGTAGACGGAGACGAGCCCGCCGACTGGCAGGAACGCAAGCTGTGCGACGACGGCGCCTGCGTCGGCGTGATCGGCGAGCGCGGCGTGTGCACGGTCTGTGGCAAGCGGAGCGCGGCGTGACGCGCGCGACGATCGTGGGCGCCGGTGGCCTCGGAGGGCCGCTCGCACTCGGGCTCGCCGCGGCGGGGATCGAGGTCGCGATCGTCGATCCGGATCGCGTCGAGCTGTCGAACCTGCACCGCCAGGTCCACTTCTCGAGCGCCGACGTCGGTCAGCCCAAGGCGAGCGTGCTCGCGGGCGCGGTCGTCGCGCGCGGCGGCACCGCGAAGGGCTACCAGCTGCGGTGGACCGCCGAGGACGCCGACGACATCTCCGGCGACTCCGACCTGATCGTCGACGGCAGCGATGACCCGGCGACGAAGTTCGCGGTCGCCGACTGGGCCGTGCGCACCGGCCGCCCGTACGTGATCGCGGCCGCGATCCGCTACGGCGGCAACGTGCTCGTCGGCGCGCCGCCGAGTGCCTGCTATCGCTGCCTGTTCGAGGAGCCCGCCGATGCGGCGAGCTGCCAGACCGCCGGCGTGCTCGGCCCCGTCGTCGGCGCGATCGGCGGCGTCGCGGCGGCGCTCGCGATCGGGCTCGCGAAGGGCGACCGCACCCACGCCGGATCGATCTTCGTGTTCGACGACCTGCGCACGAAGCAGGACCCTCGCATCGTTCGCTTCGAACCGCGTGCCGGCTGCCCGGCCTGCGCCGCGCAACAACGGATGGGAGCCTGACCTGCGATGCCGACAATTCGTATTCCCGGTGCATTGCGCTCGCTGACCAACGGAACTGCCGAGATCGTCGTCGATGCGGCAACGGTGCGCGACGCGCTCGTCGAGCTCGATCGCTTCCACCCGGGCCTCGCGATGAAGCTGCTCGACGCGGCCGGCTCGGTGAAGCCGTTCATCCGCATCTACGTCGGCCCCGAGGACATCCAGTCGCTGCACGGCCTCGACACCAAGCTCACCGAGCGCGACGAGATCGCGATCATCCCCGCGATCGCAGGCGGCAGCGATGCGTGACGAGCAGGTCCAGCGCTACGCGCGCCACGTGATCCTGCCCGACATCGGACCGCTCGGGCAGACCGCGCTGCTCGTCGCGAGCGCGAAGCTGCCGCTGCGCGAGAGCGAGCCGCTCGCCGAGATGCTCGCGTGCGCATACCTCGCCGCCGGCGGCGTGGGCACGCTGATCGTCCCGAACGCGACCGAGGCGCAGCGCGCGCAGATCAGCGCGCACGGCCCCGACACGAAGGTGCTGACCGAGGGCGACGCACGCGAGGTCCAGCTCGCCCCGCGCCCGAGCTGGTGGCCCGCCGCCGAAGGCGACGCGACCGCCCTCGCCTACTGGCGCGGCGGCATCGCGGCAACCGTGTGGATGGCCGACGCGGCCACCCGCTGAGCCCGATGGCCGACGAGCCGCGCATCCCGGAGGCGCTGCTCGCGGAGATCTACGCGCACGCGCGCGAGGCGTTTCCGCTCGAGTGCTGCGGCTACATCGCCGGCGACCGCGTCGTGCGGTGCACCAACCTCGACGCGAGCCCGACCTCGTTCGCGATCGGCGGCCGCGAGCTGTTCGACTTCGCGCGCAGCTTCGACGGCCCCGCCCCCGCGTGCGTCCTCTACCACTCGCACACCAACGGCCGCGCGTACATCTCGGCGACCGACCGCGCCCAGGCCGGCGGGTACCCGGTTCAGCAGCTCGTCGTCGGGGTCACCGCCGAGGGCATCACGGAAGCCGCGCTGTTCGACGAGGGCTTCGTCGAGCTGGCCCGGTGGTGCTAGGGTACCCCGCTGATGTCGAAGCTCGCTGCGCTCCGAGACACCCTGGCCGGATACGAGCGCGTCGTCGTCGCGTTCTCGGGCGGCGTCGACTCGGCGTTCCTGCTGCGCGTCGCGATCGATGCGCTCGGCGAGCGGGTGCACGCGGTGACCGCCGTGTCGCCGACGATGGCGCAGTCCGAGGTCCGGGAGGCCGAGGCGCTGGGCCGCGCGATGGGCCTGGGCGATCGGCACCACATGATCGAATCGCACGAGCTCGAGGTCCCCGGGTTCGCGGAGAACCCGACGCACCGCTGCGCGCTGTGCAAGACCGAGCTGATGGATGTCGCGGCGCCGATCGCGCAGCGCCTCGGCGCGGTCGTCGTGCTCGGCACGAACGTCGATGACCTCGGTGACGTGCGACCGGGCATCGCGGCTGCGCGCGATCGCGGCGCGAAGATGCCGATGGTCGAGGCGCAGCTGACGAAGCAGGAGATCCGCGAGCTGTCGAGGGAGCTCGGGCTCTCGACGTGGGACAAGCCGCAGCTCGCGTGCCTGTCGTCGCGCTTCCCGTACGGCACGCAGATCACGCCGGACCGGCTGCGCCGCGTCGATCAGTTCGAGGACGGCCTGCGTGCGCTCGGCTTCCGCCAGCTCCGCGTGCGCTTCCACGACACGATCGCCCGCCTCGAGATCGACCGCACCGAGATGGCGCGCGCGCTCGAGCTCGGCGAGCAGATCTCGGCGCTCGGCAAGAAGCTCGGCTTCGCGTACATCGCGCTCGACCTCGCCGGCTTCCGCTCCGGCTCGATGAACGAGGTGCTCGTCCCGCTCAAGAGAGCGCGATGAGGATCACGCTCGCGCTGCTGCTCCTCGCGAGCACGGCGCATGCGCAGTCGAAGAAGGACAAGGAGCTCGCGGCGAAGACGCCGAATCACGAGGCAATCGCGGCGCCCGGCACGAAGCCCGCGCCGCTGATCAACCTCTACAACGAGCACACGCACGAGTGGCTCGCGGTCGATCCGGCGAAGCCGCCCGGCGGTCACGCGCTCGATCTCTTCTTGCGCGATCACTACACGTCGAAGTCGATGACGATGGAGCCGCGGCTGCTCGGCGTGCTCGTCAGTGCGGCCGAGAAGTTCAAGAGCCCGGTCGTCGACGTCGTCAGCGGTTTTCGCCATCCGAAGTTCAATTTGATGCTGCGCAAGAAGGGCCATCAGGTCGCGCGCGACAGCCAGCACACGCACGGCAACGCGGTCGACTTCTTCGTCCCCGGCGTGACGACGCAGCAGCTCCAGGCGTGGGCGAAGTCCCAGAAGCTGGGAGGCGTCGGGCTGTATCTCGAGAGCGGGTTCGTCCACATGGATACGGGACCCATCCGGTTCTGGTCGGGCGACTGATAAGCTCGGGGGATGTCGATTCCGGGGTACGTCGGCATCGCGGTCGGCGCGGCGCTCGTCTTGATCGCGATCCACGACGTCGTGCAGCGAAAACACGCGATCCTGCGCAACTTCCCGATCGTCGGTCACTTCCGCTACTGGCTCGAGGCGATCGGACCCGAACTGCGCCAGTACATCGTGACGAGCAACGACGAGGAGCGCCCGTTCTCGCGCGATCAGCGGCGCTGGGTGTACGCGTCGTCGAAGAAGGAGAACAACTACTTCGGCTTTGGCACCGACAACGACCTCGAGCGCCCGGGCTACATCCTGATCCGCCACAGCGCATTTCCGCTGCATCCCGAGGAGGATCCCGATCACAAGCTGCCGTGCATCCGCGTGCTCGGCGGGTTTCGCGGACGCAAGCACGCGTTCCGCCCGACGAGCGTGATCAACACGAGCGCGATGAGCTACGGCTCGCTATCGGGCGCGGCCGTCGAGGCGATCAATCGCGGCGTCGCGCTCGCCGGCGCGCTGCAGAACACGGGCGAAGGCGGCATCAGTGACTACCACCGCAAGGGCGGCGACATCATCTGGCAGATCGGCACCGGCTACTTCGGCGCCCGCGACGACAAGGGCCGGTTCTCGATGGAGTGCTTCCTCGCGAGCGTCGCGAGCGCGCGCGTGAAGGCGATCGAGATCAAGCTCTCGCAAGGTGCGAAGCCCGGGCTCGGCGGCGTGCTGCCGGCGGCCAAGATCACGCCCGAGATCTCGCGGATCCGCGGCATCCCGCTCGGCCGCGACTGCATCTCGCCGGCCGCGCACAGCGCATTCTCCGACGTCTCGAGCATGCTCGACTTCATCGAGAAGCTCGCCGACGCGACGGGCCTGCCCGTCGGCATCAAGAGCGCGGTCGGCGATCTCGGCTTCTGGCGCGACCTCGCCGCGCAGATCGACAAGACGGGCCGCGCGCCCGACTTCATCACGATCGACGGCGGCGAAGGCGGCACCGGCGCGGCGCCACTCGTGTTCACCGATCACGTCGCGCTGCCGTTCCGCCTCGGGTTCGCGGAGGTCTATCGCACGTTCGCGGAGGCCGGCGTGCACCACAAGGTCGTGTTCATCGGCTCGGGCAAGCTCGGCTTCCCGGAGAGCGCGCTGCTCGCGATGGGCCTGGGCTGCGACATGATCAACGTCGCGCGCGAGGCGATGCTGTCGATCGGCTGCATCCAGGCGCAGCGCTGCCACACCGGGCACTGCCCGACGGGTGTCGCGACGCAGAACAAGTGGCTGATGCGCGGCCTCGATCCGACGCTGAAGGCCGCGCGCCTCGCGAACTACCTCGCGACGCTGCGCAAGGAGCTGATCCACCTCGCGCACGCGTGCGGGCATCGTCATCCGTCGCTCGTGTCGCTCGACCAGATCGGGATCGTCGAGGGCGCGCAGACCTTGTCGGCACGCGAGGTCTTCCGCTACGAACACGGGTGGGGCCTGCCGCCCGATACCGACGCTGCCTCGCTCGCCGCATGAACGCTCTCGAATCAGACGTCCAGATCGGAAAGTACCGGCTGATCCGCGAGATCGGCGCCGGCGGCATGGGCTCGGTCTGGCTCGCGCACGACACCGAGCTCGATCGCAAGGTCGCGCTCAAGGTCCTGCGTCCCGCGCTCGCCGGCGACGACACGGCGCAGGCTCGTCTGCTCCGCGAGGCGCGGGCGATGGCGAAGCTGCGCCACCCGAACGTGATCACGGTGTTCGATGCCGAGAGCATCGGCGGGCGCGACCTCGTCGCGATGGAGCTCGTCGACGGCGAGAACATGGCGGCGTGGCTGACGCACGAGCACACCGTGGAGCAGATCGCGGAGACGCTGCTCGCCGCCGGCCGCGGCCTCGCCGCCGCACACGCCGCGGGCATGGTCCATCGCGACTTCAAGCCGCACAACGTGCTCGTCGAGCGCGGCGGGCGCGTGCTGGTCACCGACTTCGGGCTCGCGCGCGCGGAGGCCGGCAACGATGCGCTGATGTCGACGGTCGAGGCGCGTCCCGCGTCGGGCGAAGCGCCTGCCGTCGCGGCGGCGCCGAGCGTCCCGAAGGACCTCGCGCTCGAGGAGACCGCGCAGTCGACGCCCGGCCCCAAGCCGATCGAGCTCACGCAGACGAGCCCGGGACGCACGACCGGGGGCTCGTCGAAGACGTCGTCGAAGGGCTCGCTCGACAGCGACCTCACGCGCACCGGCACGCTGCTCGGCACGCCGGCGTACATGGCGCCCGAGCAGATCGCCGGCCGCCCGGCCGATGCGCGCGCCGATCAGTTCGCGTTCTGCATCACCGCGTGGGAGGCGCTCGCCGGCAAGCGGCCGTTCCCCGGCGACGACGTCGGCGCGATCGCGAAGGCGATCGAACGTGGAGTGCCGTCGCACGCGGACAAGATTCCGCGCGGCCTGCGTCCGCTGCTCCAGCGCGGGCTCGCCGCCGATCCGGCGAAGCGCTGGCCGGCGATGGATCCGTTGCTCGCTGCGTTCGACCGCGCGGTGCGGCGGCCCAAGCAGGTCAAGCAGTGGAGCCAGGCGATCGGCCTCGGCGTATTCGCGTTCGTCGCGATCTTCGTCGTGATGAGCTTTGTCAGCCGCGACAAGAAGCCCGCGGAGACCGGCTGCGATGCGACCGCCGCGCTGGCGCGCTCGTACAAGCGAGACGAGGTCGCGAAGCTGCTGACCGATCGCCGAGCTCTCGGGCAGCTCGATC
>JAFAOG010000010.1 GCA_019237945.1 Deltaproteobacteria bacterium | reverse complement strand
GTCGTCCAGGTCCGCGACTCGCGCGGCAAGAAGGACGTGCTCGGCGACGACGATCGCAGCATCACGTACGACGGTCCGCTGCTCGTGCTCGTCGATCAGTTCAGCGCCTCGGCGTCGGAGATCCTCGCCGGCGCGCTGCAGGACTATCACCGCGCGATCATCGTCGGCACGAGCCCGACGCACGGCAAGGGCACGGTGCAGACGCTCGCGGATCTCGATCGCGTCGCGGGCAGCCACCAGGACCTCGGCGTGCTCAAGCTGACGATCGAGCAGTTCTATCGGATCAACGGCGTGTCGACGCAGCGCGAAGGCGTGACGCCCGACATCCTGCTGCCGAACCCGAACGGCTACGTCGATACGCGCGAGTCGACGCTCGAGCACTCGCTGCCGGTGTCGAAGATCGATCCGGCGCCGCACGATGACTGGCGCGCGCCGCCGAAGATCAACGTGCTCGCGGAGAAGTCCGCCGCGCGCGTCGGCAAGGATCCGGTGCTCGCGAACATCGCGAAGGCGGTCGCCGTGCTCAAGGCCCGCAAGGACGACACGATCGTCCCGCTCGCGATGAAGAAGTGGGAAGACCGCCGCAAGCAGCAGAAGGCGGAGCTCGATGCGGCCTCGCCGGAGCTCGACAAGGCCGCGCCGCGAATGACCGTCACCACGGTCGAGGACACGCCGGTTCCCTCGCCCGGTCCCGGCGGCAAGGGCCCGACCGACGATCGCATGACGAAGTGGAAGGACTCGCTCGCCCGCGACCCGTGGGTCGACGAGTGCGTCTCGATCCTTTCCGACATGAAGTAGCCGCGCTGCCGGGATCTGCCAGATCCCCATTGAGGCATTTCGCCCCGTAAGCGTTCAAAAGCTGACGCTTGCGCCCAGAGTCCGCCGTCAGGTCTTCAACAATGCGGACTCAAAGCGAATATAGCCGTTCCAAGAGGCGCGACGGTTCTTGCTTCTGTCACCGCATTGACCTATTCCACTGCCGAGGTTTTCTAGATGACCCGTCCACTCCAGGGCGCACTGATCGGGTTTGGTTTCATCGCGGAGAAGGGGCACGTCCCCGCGTACCTCTCGTCCCCCGACGCGTTCGACATCGTCGCCGTGGCCGAGGTGTGTGCAGCGCGCCGCGAGAAGGCGAAGCAGGTGCTGCCGAAGGCACGCATCTACCCGGACACGAAGACCCTGCTGGCGGCCGAGGCCAAGAACCTCGATTTTGTCGACATCGCGACACCGCCCTGCGACCACGCCGCCATCGCCCACGCGGCGTTCGAGCATGGCCTGCACGTGTTCTGCGAGAAGCCGATCGCGACCTCGGGCGCCGACGCGCGCTCGATGCTCGACCACGCCGAGCGCGTCAAGCGCGTGTTCTTCCCGTCGCACAACTACAAGCACGCGCCGGTGATCAAGGCGATCCGCCAGGTCCTCGAGAGCGAGGAGCTGGGCCCGATCCATCTCGTCACGCTCGACACGTTCCGCACCACGCACGCCAAGGGCGTCGCCGAGTGGCAGCCCGACTGGCGCCGGCACCGCAAGACCAGCGGCGGCGGCATCGCGATGGACCACGGCAGCCACACCTTCTACCTCGCGTTCGACTGGCTCGCGTCGCAGCCGACGGCGATCGCCGCGAAGATGTCGAACCTGTCGGCGTTCGACACCGAGGACAACTTCAACTGCACCGTGACGTTCCCGGGCGGCCTCGCGGTCGCGCAGCTCACGTGGAACTCCGGCTTCCGCAAGGTCATCTACACGATCCACGGCGCGCACGGCGCCATCAAGGTCGAGGACGACGACATCGAGATCCACCGCAAGCGGGCAGGCGGCAAGGTCGACGTCGAGAAGCTCAGCGCCGCGTCGCACTGGATGGACGCCTCGCACGCCGAGTGGTTCAAGTACCTCCACAAGGACTTCGTCCGCCAGATTCGCACCGGCGAGTGGGTCGGCAAGGAAGCCCGCGACGCCGCGATGTGCGTGCAGCTCATCGAGACCGCGTACGCGTCGGCGCGCGCGGACGGCCGCGAGCTCGAGCTCGCCCCCGTGCGGACGGCAGCCAAGGCCGGCTAGCGCGTCGTGAAGGACGCGTACTTCATCTACGGGATGCTCGTGCTGGCGGTCTTCGCGGCCGCCGCCTATGGCGTGCGCGTGATGGTCTGGGGCGTCGCGCGCAGCGAGCGCGTCGCGAAGATCGGCGGCACCGCGCTCGTCGGCCAGGAGCTGATGGACTGGACGTACTGGGCGATGAGCCCGATCGTCCGCGGCCTCACGGCGATGCGGATCACGCCGAACATGCTGACGTGGACCGCGTGCGTGCTCGGCTTCGGCGCGGGCGTCGCGCTCGCGTTCGGCTGGTTCGGCCTCGCGGTGGCGCTCGCCACCTGGTCGACGCTCGGCGACATCCTCGACGGCCAGGTCGCCCGCATGACGAACACCGGCAGCGATCGCGGCGAGCTGCTCGACGCCGCCGTCGACCGCTACACCGAGCTCGCGTTCCTCGGCGGCCTCGTCATCTTCTACCGCACCGACGTCTCGCTGATGGTGCTGACGCTCGCCGCGCTCGCCGCGTCGTTCATGATCAGCTACGCCAGCGCGAAGGCCGAGGCGCTGCACGTCAACCCGCCGCGCGGCCTGATGCGCCGCCACGAGCGCGCGGTGTATCTCATCACCGGCGCCGGCATCTCCGCGCTGCTCGGCGACTGGCTCGTCGCGCACAACCTGCCGTGGACGACGCCGATGATCGCGGGCCTGCTCGCGGTCGCCATCATCGGCAACGCCGCCGCCGTGATCCGGCTCGTCCGGATCGGACAGATGCTTCCCAAGTGAGCACGATGTACGAGCAGACTGCAGCGCTTCCCGAGGAGCGAACCGGCAACGCGATCATTCGCCTGCTCGCGTTCCTCGGCCCCGACTTCACGTTCTTCCTGTTCTTCCTCGGCGTATTCATCGCGCTCGGCCTGATCTTCGGCTCGAACTTCCACGTCGCGGGCGAAGGCTCGATCGTGATCGTCACCGGCCTTGCCGGCGGTCTCGTCGGCGTGCGCTTCATGTATCGCGCGCGCGCGATCGTGATGAACGCGCCGGGCGAGCGCGACAAGTTCTACGCGGCCGCCAAGCGCATCCTGCGCGACTGGGGTCCGATGATCCTGCTGGTCGTTCTGTTCGAGAACCTCCACCAGTACACGGGCCTCATCCGCAAGGTCCCGATCGACGAGCACCTCTACAACCTCGACGTCGCCGTGTTCGGCGTCGAGCCGAGCGTGTGGGTCGGCAAGCACCTGTCGACGCCGATCCTCACCGACTGGTTCGCGGCCGCGTACGGCATGTACTTCATCCTGCCGATGGTGCTCGCGACGATGCTGTCGTTCCGCGGCCGCCGCGCCGACTTCCGCGAGCTCGCGACCTCGGTCGTGCTCCACCTCTGCATCGGTTTCACCTGCTTCATCCTGTTCCCCGCCGGCCCGCCGCGCTTCTACAGCCCGCTGATGCACGGCGGCTTCGATCCGCCGCACCTGACGTCGTTCTTCGGCCTCTGGGAATGGTCGCAAGGCCAGTGGGACGCCGCGAACCCGGTCCGGACGAACAGCTCGTTCCCGTCGATGCACTGCGCGATCGCGATGATGACGCTGCTCTACGGCTGGCGCTTCGGGAGCGCGGTGTTCCCGCGTCGCCCCAAGCTGTTCTTCTACCTCTGCCTGCCGATCGTTGTTTCCCTCTGGTTCTCGACGATCTATCTCCGCCACCACTGGGTCCCCGACTGCGTCGCCGGCATGGTCCTCGGTATCTGCTGCTTCCGGATCACCCCGATCGTGCGGCGAATCTGGCCAGGGGCCGAGGCCGCGGTAAACACCTAGGAACCACGCCGCGCGCGTGGTAACCCCAAGATCCCGCTTGTTGAGCTCGCTTCTTCCCCCGCTCGTCCTCGCCGCCGCATTCCTCGGCGCGTTCGGCGTGTACTGCGTGCTCCGCGCGCTCGGGAAGACGAACCTCGAGCAGGTCAAGCACGACCGCGTCTTCGGCCCGTTCCTCGCCGGCTTCCTGATCTGGCTGATCGGCCCGGTCGAGCGCCGCATGCTCGGCCGCGTCTCCCCGAACCTGATCACCGTCCTCTCGCTCTTCGGCTGCGCCGCCACGGGTGCCGCGGTCGGCGTGGGCGCGCTCGGCGCCGCCGCCTGGCTCTACGGCCTCTCCGGCATCCTCGACATCCTCGACGGCCGCCTCGCCCGCCTCGGCAACTCTCAAACCGCCGCCGGCGCGCTCCTCGATTCGGTCAGCGATCGCTGGGGCGAGCTCTTCGTGTTCGCCGGCTACACCTGGTACCTCCACGAGTCGCTCTGGCTGCTCACCGTCCTCGGCGCGTTCGGCGGCTCGGTGATGGTCAGCTACACGCGCGCCCGCGCGGAAGGCCTCGGCGTCGCGCTCTCGACGGGCATCATGCAGCGCGCCGAGCGCATCGTCCTCGTCGCCGTCGGCACGCTCGCCGCGGCCGCCTGCGAGCCCGCGACGGCCGAATGGATCGTCGGCCTGACGATGGCGACGACCGGCCTGCTCTCCGTCGGCACGGCGCTCTCGCGCTGGCACACCGCGTACAAGATGCTGGTCGCGCCGAAGCCGGTCGTCGAGGCCGTCGCTGCGACGCCGGCGGAGCCAGTTCGCCCGCTCGCGGCCGCGGCCGCGGCGCCCGCGCCGATCCCAGCGACGGCAGACCTGCGCCGCGCGGTCGAGCAGCACTGATCCTGCCCACATAGCTCCTACGCGATCGCGCACACACGAGTTTCGCGCAGTCTTCGCGAGCCCTTGACCGGCGGCATCAGGCACGCTCTGCTTCAGGCGGCTCCTTCTCGATGCTGAACAACGTCTGGGTTCGCCGCGGTTTGCTGGTCATCGGCCTCGCGCTGTGCGCGGTCATGGTCTCGCGGTTTCCGCTCGGCGCGATCGGCGATGCGTGCATGCAGCTGGGGCCGTGGGTGTTCCTGACGCCGGCGATCGCGCTCGTCTGGTATGGCGCCTCGGCCGCCTCGATGCGTTGTCTGCTCGAGGGCCGCGTGCCGTGGCTCGCGCTGTACTGGAACCGGCTGGTCGGCGAGGGCTACAACGCCTTGTTGCCTGCGGCGGGCATCGGTGGCGAGCCGTTCAAGCTGCGGCAGCTGTCGCAGTACGTCGAGACCCATCGTGCTGTCGTCGCGCTGATCAACGATCGGCTGATCGACAACGCGCTCGCGTTCGCGTACTCCGGCGGCACCGTCGCGATCGGCGCGCTGATGATCGAGATGACGACCGGCGTCCGGACGTCGATGCTTGGCTACGGTGTCGCGGGTCTGGGAATCGCCGCTGTCATGGTGACGGTCATGGTGACGACGGCCTCGAGCCGGATCGCGGGCAAGATCGCGCGGCTCCTCGGTGCGGATCAGCTCGGCCACGAACGCGTGAGGGTGGCGGTGCTGGTGCGCGCGGGACTGTGGTGCGGGCTCGGCAAGCTAATCGGAATGCTGGAGATCGCGCTGCTGTTCCATCTGCTCGACGTGCAGTTCGATATCGCAGACGTGTTCTTCACGGCAGGCGCCCTGAGCGCGGCGGGCTTCATCGGTGGCGCGATTCCGCAGGGGCTCGGCGTCGCCGAGGCGGCGACCGTCGGCGTGTTCCAGATCCTGCATTTTCCGGGTCCTGCCGGCGTGGCGTTCGCGCTCGCGCGGCGCGGCCGGATGCTGCTCGTTGCCGTGATCGGGGTCGTGCTGCACCTGACGTTCGGTCGCGCGCGTACCCAAACGGGTACGGGTGAAGCAGCGGCATCTCGCGGCTAATGGCTTGCTTGCCGACGGGGACGGTGGGATACCGCGAGCGTGTCCGAGCCATCTCTGGGTGACCGGGTTTCTCGCGCGACCTTGAACTGGAAGCGCTGGGTCCTGAGCAAGCAGCCGGGACTGATCTGGGGACCGCGACGGATGTTCGGCGCGTATCCGGAGCCGGAGATCGCGCTGATCGCGCTCTTGTGCGAGCCGGCGCAGACGATGGTCGACATCGGGTGCTCGTTCGGCATGTGGTCGTATTTTGCGCGGCCGCATGTCGCGCGCGTCGTCGCGTTCGAGCCGCTGCCGCACCTGGCGAATGCGCTGCGCAGCGGGTTCGGCGAGCGCGTCGAGGTCCATCAGGTCGCGCTGTCGTCGGAGCCGGGCATGGCGCAGATCACGATGCCGGCGCTGCAGTGGGGCTACAGCACGATCGAGCAGAACAACGATCTGCACGGCAAGGTCAACGAGGCGTTCGGCTTCCAGACGTTCGACGTCGAGAAGCGCACCGTCGATTCGTACGACCTGCGCGACGTCGGCTTCATGAAGGTCGACACCGAGGGTCATGAGGCGAGCGTGCTGCTCGGCGCGCGCGAGACGCTCGGTCGCGAGAAGCCGCCGCTGATCGTCGAGACGGAAGAGCGCCACAATGCGGGCTCGGTCGGCGAGGTCAGCCGGATCGCGGCGGAGCTCGGCTACCGGCGGTTCTTCTTGCAGCAGGGCCAGCTGCGCGATGGTCGCGAATTCTCTGTCGAGAAGAACCAGGACATGGCGAACCAGCGCGACTACGTGCGAAACCTCATCTTCTTGCACGAGCCGCACCTCGCGAAGCTGCGCGCGGCGAAGAAGCTGCCGTTCGCGCTGCCCGCGGCCAGTTAGTCGCGCTCGAACAGGACGTCGGTGCGCTTGACGACGTCCGCGTCGACGACGGGGCGGCGCTCGCCGGCCTTCCAGATGTACGGGCGATAGCCGATCGTGGCGAGCGTGTCGCGCACGGGGACGAACGTGTTCGGCGCACGCGTGGAGCCGCGCGGACCGCGGACCTCGCACCAGATCGCCGGATAGTCGGCGGCGCGCAGCGCCTCGAGCATGCCGGCGACCGTGCGCGGCTCGGCGCCCTCGACGTCGACCTTGATCGCCTTGATGCCACGCGGATCGATCGTGCCGTCGGCGACGAGCTTGTCGAGCGTGGTGACCGGCGTCTTGAGCGTGCGCTCGTAGCGCGCCTCGCGTCCCTGCGCCTCGGGGACGAGCGAATTCGCGGTGCCGTCCTTCGCGCGATAGAACGTCAGCTCGCCGACCTCGTCGGAGAGCGCGAGCTGGTGCGTGCGCAGGTGCGTGTAGCCGTTCGCCTGCGCGGAGCGGCGCAGCGCCTCGCACGTGTCGGGATCGGGCTCGAACGAGTAGACGCGCCCGGTCGGGCCGACGAGCCGCGCCGCGAGCAGCGAGAAGAAGCCGACGTTGCTGCCGATGTCGAGGAATGTCGAGCCGGGCGTGAGCCGCTCCGTCAGGAACGCGCGGAACGGCAGGCGGCCGTAGTACCAGCCGTGCAGCTTGGGGAAGTAGAAGAACTTCCGCTGCAGCTTCTGGGTCAGGTCGAGCTCCATCGTCGGCCACGCGCCGGCGGCGGGCGCGAGCAACCACTGCGGCTCGCGGTTGCGGAAGAAGCGGTCGATGCGGTCGTTGAACCAGGCATCGCCGAAGGGGAGGCGGTAGTGGCGCGTGATCGCGCGCAGGAAGCGATGGAAGCCGCTCATGCGTCGCTCGAACCGGGCGAGTCAGGCGTGGGAACGAGGCGCGGCGCGTGCTCCGGCTTGTTCGCGATGTGCCGGAACGCGACGATCATCGTGTAGAACGCGCCGAGCAGCAGGTCGAGCAACACCTCCGACGAGTACATGATGTAGCCCTGCGGGTTGTTGCGGACCGGCGGCGACGCGACGAAGTACGGATTGCCGAGCCACTGCGAGACCGCATCGGGCTGCTGGAACGCCGTGATGAACGTGGTGTGGTAGTCGGAGAACGGCCACAGCCAGTAGATCGGATAGTCGTACGTGATCGTGTCGACGGTGATGTGCAGCAGATAGCCGATCATCAGCGCGCCCCAGATCGCGAGCCGGTCCTGGCGCTTCATCAGCCAGCACAAGAGCGGCGTGCACAGCGTGCACAGCACGAGGCCCGCCATCGGCGAGTGCAGGATGTTGTGCGGACGGAACATGCCCTCGGGGAGCCGATCCATGAACCACAGGAACATCTTGTCGAACAGGTGCGAGTACGCCGGCAGGATCAGGTTGCCGATGCCGAGGGCGAGCGCGAGCTGACGGCGCGGCCGCGCGCGCATCCAGATGATCACGAGCAGGTAGAACGGCACGTCGGAGAACGTGTCGTAGACGTGCATGCCCCACATCCCCGGCGCGATGTTCGCCTTGAGGATGCCGAAGACGATCAGGAAGAAGATGTACCAGGCGAGCGCGAGGAACACTTCCTTCGGCTTGAGCATGCCGGTCGAGCCGGCAACCACGGCGCTCGAGGTGAGATGTCCGATCGGGGTCATGGGGTCGTCGCAACCTCCGGGCTGGGCTCGTGAGCCCGCGCACCAAACAACAAGTGCAGCAGCACGCCGGCGGTGCTCACGACCAGCATGCGGCCTCGCCGTGCCAACGCGAACGCGATGCCAAGAGGTGCCGCGAAATGCAGGATCGTGAAGATGCCGACGGTGGCGCCGTCGGTGACACCGATGCCCTGCGGGATGGCGCC